>JAFTQX010000001.1 GCA_017462545.1 Clostridia bacterium
CGCGGGTTTTCAAGACCGCCTCGTTATGACCACTTCGATATCCCTCCGTATATGAACTGCCGTTAGGCAGATATCATCGGATATTCAATTTTTTTAGAAATATTTTTAGAAATGCTGTTTTTGGTTGCTTTCGGAGTGCTCGAAAAGTCAGTGTTTACAAGGCTTTTTGACCTTTTTGCGACCGATATGCTCGCAAATTTTCAAGACCATGGCCCTTCCGAAAATATAGTCGCAGCCTGTCGCCTCATACAATCGGCTCTGTCTGCTCCTTGTTTTCGTTACTCGCGTCGAAAAAACAGGTATTAACTGTTTTTTCTTGCTCCCCCATTGTGACCGCTTCGATATGCCTGCGTATAGACTATGCGCAACGCGTTCGTTTGCGTACTTACCTATTATACCGCAAACGCGTTCGGCTGTCAAGAGGCGAGGGAGGAAAAAACAATCAAGTATTCAAAATTCTTCGACAAGACGCGCGCTGCGTCTCTTGCAATCCGACTTGGAATGTGATATACTGGTCTTGTCAAATTCATCAAAAAAGGAATTTTCACCATGAGCGTATATAAGATTCGATACGGTACACCCGAGGAGGTCGTTCCCTCCCGATTTGCGCCCGCCCCTGCCTGTGATATTCTGACCGAGCAGCCTGCCGCGGCGGCTGACATGCGGTTCTCTACCTCGCCGCGCGGGGTAAAGATCACCATGCCGATCGACCCTGCCGCTTGCATATACGGCTTTGGCCTGCAGCTGAAGGGCTTTCAGCACCGCGGCACAAAAAAGCACATTCGCCCCAATGCCGACCCGGTATCCAACAGTGGCGACACGCACGCGCCCGTTCCTTTCTTTGTCACCACGGCCGGCTTTGGTCTGTACGTAGATACCGCCCGCTATGCCACCTTTTACTGCGGCAAGGAGCTTCGGCCTGAAAAAGGGCAGGAGGACGGAACGGATGCCAATCGTCTCGTCTCTGCCTTTGAGGATATTTACGCCATCCGCGAGGGGAGCGACCGTACCATTTTGACCATTGAGATTCCGATCGCGCAGGGCGTTGACCTGTACTACATCACGGGAGAGACGATCCTTTCCATTGTTTCCCAGTACAACCTGCTCTCCGGTGGCGGTTGTATGCCGCCAATGTGGGGACTTGGCTGCTTCTACCG
Source organism: Clostridia bacterium (assembly GCA_017462545.1). Taxonomy (GTDB): domain Bacteria; phylum Bacillota; class Clostridia; order Oscillospirales; family CAG-272; genus UBA1740. The sequence continues at coordinate 1,158 of JAFTQX010000001.1, forward strand.
TTGCGACATGAAGTTTAACGAGGAGCAGGTGCTGGCTATGGCGCACCGCATTCGCGAGCTGTGCATCCCCTGCGACATCCTTGGCCTTGAGCCCGGCTGGCAGTCGCACACCTATTCCTGTTCTTATGTGTGGGATGAGGGGCGTTTTGCGAACGCGGCCTCGACGGTCAAGGAGATCTGCGATGCGGGTTTTCACCTCAATCTGTGGGAGCACGCCTTTACCCACCCCACCGCGCCGATCTATGATGCGCTGATCCCATACAGCGGCGACTATTTGGTCTGGAACGGCCTTGTGCCTGACTTTACCCTGCCGGAGGCACGCAAGATCTTTGCCGACCACCAGCGCACCCTGGTGGAGATGGGTGTTTCCGGCTTTAAGCTGGACGAATGCGACGGCAGCGACTTTACCGGTGGTTGGACCTTCCCGAACTGCGCTCTCTTTCCCTCCGGCATGGATGGTGAGCAGTACCACAGCCTGTTTGGCACGCTGTACGCGCAGACGATCAGCGAGGCACTCGGCAACCGCCGCACTCTCTCCGAGGTGCGTAACCTTGGCTCACTCGCGGCCTCTTATCCGTTTGTTCTGTATTCTGACCTGTACGGCCACAAGGACTTTATTACGGGCGTAGTCAATGCCGGTTTCTCCGGCCTGCTTTGGTCGCCCGAGGTGCGCCATGCCGAAAACGCAGAGGATCTCATTCGCCGCGTGCAGAGCGTGGTCTTCAGCCCGCAGGCACTTGTGAATGCCTTCTACCTTTCTGAAATGCCGTGGGAGATGCACGGCTGCACCGATGAGATCCGGGAACTCTTCCGGGTGCGCATGTCTCTTATCCCTTACCTCTTTACCATGTTCTATGACTACCATACGCAGGGCAAGCCGCCCGTGCGTGCGTTGGTCTGCGATTACGAGAAGGAGGCAGAGGCGCGCGAGTGCAAGGACGAGTATCTCTTTGGCGATGCGATGGTGGTTGCCCCGTTGACCGCGCCCGAGAAGGAGCGCGACGTTTGGTTGCCGCAGGGCGAGTGGTTTGACTTCTTTACCGGGAAACGGTACGAAGGAGGCAAGCACCATATCGTAACCGATGGCATTCCCGTCTTTGTCAAGGGTGGCACGCTGCTGCCCGTGGCGGCGCCGGTTGAATACGTCAAGCCGGACACCTGCTTTGCCATCACCCTGCGTGCCTACGGTGACTGCAAGAATGCCGTCTGCCGCCTGGTGGAGGACAGCGACGAGACAACCGACGCTACCTATCGTGTCATCGAATTGACCGAACAGGCACACGAGACGAGCTCGGCGCGTTACCGTGTGATCGGGGTAGAGGAGATGAAATAGGACGAGGGATGTGTCGAAAATTTTATCGGAAAGGATATGCCGGCCGCTTGTTCTTCGGTAGGGGACGGCGCCACGACGTCCCGCAAGCAAGCACCGGCGAAAAATAGAATGGCGCGAGAATCCATGTGATTCTAATGGCTTCCGTGCCGAAAAGAATAAAAAACAAGGCTTGCAAGGGTAATCCCTTGCAAGCCTTGTTTTTTCTGTGCGGTTGTTTTGTGGGGGCGGGAGGTAAACGGCGGCGACACCCGAATGGGTGTCATTCTGAGCGGAGTGCCTTCACAAGATCCTGCCACCTAACGGTGGCCCCCTACGGGGTTCGACTTCGGGCTACGCCCTGCGCTCAGGATGACAGTGTGAAGGCACACAGTCGAACCCGCAGGGCACCGCTGTAGGCGGTGGAATCTTGCCGCCGAATGATCTGTTCCTGCGGCAACAAAACTTTTATCCATAAAGGTTTTTGAAGGTGCAGGAAACTTTTTTCAAAAAGTTTCCGCAAATCTCCTCCGCGTTCTACTCCATTTTCAGCAGCGAGGCACCGAGGGCGGCAATCTCCTCTTCATCGTGCGTGACAAGCACCACCGTTCTGTTGTGTGCCATGCGGCGTACAACAGCCATGACCGAGAGGCGTGTTTCTTCATCCAGCCCTTTAAACGGCTCGTCCAGCAAAAGCAGCTCGCCCTCTGCCATCAGCGCGCGGGCAATGGTCACGCGGCGGCGCATGCCACCCGAAAGCTCACGCACGGGGCGGTCAAGATCGGTGGCAAGGCCAAGAGCTGAAAGGCATTCCTCGATCGCGGCTCGCGGCGTTTTACGCGGTGCGGCAATGGCTACATTGACCACGGCCGAAAACTCGTCACACAGCCGATCCTCTTGAAACACCGCGCTGATGCGCGGGGGCAGCCCCTCGATGATGCCGCCATCTGTCTTCTCTAACCCCAGCAGGATGCGCAGCAGGGTAGTCTTGCCACAGCCGGATTCCCCCATGATACCAAAGACGCTGCCGGCGGGGATCTTGGCGGAAAAATCGGTCAATACCTGCTTTTCTCCAAACCGCTTGCAAAGATTCTTGATGATGATATCCTTCATTTCCGATACCCCCCAAGCACAAAGCGCAACAGCACCGTCAGCAGCTTTTCACACACCAAGCTGCCCAGCACGATGACCAAGGTCCAGGCAAAAAGCGCGGGTGTATCCAGATACAGCTTGGCGTGATACAGCTCGTTACCGATCGAGCCGTCCGGCATGCCGAACAGCTCGGCTGCGATGCCCGACTTCCACGCAAGCCCGATGGAGGTGGTTGCCGCTGCCAGCAACGCGGGGCGCACCTGCGGCACATAGATGCAGCGCAGCCGATCAAAAAAAGAAACGTGAAAGACCTGCGCCATCTCGTTTAACTGCCGATCGGTTGCCTGCAGGGCAACCAGCACACCGTTATACACAATGGGCAGCACGATCAAAAAGGCAATAAAGCCGGACAGCATGGCAGAGGACAGCCACAAGAGTGCCAGCACCACAAAGGAGGCAACCGGCACCGAGCGGATGGTAATCATATAGGGATACAGCAGCGTCTCGGCCAGTGGGAAACGAGCGGCTAAAACCGCCAGCAGACAGCCGAGCAAAAGTCCGGCAAAAAAACCGATTAGTACCCGACCAAGGCTGTAAAAAAAGATGGCGAAAAAGGAAAGCTCCCCAAGTAGCGAAACAAACCGTATTGCCACGTCAATGGGCGATGGCACGAAGACCTTTTCATCCACCAGCAGGGCAGCAGCCTGCCAGACAATAAGCGCAATGGCAAAGGCCAGCAGCCTTTGCCATTGCTTTTTGTTATTCCTTAACATAGTAGAAGCCGTCTGCCGGCAGGCTGCCGCCGATCGACTGCGGATTCTGATTGTAAAGCGTTGTCAGATAGCCGGTCAGGGCCGTCTTCATGTCTGCACCGGCAAGGAATGCCAGATTGCAGTTGGGAAGAGCTTTTTTCGCCAGCGGCACAGCATCCATAATGCCGTACTTGACCACCAGCTCGGCGGCGGCATCTGTCTCGGTCTTGGCGTAGTTGATCGAGGCCTCATATTCCGCAAGGAAAGCGGCAACAGCCTCCGGGTTCTTTTCTACAAATTCGGTACGCGCGACCAGCACGCCGGTGATAAACTGGCTGCCGTTGTTCAGCTTGTTCCACTCCTCATTGAGGCTCAGCGCAACACGAAGCCCCTCTACCTGCACCTGTGCTGCGGTGACAAACGGCTGCGGGATCATGGCAATGGCGTTTTCTTGTGCCTTGAGGAGAGGCAAAATTTCGGTGGCCTCATTCTTCCACTCGATATCCAGATCGGAAATCGACATCCCATTCTGCGAAAGGATATAGGAGAGGCCGTATTCGGGCGTTGTGCCCTTGCCTACGGCATAGATCTTTTTACCGGCAAGGTCGGTAAGCGACTGCACGCTGTCTCCCTTTTCTACAACATACACCACGCCAAGCGTGTTGACGGCCAGCACGGTGATGGCACCATCTGTTTTGCCGTATACGGTAGCGGCGGCATTAGCTGGCAGGGCTGCCATATCCAATTCCCCCTTGATGAGCTTGGGGGTGATCTCGTCAGCCTTGGTGTAGATGTTGAATTCATATTTGTTCTGCGAGGTGCCTGCGGCATTATCCTCCATCAGCTTGACAAGGCCGAGAGAGGTGGGACCCTTCATACCGGCGGCGCGGATGGTCAGCTTTTCGGCGGGCGCATCGCCCCCTTCATTGCCGCCTGCATCCGGCGTCGTGCCGGCAGGGGCACAGGCAACCAGCGTGAGGAGCAACATGCAAAGAACAAGGAGAAGTGCAAATAGTTCTTTCATGGTCTTTCTCTTTCCGACCGTTTTACACGGTCTTTTTGTTTTTTCGTTAATATTATAACAATGTAAACGCAAAAAGTTGGTTGCATATGCAACCAACTTAAAGAGATTTTACAAGAATATGCTTAAAACAAGAGCTTGAAGCTGTTCCGATAAAACGCAATCATTCCTTCCCGCTGCATGGCTGACAACTCACGCGATAGCGCGGTGCGATTGACCCCAAGATACACGGCAAGGGCGGCGCGGTCGAAGGGGATCTGAAAGGTCTTTTGCCCGTTGCGGCGTTCACAGCCCGCAAAAAAGGTAAGCAGCTTATCCCGCAGGGTGATCTTGGAAAGGATCTGAATACGCTCGTTCATCTCCAGCGTGCGAGAGGCCAGCATCGCGGTGAAACGAGAGAAAGTGGTATAGACAAACGGATCTGTACCGTGCTCACCGCGAAAGGGGGAGACATCCAGCCACAGCACCTCTGCCCCGTCAGCGGTCAGAATATACAAATGCGTGGCTACCCGCTGCAAATAACAAAGCGATTCGCCAAAGGTCTCGCCCGGCGTAACGCTCGCCATCATGACCTGATTGCCCTCTATATCGTCGGTATAGACCTGCACCGTACCTGCAAGCACCAGGCCAAAATGGGTAAGCGGCTCACCCATACGGCAAAGATAGTCCCCCCGCGCGTAGAGACGGCGAGTGGCGGCCAGGAGAGATAACGTGCGTGCAAGTGTTGCATCCGGCAGATCGGCAAACAGCGGGGAACGGCGTAAAATCGGATAGTGCGCGGGCGAAAGTGCTTCGGGTTTTTCAGGCATCACGCGACCTCTCTTTCTTGGATATATCGATCACCGCATCACGGAAATTTGTCTGCGCCCGAGCGACGGTATCCCATTACTTGCCGTATTTTTCCATGAGCAGCGGCAGAGCTGCGGCGGCAGCCGCCGCCTTGGCCTTGGCACCGCTCCCACCCTGACCCCTGGCGATCAGCTCGTCATGGACATAGCAGGCAAAAACATAGGTGCGCTCATGCTCCGGGCCAAAATGCTCGATCTCCGAAAAGGAAAACGGCAGCTTGCGCGCCTGGCAAAATTCCTGCAGCGCGTTATAGGGGCTGGCTGCCTGACGCACGGCATTCTTTTTGAGATATTCCTCGGTATCCAGCAAGCGGCCGATCAGCTCGATCATCACACGCATATCCTTGCCGCAATCAAAATACACAGCACCGATGATGCTCTCAAAGAGATCCTCCATAACCGAGGGCTGGTTGATGATGCCGCGGCTGGCATCCCCGCGCCCGACAAGCAGATATTTCTCCAGCCCCAGCTCACCGATCCTTTGGCTGAGCATGGTCTTGTTGGTCAGATTGCTCTTGATGACAGTAAAGCTGCCCTCATCCAGCTCGGTCGAGAGACCAAAGGCGGCACGATTTGAGCACTTTTCCATCAGGATGCTGATGATGGCGGCAGAGAGCACACTATCCCCGCAGAACTCCAGCACCTCATTGCTCTGAATCTGTCGGTTGCCTGCCTGGCGTGCCTCATTGCAGTAGGATTTGCGCGTAAAGGCCTGACGCAAGAGAGACGGGTCTTTAAAATGATACCCGATGATCTCCTCTATTTCCTTGATCGCTTGCTGAAATTCCATCCGTTTCTCCTGCCGTCTTTTTTCTATATTATACCATGAGACGACAAGACCTGTCAAGGCGGGCAACCCGTAAAAAATGCAAGAAAAACCGAAAAAAACAGGAGAAAACGCATTGACAACCCGATGTAAATGTGCTACTATGTACATGATTTTTCTATCACCGCAAAGGAGAAAAACCATGAGCCAAGCCTTTCAGCGAAACGGCGCAGCCTACATCCGCGAGCAGCTTCGCGCGGCACGCGAGGGCGGTAAAAGCGAAGTCGTGATTTCCGGCAATTACGAGGTCGAGGATACGATCCTCCTCCCCTCAGACACCACGCTGATCCTGTCGGATTGCCACCTGCGCATGAGGGACGGCACCTTCTGCCAGATGTTCCGCAACGAGCACAGCACCCCCGGTGAGCGTCACGATGGCAAGTGCCCCGATCGCAACATTCGTCTGCTTGGCCGCGGGCGTGCCATTTTAGACGGCGGCGAGTACAACGGCCTTTCCGAAAAGACGAGCGGCAAGGACGGTATGCCGTACATTGCGCAAAACAACATGGTTCTTTTCTGTAATGTAGAGGGCTTTGAGATCGGCGGTCTTTCAATACGAAACCAACGTTGGTGGGCACTCAACCACTATTTCTGCCGCCACGGCCATCTGCACGATCTGGAATTTATCTCCGACTACACCCGCATAGATGAAAACGGCAAGCGCGTGGTCGGGCTTGACCGCTCGCTCTACACGCAGACCTATATCAAAAACTCGGATGGCATTGACCTGCGCGCGGGCTGCCACGATATTCTTATTGAGAACATCACCGGCTTCACCGAGGATGACACTGTTGCCCTGACCGGTCTCTCTGGCAAGGGCGAGCGCGAGCTGTATCGCGCAGAGGGGCTTTCTACCGATATATACAATGTCATCATCCGCAACATCCGCTCGGCGGCCTACTGCACGCAGGTGCGCCTTCTCAACCAAGGCGGCGTGCGGCTGTATAACATTCTTGTTGACGGCGTGACCGACGCCTCGCAGAACTGCCCTTACTATGTTGGGCGCGGCGTGGCGGGTGTGCGTATCGGTGACCTGCATCTATACGGGGAGCGGCACAGCACGAAGGACGAGACCTTCAACATTGTGGTGCGTAATGTTTTTTCCCGCGCGGAGACCGCGCTGCGTCTGGCGGGTGCCATGACCGATTGCCATTTTGACGGCATTTACGGCTTTGACGGTTGCCCCTGCATCATTGATGACCAAACCATCAAGGAATAATTTTTACAACGGAGAAATTCAGTATGCCTTTTGATCTTTCTACCATTGACTGGGGCTTTGTCGGTATTCAATTGATCGGCTTTGTTGCCATGGGGCTTGGTATCGGTTCCTTTCAGGCAAAGCGCCGTACCACCATTCTCACCATACAGATCTCTGCCAGCGTGTTGTGGTGCCTACAGTTCTTTTTGCTCAACAGCCCTGCCGGGCTGATCAACAACGTGCTGGGCATTGCCCGCAACACCGTCTATTCCCAAAAGGAACGCTGGGTCTGGGTACGCTCTATCTTTGTACCCATCGGCTTTATGGCAGCCTTTGTGGCAGCGGGTATTTACACCTATACGCTGGAGGGGCTGATCAGCCTGTTGCCTACGGTGGCCATGATCATTCAAACCGCCGCCTACTACATCACAAACGAGAAGATCCTTCGCATCTGCTCGCTCTTTGTTTCACCGCTTTGGCTGATCTACGATGCTATCCAGCTGTCTGCTGCCGGCGTGCTATGTGAATCCTTTACCATTATATCGATTATCATTGCCCTTATCCGTTACCGCGAAAAAAGGGAGAAGACGGTATGAATTTTTCAAGATTGACGAGCTTTTTGCACCATCTGGTCGATGAGGTGCATATTCCTTCTGTTTGTATGCAGGTATACAAGGAGGGCGTACAGGTGTACAGCCACTCCTACGGCACACCGGAGGGGATGGAGGTCACGCCGGACACCACCTACAACCTCTACTCGGTTTCCAAGGTCATTACTTGTACAGCCGCTTTGCAGCTGCTGGAGCAAGGAAAATACCTGCTCACAGACCCGCTGTATGACTATTTTCCGCAATTTCGCGAGATGTATGTCAAGTGCGGTGGGGGCGAGGATGTTGGCAATCGTGTCGCGCAGGGGGAGCGCATTTTGTATGAGGATGGCAAGACTGAGGTCGTGCCTGCCAAAAATCCCATCCTCATTCGCGATCTGTTCAATATGTCGGCCGGCTTTAACTATAACTATAACGCTCCCGCTTTTCAAAAGATCCTTGCCGAGACGGGCGGCAGGTTTCCCACCCTGCGAATTGCCGACGCGCTGGCGGCCGAGCCGCTGGAATATGAGCCCGGCACGCGTTGGGGGTATAGCCTTGCCCACGACATGATCGGCGCGCTGATCGAAAGGATCAGCGGCATGTCATTTGGCGAATATCTGCAAAAGAACATTTTTGATCCGCTCGGGATGAAGAGTTTTACCTTCCACCGCAACGAGTCGGTGTATGCCAATATGGCACCGCAGTATCTCTATAACTACGAGACCAAGCATCCCGAGCTTGGCACAAAGGAAAACCCCATGCTGATCGGTGAGGGGTTTGAAAGTGGCGGCGCGGGTCTTGTCGGCAGCGTGGCCGATTACGCCAAGTTTGCCAATGCGATGTCTCTCTTTGGTACGTCACCGCAGGGCGTGCGCATCCTATCGCGCGCAACGATCGATCTGATGCGTACGAATTTCCTGACGGCGGAAATGGCGCCGTATTTCAACTGGGAGCAGTTTGTTGGCTACGGCTACGGCCTTGGCGTGCGTACCCACGTCAGCCACGCAAAAAGCGGCGGTCTTTCCCCGCTTGGTGAATTCGGCTGGGGCGGCGCAGCCGGCGCATACGTGCTCATTGACCCGGATAACCGCGTGGCCGCCGTTTACGGGCAGCACATGCGCAACAACCTGGAGCCATATGTGCATCCCCGCTTGCGGAATATCGTGTATGGGTGCTTGTGAGACGGGGGAAGGCGAGAGGCTTTTTGAAAAAGCCCCTCGCGCTCCGCAAAAAAATTTACGGAATAAAAGGTTTTATCGCCGCAGCAATGAAACGAAAAATGTCGTTCACTTTCTGCCTCGACCAAACAAGGCTTGCAAAAGGATGAAAGCCTTGTTTGGTTCTTTAGAGGCAGCCATAAGAGCGTGGTGTAAACAGCCGATACGGGAAATCCGTATCGGCTGTTTCTTGTCGGGCGCGCGCCCGATTTCTCTTGACAAGCAACCGCCGGTCATGATATAATAAAAGGGAAAAAGAAAGGCGGTGACGCCATGATCAAGACCATTTTGTGGGATATTGACGGCACGATTCTTGATTTTCTCGCGGCAGAAAAGGTAGCCATCCGTTCTCTGTTTGCCGAGCTTTCTCTCGGTGAATGCACCGACGAGATGATCTCGCGCTATTCCGCTATCAATAAAACATACTGGCGCATGCTGGAAGAGGGAAGGATGACTAAGCCCGAGATTCTCATTGGCCGCTTTCACGAGTTTTTTGAGGGGGAGGGCATCAAGACCGACGCCGATTATTTTAACAAAACCTATCAGGTGCGCCTTGGTGATACCATTGTATTTATTGACCGCGCAGACGAGCTTTTGCGTGAGCTGAAGACGGCGGGGCTGCGGCAGTACGCCGTGACAAACGGCACGCGCGTGGCGCAGCGCAAAAAGTTGACAAACGCCAATCTGTGGGAGGTCTTTGACGGGGTGTTTATCTCGGATGAGATCGGGACAGAGAAGCCGAGCCGCGAATTTTTTGACCACGTCTTTTCCGAAATTGGTGACGCGAAACGAGAAGAGACCCTGATCGTGGGTGACTCGCCCTCCAGCGACATGCGTGGCGGCATCGCGGCGGGCATTCGTACCTGCTGGTACAATCCAAAAGGCGATCAGCTACCTGACGGTATGCGGGTAGATGCGGAAATAACAAATTTATGGGATGTGCGGGCGTTGCTTGCCGCCCTCCCGGAACAGGAGTAATCTTATGGATCTGAAACCTTTACGCCTGGGCGTTGCCTACCACGGCAACCGTATGCCCTCACACGCACGGCAGGACTTTATCGAGATTGCCAAAAACGGCATGAACCTGGTCGTGCACATGCTCTCGCACACAGACTGGGAGAGGCATAAGAACGTTGTGCGTGATATGGTAGCCATGTCGCAGGATGCGGGACTTGAGGTATGGATGGATAACTGGGGCTTGGGTGGCCCTCCCGGTGATAAATCGCACTTCCTTGGCTACTATCCCGATAGCCATATGTATTATTCGGATGGCGAAATGCTGCCCTCGCACGTCTGCCTGCGCAGCCCGGACTTTATGCGCTTTATGCGCGACTGGGTAGATACCGTGGCTTGGATGGGCGTGAAGACCATCTTCTGGGATGAGCCGCATCTGCCGAACAAGGAAAAGGACGGCAAGCAATACTATGGCTGCTGCTGCCCGCGTTGCCGCCGTCTGTTTGAAGAAAAGTACGGCCGCCCGATGCCCGAGGTGCTGGATAAGGAGGCCGAGACCTTTGTGGTAGATGGTCTGATCGATTATTTCCGTGAGATCACGGCATACAGCGCCTCCAAGGGGATCGAGAACGTGGTTTGCGTCATGCTTGGCACCTTTGGCATGAGCCTGTCGGCCGCCGATAAGATCTGCACCCTGCCCACCATTGATAACATCGGCTCTGACCCCTACTGGGTAGGTGGCGAGACCCCTGCTTACGAGTTTGTGTACCGTGGTGCGAAGGAAAACATCGAGCTGTGCAACCGCTACAAAAAGGATCACAACATTTGGATTCAGTGCTATAACAACCCCCGCGGCAAGGAGGAGGAGATCGTGGAGGCGGCCGAGGCGGCGTATGACGCCGGCGCCCGCACCATCCTCGCCTGGGGCTACCGCGGCAGCGAGTCGAATGATTATCATGCCCACAATCCCGAGGTGGTCTGGGCCAAGACCTGTGAGGCGATGCGCCGTGTGCAGGATATGGAGAGAGACCGCCTGCTGGCGATCTATCGCGAGAAATATCGTAAATAATATACAAAGAGGCGAGCGATTGCTCGCCTCTTTGTGCGTTTTGTATAAAAAATCGTTTTGTACAATGACGAAATTAAGGTTGTGTGGTATAATAAACTGCATTTTTATTATTAAACGAGGAAAAGCTGCGGTTTTTCCTCCAAAAAAGAGAGGAACAAATCATGAAAAAGCGTATGTTGTCCCTACTCCTTGCGCTTTGCATGCTGCTTACCAGCGTACCGCTCCTGGTACTGCCGGTCGTGGCAACAGAGGCAGAGGAGAATAACGTGACCGTTACCTTCCGCACAGCGGACGGTACCGTTGTCTGCACGCGTGAGCACCCTGCAGGCTACATGTGGCTCAAGGCCCCTACGGAGGCCGAGATGACTGCTGCAGGTCTGACCGAGGACGAGATCGGTGAGATCCTTGGCTGGTTCTACATGGCGCCTGATGGCAAGTATTATGACATCAGCGCGTTTACCAGCATCTATTTGGAGAAGGATATCATCATCTCCCCCTTCACCAAGACATCGACCCTGCACCGTACCGGCAAGCTTTCTTGGCCGCTGTACACCGTGCCGGCAGATGCCGCTGCGGGTGATATTCTGCCTCTTGATTGTTGGCAGGGCGGCTTTACAATGGGCTACGCCAACCGTAACGATCTGCTGAACACCTATACCCTGTACGATGAGGTGCAGCTCTATTCGTTGACGGGTACTCATCTGCTACGGTATGCCGAGCAGTGGACAGAGGGTGGCTTATATTTGCTTGACAGCCAGGGCTTTGTTATGCCGAACCTGACGGATAAGGATAAAAACACCGTCATTGCCTGGAATGCGCTTGTCAGCGGTACAGTCAATATTTCTGTGGATATTCCCGCGTCGCATGCCCCTGCCTTTATCGTTGTCAAGAACGACAAGATCGTATATCCCGCATCGACCGATGAAGTGACCGTTTCTGCCGATGACCGTACCACCTGGGCTGCCAAGACCGATACCTCTACCGCGTGGGATGATAAGGCACTGCTGGAGGCGCTAACCGTGACCGCCGGTGACCAGATCCGCTTTATTCTGTCGCGGCGCGACGGCGGTACCAGCACGACCGGCTTCTGGCCTACCATCACCTATACAAGCGATCTCTCCACCCCCACCTTCTCGGATGAGATCCTGTACGGTGGTACCACCTCTTTTGATAAGAATTTCCCTACATACGATAAGACCAACGATGTGGTCACCTGGAACGGTGGCTGGCAGCTCGTGTACTATCCCGGCATCAGTGATATCGCAGGCGGCAAGGCCCAGCTTCTCGAAAAGGGCATGAATCTGGATGGTGCCAACAATGCACTCTCTATTTCTGACAACGATGATAAGGGGCTTGGTGATGTCAGCGTGCTTGCCGCCGTAACATCGAACAGCGGCTGGGGCGGTAATGATAAGTTTGCTTTTGCTATCAAGAACAACGTGGTAGCCGGCTACCGCTATATCTCTGACCGGACGGGTACGCTTTCCATTGATTTTACTACCCTCGGCCGTATCGGCACGATGAACGTAAAAGCAGCGGATGTCAGCTTCGCTATTTACGTGGACGGCGTGAAGGTCTGGCCTGTCAGCACAACAGAGCAGGATGCGGATATCAACGCAAACGGCTGGTATTCGCTTGGCGAACTGACGGCAAGTCAGAAAAAGATCGTGACAGACGATGCCAATGCAACCGACGTGGCTGCGCGCCGCGGTATCAAGGTCAACAAGGGCAGCCGCGTAGAGATTCTGTGTACCAATAGCGGCGGCAGCATTTATGCCGGAGCCGGCCTTACCATGTTTGCCGACCTGACCTACGAAAAGGCGGCTGATTTGGTAACCTCCTTCAACGAAAACAAGCCTACCTACGATAAGACCAACGATATCGTCACCTGGAACGGCGGCTGGTCACTCGTTCACTACAACCATGTAGATGCCATTGCCGGCGGCGAGGCAGACTTCCTCACCAAGGGCATGCATATCAATAATGATAGAGACTCGCTGACGATCCCCGCCAATGCGGGTACCTCGTCAGATAATCCCAGTACCATCCTGGCAACGGCCGGCATTTCGGCAAGCTCCTGGTCCTATGGCTCGTATACTTACAGCATCTCGGCCGCAAAGGGACACGTGGGCGGCTACCGCTACACAACAGAGGCAACCGGTTTTATCGATATTGATTTCACCAAGCTGGGACACTTCTGTGATATGGCCTCCTCCGACACCATGGTTTACGCGATTTACGTAGACGGCCAAAAGGTTTGGCCCACAGGTGACGCTTGGTATGGCCGCGCCGGCGGTAACGGCACGATCGACGTGACCGCGGCCGCGAACGCGACCGATGAGGCCGCCCGCCGTAACATCTTTGTACGCAAGGGCAGCCGCGTAGAGTTCCTCTGCACCAGCACCGATACCTCCAAAACCATTTGGGGTACCGCCGGCAACCTGATGTATGCCGATATTACCATGAACACGGTTGACCCGCAGCTTTCGGTAGCCGGTACGGTAGGCAGCGCCTTTGCCATGAACCTGACGGTTGGCAACCGCGCCTCCTATAAGGATCTTACCGTGAAGATCAACGGCGAGAAGATCACCCCCGCAAACGGCATCTATACCCTTGCCGGCATTGCCGCCAAGGATATGAAAAAGGCCATCACCTATGAGGTGACCGGTAAGGTCTACGGTGTAGATGTTACGATCGCCAAGGGCGAGACCACCTTTGCCGATTACCTGACCGCATTGACCAAAAACACCGCATTGGCAACCAATATTCGCATGCTGGCACAGGCTACGCTCAGCTACGGCGAGGCTGCTGAAAAGTACTTTACAAATGGTAGCCTGAATGCCACCGAGCAAGCTCTGATTGCGAACGCACCGAGCACGAACGGCACGATGAACATTGTAAAAAATGCCGATCAAAGCGCGAATAAGTTCGAATTCTACGGCGTCTCTCTTTTGCTCAATGACGAGATCGATATCAAGCTGTACGTGGATGCCCTGACCGAGCAGGCCTCGCTTGACGGCTATACCATCCGCGTGACGAGCAACAAGGTAAACGGCAACGGCTGGACTTTGCAGCCGCGTGGAGACGTTAACGACAATTGGCACTTCAAGTCGATTATCAACGGTATCCCCGCTTCGGCATACGGCTCTGATCTTTCCATCACCGTGATGGAGGGCGAGACTGCCGTGAGCGACACGCTCGTATACAGCGTAGACGCGTATATTGCCCGTATGTACAGCACCCGCACCGATCTGGAAAAGAATCTGCTGCACGCCATTGCTACGATGGGTGATGCCGCAGGCGGCGCGCATATCCATGTATACGGCGAATGGATGCTGGGTGAGGTAGACGGGGATAACAATCAGACCGAATACCGCATCTGTACCCTGTGCGAGCATAGGGATGAGCGTCTTTGCGAAGAGATTGAGATCGTTTATCAAGACACCTACACCTTTGCAAGCCCTGTTCTCTCGATCGAGAAGGAGATCGTTACCTCTACCGATCTGCTGACCGGCGCAGCAGACAGCCACGTGCTGATCAAGTCGGCAGAGAACGAGATCTATGCTACCGGTACCGGCAGCGCGTTGGTCAAGACCGCAGACGGCTACGTTATGGTGACGGTTTCTGCCGCCCCCATCAACATGCTCTTCCTCTCCGGTCAGTCGAATGCCGAGGGTGCTTCTGCTGCCGGTGCAACCCCCAATGAAAATAATAAGTACGATTATGCGGATTACGGCAAGTACTTCCTGCGTTCGCCCGATCGCATGGCGTATTACACCTACACCTACCACAGCCTGGATATTACGGCCGAGGAGAGCACCGGTCGTACCCCTGCTTCCTACGTTGTTAAGTCTCTGAAATGGGGCGATAACACCCGTTACAGCAGCGTTTCGAGCGGCCCCAGCGTGACTACCCTGTGCGATGAAGGCAGTACCTTTGCCTCCGCCGGTGTCGGTGCCGCGCTGACGGCAGAATGGATCAAGCAGACCGGTGAGCGTGTTTGGCTGGTCAACTCCGCCCACGGCGGTCACCCCATTCAGAACTTCTTGCCCCTCGGCTCGGAGGGCGTTGGTGATGTGCCTGTAGAGCGCTACAACGACTACGAGCAGGCAGTTGCCGTCTTCGGTCTTGCCATGCAAACGCTGGAGAATGAGATCAAGGCCGGCCACTTTACGCTCAGCCACATGGCCTTCTACTGGTTCCAGGGTGAGAGCGACAGCTCCTCGAACGACCTCTACTACCTTGAGCAGTTTGATCGTGTATACAGCGAGCTGCAGAAGGATGTACAGCTTGACGGTAAGAGCTTCGACTTCGGCGGTCTGTTTACCCTGCGCTCCTGCAAGGATAACAGCGGCAACTCCGAGGCCGAGCTGTATATGACCGGCCCGCGTATCGCGCAGTATGAGATCGGCGCGGATAACAGCACCGAGAACGCCTACTCCAATGTGTATGTTGTTACCAATGCAACCGAGCAATGGACCTCTACCGATGCGGATGTCAAGCAGTATTTCTTGGATATCTACGGCTCGGAGGAGAACTTTAAGTCCATCTTCGGCTACGATATCCCCGATACCCGCGCCATGATGCACCCCAACATTCACTACGCGATCTACGGTCAGAATGAGATGGGTATTGATGCGGCCAGAAACTCGCTGCTGATCATGAATCAGCTTGGTCTTACCAACTACGATCTTTCCTATGCCGTGCAGGATGCCAAGACCGAGATCCGCCTGCTGAACGTGGACGGTTATACCGATCTCACCGAGATCTCGATTGACGTGACCAAGAATGTTGGCTACGTCATTCCGCAGATCACCCCGATCTACCGTGTGGCACAGGGTGTGACGCTGGTCTCCGAGACCGACGGTTACGTATTTGACCAGTTCCGCGTGGGCGTAGATAAGACCTATGAGGGCAACCTGGCAGACCAGATCACCTTCTCGGTTTACCTCGGCGGCGTTTGGCTGCAGCGCTACGACATGCCCATCAAGATCGTTTCCTCCATCCTGCTGGATAGCGACGTGACCTACGCGCAGTACGGCGGCGACCTGGCCGAGAACCCGGAAAGAGAGACCAAGATCTACTCTGAGGGCAGTTGGGCTCGCGGCTGGATCGATTATGCCGATGGCTCGCTTCACCTCTTTGATTACTACAATACCGAAAACGGCTGGTACTATTCGACCGGTGACGTGCTGTGGGGCAACCCCTTCCACGGCGCGTATTCCTCGCAGGGGCTGGCTCTGAGCGGTGCAGCCGGTAGCGGCGCGGCGGTATATTGGACTGCTGAGATCGGTGGCACGGTCACTCCCTTCTTTGACAACCTCGACACCAACCTGGGTGACGTCAATATTGCGATCATGGTCAACGGTTATGTGGTATGGCCGGAGACGGCATCTCGCCTGAACTACGACGAGCACAGTGGTTGGTATCACGCCTATAATGGCGACGCCGAGGGCGAGACCAAGACAACGACGGCCACCATCAACGAGGCCCTTGCCGATTGTAAGATCAAGGTCAACGCAGGAGATGAGATCGCCTTTGTGTTTGAACGTGTATCCAGCGTGTGCAATATGACGGCATTGCCCGGCCTGCAGTACCTGACCGGCGAGGTGACCGATGCGATCACCGTTCCCACCACCCCCTATTCTGCGCCTGTAGAGACGGTTACCTTTACCACAAGCGGCTTTGACCCTGTCAATAATACCACCCCGTGGGATTTCGGCTATCTGACCTACGCCACCAACACCTTCAAGGAGTTTACCGTTATAGATGGCAACGGTTGGCTGCATGAGGAAGGCGAGAGCATGTGGGATAGTGATTGGCACGGTGCATTTTGGCAGAGCAGCTCGTATTCGATAGCTGTCAGCGGAAATAAAGGTGAGGACGCTGCCATTCGCTACACCGTGGAGAAGGACGGCATCATCGTGCCGCAGCTTGGAACATTGAGCGGAACGGGCACGGATACGTATTTTGCCATTTATGTCAGAAAGGCGAACGGCAATTATGTGCCTGTATTCCCGAGTACCGATACCGGTATCGACGGGAATGGCTGGTACACGATCTATGATGGAACAGGCGAGGGAGAAACGGCTACCACCGCTGCGATGATGAATATCCTGTTGGATGACATCAGCATTGAGGTAGAGGCCGGTGATGAAATTCTGTTCCTCTTTGCAAAGCTGGGCAACCAGAATACCTACATCAAGTGCTATCCCTCCATCGTTTATACCACCATAAAGGAGTGATCGATATGAAACCATACGAAACCCCCACATGGCAGCTGATTGCGCTCTCGTCCGACCTGTTGATGGCATCGGATGAGAACGAGCTTGCCATTGATAAGCTTTCTTCGATCTTTGATTTCTGATTAGAAAGCAACACAAAAAACAAGCCGATATGGGAAATCCCATATCGGCTTGTTTTTTGCTTGCTTATGAACGCTTTTCGTTTTTCATCAACAGCAGCAGAGGAATGACGGCAGGCACAGCCACGATCGCGGCAGCCAGAAAAATGTTGTAGGTCGGCATAAAGTCGGCACCGTTGATGCCCATGGCATCCAGACCGATGCACAGGGAGATGATCGGGCCTACGATCATGGGAATCAGTACGGTAAAGCACATCCGCACCCCTTGAAAGCGGCCGGTGTAGCCTGTTGGGATGTAGTCCTGGAAGGCCGCCGTCAGCGCACCGCTGAGCGAAAGCAGGCCGCCCATCATCAGCACGCCGCCGCCAAAAAGCAGGATCGAAAAGAGCGTGCCCTCCACATATTGCAGTGAAAAGAAGGCAAGAATACCAAGCACCGCCGACAGCAGCAGCGGCAGGTAAAAGCGTGCACGTCCAAATCGGTCAAACAGCACGCCCATGACCCCGGTGAAGATGGCCGCGCCGGGAATGATGACCGCCATAGGTACGACAAAGCCATCACCAAAGCCGAGCGTCTTGATGACAAAATTCATCAGGTAGGAGAAAAAGGTCTGCTGCGAGATGCCTACCAAGGCAGCACCGGCAAGACATACATACATCAGGCGGTTTTCTCGAATCACAGAGGGGCGAAAGCCGTAAAAGGTCTCACGGGCGGTGGTGGCACTCTTTTCAATGGTTTTGGCATCACGGAAAAACAAGAACGCCAGCAGCCCCGCCACGATCGGAATGATGCCCAGGGTGATAAAGAAGGCGGCATTGCTTTGGTTTTCTGTGCTGTACAGCGGGCCGATCAGCAAAAAGACCAGCACGACCGAAAGAACCGGCAGGGTAGAGAGAATGGCGTTCAGCTTGCCGCGGTTGGTCTTGTCGGTGTTGTCGGCTACCCAGGCATTGAAGGCGGCATCGTTGGCGGTAGAGCCGGCAAAGGTCATCAGGCAGTCAAAGACGACCAAGGCCGTGGCAACCATTGCCAGCATCGAGCTCTCTGCCCGCATGGGCAACAGGGCAAACAGCATGATGGTCGCGCCCCAAGCAAGATAGCCGTAGGCAACAAATGGCTTGCGTTTTCCCACACGGTCGCATAGTCCCCCTGCCCACACGGTGGTGGCTGTGGCCGTCAGCGCAGAGCAGATCACCATCAGCGTGGTGACGATGTAGGAAAGATCGTGCCGTCCGGAGGCGGCAAAAATGTCTTGCGAGAGCGTGGCGAAATACATGTTTTCCACCACCCATGCGATCTGCCCTACCAGCCCAAAAAAGAGGGCAGAGAGCCATACGCGTCCCCCAAGCGGGGTTTGGTGATTTTTCTTGTTGTGCATAGTCAGTCCTCCGTTGTTTGCTTGTTTTCCGCGCTCACCTCTCGCCAAAAGCGGCGGAACAGCGTGCCGGCAGAGGCGGCGTCACCTGCCAGCTTCAGATGTCGCCAATGTCGCGGGATCAGCGTGCGATAAAGCGGATCGCCAAAGCGGTCATCAATGAGCAGCAGCGTGCCGTAGTCCTCCTCGGTGCGGATGACGCGCCCTGCCGCCTGCAGGACACGATTCATGCCGGGGTAAAAGTAGGCAAACTGCTTGCCCTGCTCGTATACGTCCTGATAATAGGCACACATGGCCTCCCGCTCGGGTGAGGGCTGGGGGATGCCTACTCCCACCACCGCCGCACCGATCAGGCGGCTGCCGGCCAGGTCAATGCCCTCGGCAAACACACCACCCGTGACGCAAAAGCCGACCAAGGTCTCCTTTGGTTCCGCTGCGAATTGGGAAAGAAACTCCTCACGCGCTCGTGTGCTTGCGCCTCTCTTTTGCAGGGCGAGCCGCACCTGCGGATAGAGCTGATGGTATGCGCGTGCCACCTCCTCCATATAGGAGAACGAGGGGCAAAAAACAAAATAGTTGCCTGTTTTGGCCGCTACCATGGCGTGTATCGCCGCCGCGATGGATGGCGCGCTTTCGGTGCGCGCGGTAAAGCGGGTGCTGACCTTATCCATCACCGCCACGCAAAGATGCTCCTCTTCAAAGGGGGAATCAAGCAAAAGCTCCTCGCCATCCCGGCCGCCCAGAACTGCGCGATAATAGTCCAGCGGTGTCAGCGTGGCAGAAAAGAGCACGGCACTTTCGCAAAGCGAGAGACGGCGATCGATCATGTCGGCCGGGTCGAGACAGACGGTGCGCAGGGTGTACTCCTCACCGTCCTGCATGTAAAAGGTCTCAAAGCGGTTGCTGTACAGCTCGGCGCGGTCGGCAAAGTCGCGCAGCGGGTAGCAGGCGTGGCGCAGCTTGTCCCGCAGGGCAAGCGGCACGCGACGGTCGCATGCGGTGCGCAGCCCCTCCTCGGCCAGGGCGCGCACGCTGTCTGTTAAAGCATCGGGCGCGGTGCGCGAGGCGGCAAAGGCATGCTTGATGCCATCCCCATCCTCATACTGCCGTTCGCCGTGCAAGGAACCCTTGAGCAGGCGCAAAAAGAGCGTACGCGCCTCGCTTGCCTTGGCAGCCAGCTCAGAAAGAGGTGCCTGCTCACGACATAGCGTGGCCATGTTGGTTAAGGCAGATAGCGTCAGACTACCCGAATACATCTCTCGTGCCCGCTCAACAAGGTCGTGCGCCTCATCCACCAGCACGCAGTAGCGTCCCGGCTCGTCGAAATAGCGGCGCAGATAGACACGGGTGTCAAACAGGTAGTTATAGTCACCGATGATGACATCACAAAACAAGCTGTAACGCAGGGAAAGCTCATAGGGGCAAACGCCGAATTTCGCCGCTACCTCGCCAATCTCCCGCTCGGTGATGGGAACTGCTTGCAGGGCAAGTAACGCCTCGGCCGCCTGTTCCTCCCGCTCACCCCCCGCGCGGGAAAAGCGACAGGGAGAGGGCAGCTCACGGCAAGCCATCTTTTGGGTGCAGAGCCGCTCCTTTGCCGAGAGGCATACAGCGCGCAGCCGTCCACCGGCCCTTGCAAAGCGGGCAAGCGTGTCTGCTGCCGCGCGAGCGGTGGTGGTCTTGGGGGTCAGATAAAATACGCGATCACAAATGCCAGCCCCCAGCGCGCGCAGCGCAGGGTAGAGCGCGGCTGCCGTTTTGCCCGTGCCCGTGGGGGCGCAAGCATACAGCCGCCTTCCTTGACGGATGGCGCGGTAGGCTGCCTGGATCATTTCCTCCTGTGCTGCACGGCGGCCGCGATAGGGGAAGGGGAGCTTGTTCAAGGTGGGCAGGCGGCGGGAAACGCGGTCGATCTCCTCCCCCGCTCTCTTGCCAAGCGTGGTACAAAGGCGGGCAAAAAATGCTTCAGACGCGGTACGCGTGACCGTTTCCTCTATGATGGCCTCGGTGTCACGCAGCGGATTGCGCAGATAGATCTTGGTACGTACCGTTTTTGCAGGGGAGGTGGATGTCATATACAAAAAGGCCAGCAGAAAGGCCTCGCCGCGCACACGGCGCAGGGTATCGCGGTCGGGGTTTTGCGGATCGCCGCTCGTTTCCTTGAGCACGGTCAGACAGGGGAGAGTGCCGGTCAGCCCGACAGGCGGCTCGGTCAGGCCGTCTGCGCTGCCTTGCAGCAAAAAGCGGTGCCCTCCTTCGGAGAAGGGGTAGGAAAACTCACGCCGCTCTCCGATTCCCAAGGGACGATAGCTTTTTGGGGGCGATTTCAGGGCATTCTGCTCCCGCTCGTTGGCCGTTTCGCTTGCAAAGCGGTGCAGAGAGATGGCGATAAATTCGCCAAGTGGCAGCAAAATGACACTGTTTTCCTCATCGTAGCGCAGTTTTCTCACCTCTTTTTTGTAAAAATTTTAAAAACCCCTTGCCAAATGGCAAAAAATGTGCTATACTATCTTTCGTCACGGAGGCATAGCTCAGTTGGTTAGAGTACTTGCTTGACATGCAAGGGGTCACTGGTTCGAGTCCAGTTGTCTCCACCAAAAATCCTGCACGCAAGTGCGGGATTTTTACTTTTTCGCTTGATGGAAACACGCTTGGTGTTATGCCATCATAACAGGACTATCCCTCATCGAATCGTTTTCCTTTTTCCAGTATACCACTTTTTTCGCCGCAGCGCAAGAGGCGCAGGGCATTTTTATCATCAACGGGGGCGTTCTTGTGAAAAAACAGCTTTCCTCGGTCGCAGCGACCGCGCTTTTATTTGTAACCGCCATGATCTGGGGCTTTGCCTTTTCTGCGCAGCGCACAGCGGGGGAGGCATTTGGTGTGATTACCATCATTTGCTTGCGCTCGATCATTGCCTGCTTGGTGCTGATTCCTGTGGTCATGCTCTTTGACCGCTTGAGCGGTAATGGGCGGCATCTGTTCGTCCTCGCAAGCGGTCGCGTGCGGCTCGATATCACTCGTACAGAGTGGATAGGGGGCATTTTGTGCGGTCTTTCCCTGGGGGTAGCCTCCCTGCTTCAGCAGCTTGGTATGCAGCTGAACCAAAGCGCAGGAAAAACCGCCTTTATCACCGCACTTTATGTGGCTCTTGTGCCGCTTTTGGGTGCCTTTCTCGGTCGAAAAACAGGGGTGCTTGTCTGGCTGGGCGTGCTTGGCTCGGTAGGCGGAGCGTTTTTGCTCGCCTTTGATTTTTCAGGCAACGAGCAATTTGGTCTTGCTGTGGGGGATCTGCTTGTGCTGATCTGCGCTGTTATCTTTGCCATACAAATTTTGGTGATCGACCGGTTTTCTCCCCGCGGGGACGGTATTCGCATGTCACTGTTGCAGTTTTTGACGGTCTCGATCATTTCACTACCCTTTATGCTGGTTTTAGAGCCGAACGGACTGACAGCCGCTGCCTTCATGCAGGGGGGCTTGCCGCTTCTCTTTCTTGGTGTTATGTCCAGCGGTGTGGCCTATACGCTACAGATCATCGGGCAAAAAAAGACACACCCTGCCGTTGCCAGCGTGGTGCTCTCGCTTGAGTCGGTCTTTGGCCTGGTGGGCGGTGCGCTTTTTCTTGGCGAAACATTGGAAAAAACCACCGAGATTGTTGGCTGCATGCTGTTGTTTGCCTCTGTGCTGCTGACGCAGATTGGTGGTTTTATCGGAAGAAAGGAGAATGGATAGTTGAAAAGGTTTGTTTATCTGCACCCGGTGCTTGCTGTACTTTTGCCCCTTCTGCCCTGTGTGGCAGTGATGGGCGTGCTGTGCTTTTATCGGGTCATGACACTGCCATTGTTGTTCTTTTTTACCGCATGGCTCTTGTTACTCTTCACCTTGCCCGTGCGGCGTGCGTTTCCCTTATTGATGGCAGATGCCTCACGCAAGCTGCAGGAGCAGTGCGATGTGCAAGGCTTTCTTGCCGTGATGGACGTGCTGCGTGCGAAAAAGCATCTGCCTACGGAGCGGCGGCTCTTGATTGAGGCCAACTATGCCCTGGGGTTGGATGCCGGTGGGTATACCGATGAGGCCATGGCTTGCCTCTGTGCCTGCGGAACGGCGCGTGAAGCAGTCTCTCCCTATGTCCGCTACCAGTTGGACATGGCATATGCCTGTGTCTGCGCCCATGCCGAGCAGGCGCGGGCAGAGCTGCCCAACTGGCTATCCATGCTGGAGCAGGGCTTTTCCACCATCCCCTTTCCGCCACCCGTACGCGAGATGCTGCGCCGTAATCTGGACAACCTGCAGGATATCGCGCAATACCATCGCGGAGACTACGATGGTCTGCGTGAGCGCTTTGTTGCCAGGATCGAGGCATACCGCGACCGTCCCGGTATGCGCCGCGGGATGCTGATGGCCTGCCTGTGGCTTGCCCGCGTGTATGAAAAGGAGGGGAGTATGCGTGAGGCTGCCGCGATGTACCGCTATGTGGTTGAAAACGGCAATACGCTTGGCGCGGTGAATGAGGCGAAGCAGGCGCTCGCTTCTTTTGGATAATGCCGATATTTTCTATTTCTTTTTTTGTGAAACGGTTGACATTTCTTGAAAAAACAGATATAATGAAAGTGTCCCCACGGGGGAAAATACAAAAAAGGAGTACATATGATATGAAAAAAGTTGTGTCTTTGGCTTTGGCAGCTCTGATGCTTGTGTCGGCCATGCTGACGCTGACCGCATGCGGCTCGGC
The DNA here is from genome assembly GCA_017462545.1 of Clostridia bacterium. Lineage (GTDB taxonomy): Bacteria > Bacillota > Clostridia > Oscillospirales > CAG-272 > UBA1740. The sequence goes on from JAFTQX010000001.1 coordinate 24,505, forward strand.
TTACCCGGGCATTGAAAAGAATTTTGTAGATGCCGGCTTCAAGGTGGTAGATACCACCGATGAAGATGGTAAAAACTACCTCAGCTTCATCAAGACGCTGGAGGAGGGGGAGATCTCCTGCACCATTCATGTTTTGAAGAAGGGCTCTCTTTTGAAGAACAATCTGCTGTTTGCCGTTATCGCCGAATATGATGCCGATAAGGATGCAGCCGCCGCGCTGGATGAGTATTTGGATGGCGGCTTGGCCTCTACCTTGAAGGATCTGGATGAATCCAAGATCGTAAAGGGTAACTGCCTGCTCATTCCGATCAACGCGAATATGGATATTGTGAACGCAGAAGAAAACATTGAAAATATGATCGAGCTTTTCAATCAATAATTCCTTTGACCCCAAAAAGGAGCGGGGCGCATATGCGCCCCGCTCCTTTTTGGGGTATGTTCGTTCAGTTGTTGCAGCAGCAGCAGAAAACCAGAATGAGGGCAAGGATGATGATCCAGGTGCTGCAATCGTCAAAGATGTGGCAAAGACAGTTGTTGTTATTCATAAAACCGTTTTCCTCCTAAAAGATCATAGGGCGATGCCCTACGCTATTATCCTATGAAGGCGATTTTCTTTTGTGCGTGCACGAGAAAGACGGCTTTTTTTGCTTTTCATCAGAAAGCCTCTTGTATGCCCGCCTGAATGGCAGAAAAAACAAAAAAGGCTGTAAAAACAGCCTTTTTTTGTTTTTATCAATTAGTTTGCCGCATCCACGATGGCAGTAAACTTCTCCGTAACCATAGAGGCACCGCCGATCAGACCGCCGTCAACATTCTCCTTGGCAAGGAGCTCTGCAGCGTTCTTATCGTTCATAGAGCCGCCGTACTGAACGGTGGTCTCGGCAGCAATGGCATCACCAAACATCTCGGCAACAGCCGCGCGTACGTAGCCGTTCCCCTCGTCTGCCTGGTCAGCGGTAGCGGTTACACCGGTGCCGATGGCCCAAACAGGCTCGTATGCGATGATGACGTTCTTCATTTGCTCGGCCGTCACGTTGGTCAGCGCGATCTTGGTCTGGTACTTCAGCAGCGTCTCGGTGTAGCCAAGCTCTCTCTGCTCCAGCGTCTCGCCTACGCAAACGATGGCCTTGAGGCCTGCGTTCAGCGCAGCCAGGGTACGAAGGTTAACCGTCTGGTCGGTCTCACCGAAGTACTGTCTTCTCTCGCTGTGACCGATGACAACATACTCCACGCCGGTCTCTACCAGCATCTCGGCAGAGATCTCGCCGGTGTAAGCACCCGATGCCTTGAAGTGCACATTCTCGGCGCCGATCTTGATGTTGGTGCCCTTGGCAGCCTCGGTAGCGGCGGCAATGTCAACATAGGGAACGCAAAGCACGATGTCGCACTTGTCCTTGCCTGCCACCATGGGGGCAAGCTCCTTGATGAAGGTGCGGGCAGCCGAAGGGGTCATGTTCATCTTCCAGTTGCCGGCAATAACAGTCTTTCTCATTTCACGCACCTCACTTATTTGTTCTGCAGGCAAGCAATGCCGGGCAGCTCAAGACCCTCAAGGAACTCAAGCGAAGCACCGCCGCCGGTGGAGATGTGGGTAATGCGATCAGCAAAGCCGAGCTGCTCGCAAGCAGCGGCAGAGTCACCACCACCAACAATGGTAGTAGCAGAGGACTCAGCCAGTGCCTTGGCAACGGCAATGGTGCCGGCTGCCAGCGTGGGGTTCTCAAATACGCCCATCGGGCCGTTCCATACAACGGTCTGCGCGTTCTTGATGGCATCAGCAAACAGCTCTCTGGTCTTTTCGCCGATATAAAGGCCCATCTTGTCAGCGGGGATCTCGCTGGAGGAAACGGTGGTTATCTCGATGGCAGCATCGATCGGGTTCGGGAAGTCTGCGGTGATCACGGTGTCGATCGGCAGCAGCAGGCGAACGCCCTTCTCCTCTGCCTTTGCCATCATGTCGCGGCAGTAGTCAACCTTCTCGGAATCAAAGAGGGAGGTACCGATGGAGTAGCCCTTGGCAGCCAGGAAGGTGTAAGCCATACCGCCGCCGATGATCAGGGTGTCAACCTTTGTCAGCAGGTTGTTGATAACATTCAGCTTGTCCGAAACCTTTGCGCCGCCGAGGATGGCAACGAAGGGACGGTTCGGGTTCTCCAGGGCCTTACCCATGACAGAGATTTCCTTCTTGATCAGGTAGCCGCAGTATGCGGGCAGGTAATCAGCAACACCTGCGGTGGTAGCGTGTGCACGGTGTGCGGTGCCGAATGCATCGTTGACATAGATCTCGGCCAGGTCAGCCAGCTCTTTGGCAAAGGTAGGGTCATTCTTCTCCTCGCGTGCATCAAAGCGTACGTTCTGCAGCAGAACAGCCTCGCCGTCCTTCATAGCGGCGATCTTTGCCTTGGCATCCTCGCCCGTGATATCAGCGGCAAAAGCAACCTTGCCTGCGCCCAGCAGCTCGTTGAGCTTGTCGGCAACCGGCTGCAGGGTGAACTTCTTCACATCGCCCTTTGCCTTCTCAAGATACTCGGCCTTTGCAGCAGCCTGCTCGCCCTCGGGCAGCTTTTCAACTGCCTTCTATTCCTAATTTGTCAGGCCAAAGCCGGGGGTCAGGATGTTGTGCGGCTTGCCCATGTGGGAGCAAAGGATCACGCGGGCACCCTTGTCCAGCAGGAAACGGATGGTAGGCAGCGCCTCTACGATTCTCTTTTCGCTGGTGATCACACCGTCCTTGAGCGGAACGTTGAAGTCGCAGCGAACGAGCACGCGCTTGCCTGCCAGGCACTCGATGTCTTCAATGGTCTTCTTGTTGTACATAGACATGATACGTATACCTCACAAAAATAAAATTTAACATATATAATATACCACAAATTCCCTCGCCAGTCAAGACCAAGCGTTAAATTTCTGACAAAAAGACAAAATTTTTCCAAGGATAGGTCTCCTTTGGCTTTTAACAATTTGTTCACATTTGCCGTGGGGGGATTTGTTATAATGAAAAGAGAAGAAAACGACTGCGGAGGATGGGATGGAACGCGAGGATTTTTTGCTGTTTTGTGAAGAATTGAGGGCTGTTTTTTTGAAAAATGACCTGGGCGAGCTGCTCACGCCGGCGGCGTGTGAGCAATTCTATCGCTTGACGGCACATATGCTGGAGGAAAACGAGCATTATAATCTGACGGCCATTAAGGATCGCGCCGGCATCATCCTGCGCCATTATGCCGATAGCCTGCTCTGTGCCCGCTATCTTGCTCCCGGCACGCGCCTCTTGGATGTGGGCTGCGGCGCGGGCTTTCCCACGCTGCCGCTGGCCATCTGTCGCCCGGATTTGCAGATCACCGCGCTGGATGCGACCGAAAAGCGTGTGCGCTATGTGGCCGGGTGCGCCGAGCTGCTTGGGCTTTCCAATGTAGAGACGGTTTGTGCCCGCGCTGAGGAATATGCCAAGGGGCAAGCACGCGAGAGCTTTGATTGCGTCACCGCCCGTGCCGTAGCCGAGCTGCGCACCTTGGCCGAGCTGTGCATCCCCTGTGTGAGGAACGGCGGGCTTTTTTTAGCCATGAAGGCCAAAAATGCCGAGGAGGAGCTGGCTGCTGCCGCGCCCGGCATTGGCACTCTAGGCTGCCGCTTGACAAAGAAGGAGAATGTCACGCTTTACGGCGGCGAGGAGACACTGAGCCGTACGGCGTTGCTGTTTACCAAGATCAAGAATACCCCTGAAAATTACCCGCGCCCCTATGCGCGTATGCTGAAAAAACCGCTATAAGAGGATCAAGATGAATCGTTCGTCACGTCTGCCCGAATTGCTTGCCCCTGCCGGCTCCCCCGAGGCGCTTCGCGCCGCGGTGGCCGCAGGGGCTGATGCCGTTTATCTTGGCGGCAGCGGCTTTAACGCGCGGGCAAACGCGGTGAATTTTGATGAAAATGCCATGGCCGAGGCAGTTGCGTATTGCCACGCCTACGGTGTGAAGGTATATGTCACCCTTAACACGCTGCTCTACGATCGTGAATTAGAGGCGTTTCTTTCCTATGCCGCCACGCTGTACCGCCTGGGGGTGGATGCCGTGATCGTGGCAGATCGCGGTGCGATGCGTTTGCTCTCTCGCTATATTCCCGCCTTGCCCGTGCACGCCAGCACGCAGGCCTCCGCGCATTCGGTAGCGGGGGTGGATGATTTGGTTGCGCTTGGGGCGACCCGTGTGGTGCCCGCGCGTGAGCTCTCGCTTGCCGATATTCGCACGGTGGTGGCGCAGTCAAAGGCCGAGATCGAGGTCTTCTTGCACGGCGCGCTTTGCGTGTCTTACTCCGGGCAATGCCTCTTTTCCTCGCTGGTTGGTGGTCGCAGCGGCAACCGTGGCGAATGTGCCCAGCCCTGCCGTCTGCCCTATAACGGTGCCTATCCCATCAGCCTCAAGGACTTGTCGCTTGCCGACCACATTCCCGCCTTGATCGATAGCGGCGTGGCCTCGCTGAAGATCGAGGGGCGCATGAAAAGCCCTGCCTACGTTTACGGCGTGACCGAGATCTACCGCCGCCTGCTGGACGAGGGCCGTGCCGCCACGCGGGAGGAAAATCATCGCTTGCGGGAGCTGTTTTCTCGCGGCGGCTTTACCGATGGCTATTTTGTTGGCCGCGCGGGGAAACCGATGACAGGCACCCGCTCCGAGCAGGATAAGGCGGATAGTCGTGCCTTGGGCGAGCTCTCGTTCCCCGAACGAAAAATACCGCTTCGCGGCGAGGTCTGTATCGCAGAAGGGCAACCTGCCGCCTTGACCCTTTCTACAGCAGATGGGCGCACCGCCCATGTAACGGGAGATATCCCCGCTGCGGCAAAAAACGCCCCCTTGACCGAAGAAGGGCTTCGCGATCGGCTTTGCCGCATGGGCGGCACGCCCTTTTCACTTGCCCCGTCTGATCTCTGCGTGACGCTCTCTCCCGGGCTGAATCTTTCACCCGGGGCCATCAACGCCCTGCGCCGTGCGGCACTTGCCTCCTTTACCGCGCCAAACGAGGCGCGTGCCACCTTTGCCTTGCCGCAGGGGGCGGGCCGCCCTGTTCCTGCTAAACAGATTGAAAAGCCCCTGCGCACCGCGCTGTTCTATTCCCACCGTCAATCGGACGCGATCGGGGAAGGGCTTCTCTATTTTGATCTCTTCTTTCTCCCGCTTGATGAATGGGAGAGGGCCATGCTGCCGCCAAGCGGCGTGTATATTCCCCCCATCGTGCACGACCACGAGCTGAAAGAGGTGCTTGCCCTGCTGAAAAAGGCGTACGACGCCGGCATACGCTATGCCCTGTGCGGCAACGCGGGTATGGTCAAGGCTGCCAAGGAGATCGGCTTTGCCGTGATAGGCGACTTCCGCCTGAACGTGACAAACCGGGAAAGTGCCGCCGCCCTGCGTGAAGCGGGACTCTTTTCCTGCGTTCTCTCGCCGGAGCTTGCCATGCCGCAGCTGCGCGATATCGGTTGGGGCAATGCGATCGTGTACGGTCGCATCCCGCTGATGCTGACAGAGCGCTGCTTTATGAAGGAGAATTTTGGCTGCGAACGATGCGGCAACGCCGCACTCACTGACCGCCGTGCGGTGAAATTTCCCATGCTACGGGAATACCCGCACCGCAACCTCATCTGCAATAGTCTGCCCACCTATATGGGTGATAAAAGGGCTGCGCTTGATGCCATTGCACCGATTGGTGAGCACTTCATTTTTACGATTGAAACCGAAAAAGAGGCTACCCGTGTGTTGCAAGCCTACCGTGCGGGCAGCCCGCTCGCGGGAGAGGTGCGGCGCATTGCCGCTGCCCCGCAAAAGGAGAAAAGGACATGAGCGACTACCGTTTTCATCTTCTGCAAGGGGCATCCTTGATCCTTGCCTCTGCCTCGCCCCGCCGTCGTGAGTTGCTATCCGCCATGGGGCTTACCTTTTCCGTTTGCCCCTGCGATGTAGACGAGAGCGTGCCGCAGGGCATGCACCCCGCCGAGGCGGTTGTGCTGCTTGCCCGCCGCAAGGCAGAGGCGGTGGCCGCGCTTCATCCCGATGCTATCATTCTTGCCTCGGATACGCTGGTCGAAATCGACGCGCTGCCGCTTGGTAAGCCGCAGGACAAGGGGGATGCCGTGCGTACGCTGATGCGCCTCTCCGGCAATGAGCATCGCGTGCATTCCGGTGTGGCTGTGATCTACCGCGGACGTGCTCTTGCGGAAAAGGATACCACCCGTGTGTTCATGCGCCCCTTTGACGAGGAGGAGGCACGCGCCTATGTGCAGACGGGCGAGCCGATGGATAAGGCCGGTGCCTACGGCATTCAAGGCCTTGGCGGTCGTCTCGTTGACCGTATTGAGGGGTGCTATGATACCGTAGTCGGTCTGCCTACTCGTCTTGTGGACGATATGCTTTGCCGTCTTGTGGAGATTTCTTGATGAAAGCTTTGACCAAAACCGAAAAAAAACAGCGCATGGCCGCCATTATTGAGCGATTGAAGCAACGCTATCCGGAGGCGACCTGTGCGCTGGAATATGAAGGTGACCCGTGGCGGCTGCTCGTGATGGGCAGACTTTCCGCCCAATGCACCGATGCGCGCGTGAATATCGCCTGCCGCGATCTCTTTGCCCACTTTCCAACTGCCAAGGCACTTGCCGACGCGCCGCTTGCGGCGGTAGAGGAGGATATCCGCTCTTGTGGGCTTTACCATGTTAAGGCGCAGAATATCATAGACGCCTCTCGCATGCTGGTAGAGGAATATCACGGCATTTTGCCAAACAGCATGGAGGAGCTTTTGCGTTTTCCCGGTGTGGGGCGCAAGGTGGCTAACCTGCTGCTGGGGGATATTTATCATCAGCCTGCTGTGGTGACTGACACACATTGCATCCGCATTTGTGGGCGCTTGGGGATGTATCCGGAGAGCGAAAAGAATCCACCGAGGATCGAAAACATTCTCGCCGCGCTGATCGAGCCATGCGAGCAGTCTGACTTTTGCCATCGCATTGTGCATTTTGGACGTGAGGTCTGCACGGCACGCTCACCCGCCTGCGAGGGCTGCGAGCTTGCCGATCTTTGCCGCCATGCCGAGGCGCAAAAAGCGCGTTAGGCGGCACCCGTGTGTTGCGCAAGGAGGGAAATATGACCGAAAAATTAAAAATAGACCGTCCTGTGATCGTGGAAGGGAAGTATGATAAGATCACCCTCTCTGCGGTGCTGGATGCGCATATTATTCCCACGGGTGGCTTTTCCATCTTCAATCAAAAGGAAAAGCTGGCACTCATTCGCCGCTTGGGCGAGGAGAGAGGTGTCATTGTGCTGACGGATAGTGACGGCGCGGGCAAGCTGATCCGCGCGCATCTTTCGTCTGCGTTGCCAAAGGATAAGATCATTCATCTGTACACCCCTGCCATCGCGGGGAAGGAAAGCCGCAAAAAAGCCCCCTCCAAGGAAGGCCTGCTTGGGGTCGAGGGGATGGAGGCTGCCCGCCTGCGTGAGATCTTTGCCCCCTTTGCGATTGGCGGGGAGGCGAAAAGACCGCGCGGCCGCGCCGTAGAAAAGCGGGATTTTTATGCCGATGGGCTCTCCGGTGGCGCAGGTGCTGCCGAGAAGCGAGAGCGGCTTGCCGCGCACTTTTCGTTGCCGCGCGGCATGTCGGCAAACGCCCTTCTTGAGGCAATCAATCTGCTCTACGATTATGATGCATACCGCGCCGCGCTGGATGCGGGTGGGGAAGATGTGGAAACTTTTTGAAAAAAGTTTCCACATCTTCAAAAACTTTGGGGATTTTTTCTGTGATAAGCGAGAGGTATTTTTCTACACGATTTAACCGCGGGTAACCCATTTCGTTCTCGCGAAATTGGCACCGAAAAAGAGTAAAAAGGGGAGAAACGTATGGATTTTTTGCATTGGTTGGCCGGCATCCGCAATCCTGTGCTGGATGCGTTTTTTGGCGCGATCACATACCTTGGCAGCGAGATGGGGCTGATCGCCATTGGGCTGCTGTTCTTTTGGTGTATTGGAAAAAAACAGGGCTATTACGTTCTGTTTGTGGGCTTTACCGGCACCATTTTTAATCAGTTTTTCAAGCTCTTGTTCCGCGTAGAGCGCCCCTGGGTGCTGGATCCCTCCTTCAAGCCGGTTGAATCGGCGATTGGTGATGCCGGTGGATTTTCCTTCCCCAGCGGTCACACGCAGGCATCGGTTGGGCTGTTTGGCTCGATGCTGTTTATCCTGCGCCGTCGGTGGCTGCGCATTTTGTGCGTGGTGATGATGGTTTTGGTGCCCTTTTCTCGGATGTATCTTGGTGTGCATACCCCGGCAGATGTCTGTTTCTCGTTTGGCCTTGCTATTTTGCTCGTGTTTGTATTTTATTATGTGCTCGAAAAGGCATGGGGCAGCCACAAGCGCATGGCTGTGTTGTTTGGCACGGTGATCGCGCTGTCGGTGGCCTACCTTCTCTATGTGTTGCTTTTCCCGTTCCCGGCAGACATGAATGCCGCCAACCTCGACTCCGGGCGTAAAAATGCCTTTACGCTGCTCGGCTCGCTGCTTGGCATCGCGTTGGTGTATTTCCTTGACGAGAAATATTTGCACTTTGATGTGCGCGCGCCGTTGCCCGGGCAGATCCTCAAGCTGGTGCTGGGGGCTGCGATCGTTCTTGGCATCAAGTCGCTCCTCAAGGCGCCCCTGACCGCGCTGGTGGGGAACGATCTGCAAAACACCCTGCGCTACTTTATTTTGGTGGTGTTTGCCGGTGCCGTGTGGCCGCTGACCTTCCGCTTCTTTGCAAAAATTGGTGCGAAAAAGGAATAAAGAAAACAGCCGCGAAAGCGGCTGTTTTTCTTTATAGGGATTTTTCAAAAAATGCGGTCACTTGTTCCTTTTCGGCCGTGCTGCTGCCCTGTAACAGGTCGTCCGTTCCGCCGCCGCGTGCAGCAAGTGCCTCGCGGATAGCGGCAGCCTTTTCACGCAGCCTGATCTGCTGGGAGGCGATCATAAACCGATACCCCCCGCCCGCCGGGAAGAAGACGGCGCATACGCCATCTGCCCGCTCAGCGCCGCCAAGGGCGATCTTACGCGCCATCAGCTCATCGTTTTCCGTCAGAAAATACAGGATATTTCCTGCGGCATTGGGGGAGAGAGAGGCGACACGCGCCTCGGCCAGCTCGCGTGATAGGGCGGTGGCGTTTGCCTTTTTCTCTTCAAATTCGGCAAGCAGACGGTCAACACCGGCGGCACATTCCGCCTGCGGCACCGACAGGGCGCGGGAAACGGCAGATACCTCGCGGTATTTTTCGCGGTAGTCAAGCAACGCGCGTTTGCCCGCTGCCAGCCAAATACGGACACCACCCTTGTAATGGATGAAATCCAGCAGCTTGATCAGCCCGATCTCTCCCGTTCTTGCGACGTGCGGCGCACAGCAGGCACAGCAATCGTACCCCTCAATGGTGACAATGCGCACCTCGCCCGAAAGCTCCTTTTTCGAGCGGTAGTCAAGCGTGGCCAGCTGCTCTTTGGTTGGATATTCGCACAAAATCGGCAGGTTATGCCAGATCGCCTCGTTTGCCTGCTCCTCCACACGGTCAAGCTGCTCGCGGTCAAGCACGCCGTTAAAATCTAACGTCGTCTCGGTCTCTCCCAGGTGAAAGCCCACATTATCAAGCCCGTAGAGCGCATGCACCAGCCCAGAGACAATGTGCTCGCCGCTGTGGTTTTGCATGCGATCATAGCGAAGCGCGAAATCAATGTGGCAGGGGTATGCCGCGCCGATCTCGCATGGCAGGTCGGTCAGGTGAAGGATCTCTCCCCCCTCCTCCTGCGTGTCACGCACGGGAATGTGCCCGATGCTGCCGCTGTCACCGCTCTGGCCACCTCCCTCGGGGAAAAAGGCGGTGCGGTCAAGCAGCACGGCGTAGCCGTCCCCGTAGGAACGGCAATCGGTTACCACCGCTTCAAAGGAGGATACATATGCGTTTTTATCATATAAGCGATCTGTCATAGGGCCTCCTTATACAAGCGAGAGTAGTGTGCCCAAGCCCGTTACATCTACAAGAATGCCAATTGCCACACCAATGGTGTAGAGGGTCAGCAGGATCAGCAGGTTTTCCTTTAGGTGTCTGTTGACACGGAAGAGGACGAGCAGACCAACCCCCGCGCCAACCAGCAGCCCCGAAAGCATCGCGCCAAGCGACAGCGCACCGGCAAGGTGCAGCTCTGTCAGAATGACCGAGGCGGCGCAGTTGGGAATCAGACCGATCAGGCCCGCCAGCAGCGAGCCGAGCACGGGACGGTTGAGCACAAGCGAGGCAAGCGTTTCTTCGCCCACCAGCTCGATGATGATGCCGAGCGCAAAGGTGGCAAGCAGAATAAAGCCCGCTACCTGCAGCGTGTGAAAAAGGGCAGAGAGAAAAACGCTTTTTCCCTCGCAATGGCAGCCCTCCGCACGGCAAAGCTCTTCTACATGCTCCTCCTTTTTGGGGCGATAGAGCAGGTCTACAACAAAGCCGATCAGTACAGCAACCGCCGCCTTGGTGCCGATCAAGGCCAGCACGGAGGGTAGCGGCAGCTGCTTGGAAAGCAGAATGGGCAGCATCTCGTCCGAGGTGGAGAGAAAGACAGCCAGCATGGTGCCAAGGCTCACGATTCGTCCCGCATACAGCGAGGCGGCCGCAGCTGAGAAGCCGCATTGCGGCAGCATACCAAGCAAGCCGCCTGCCAAGGGCCCTACGCGGCCCGAGCGGCGGATCAGCGCATTCACGCGATCACCCGCCTTATGCTCCAGCAGCTCCATGAGTAGATAGGTCAGATATAAAAAGGGAAGCAGCGGTAGGGTGTCCTTGACCGCGTGCAGTAATGCATGAAAAATAAAGGTCAAATTCGTTACTCCTTTCCTGCGGCCGCGCAGGCATCACACCGCCCAAACAGCAGCGTGCGGCTATCGTCTAAATAAAATTGGTTATGTGTGAGCAGCGTGCCGGCAAACAGGCGAGAAATCTCCTCGCTCAGGTGGATCACCCTGCCGCAAACGGTGCAGCGCAGATGCAGGTGGCTGTGGCATTCCTTGCGCTCTAAATATTGGTAGGTATAGCCGCGCCCCTCTTCACGCGCGTAGCGGCGAATAGCCCCCTCCTCGGTCAGGCGGGCAACCAAGCGGTAGACCGTGCTTTTGCCGACGCCACATTCGGTCATCACGGCACCGAGCTCCTCCAGCGTGAAGGCGCGGTCGGCATGCGAGGAAAGATAGGTCAAGAGCAGCTTTTTCTGTTCTGTCTGATATCCCTTCATGACGGCCTCCTTTTTGAAAAGTCTTCGTTATTATACGCCTACTTTTCACGTTTGTCAATAGAATTTGAAAATAATTCTCAAATTCATTCTCGAAAATGAAAGAATTTACAAACCGGGGGGAAAAAGACAAAAATCGTTCTTTTTGCGAAGAAAAGGACGATGAAAAAATTGAAAAAAACAGGTTTTTTCAAAAAATCGTGCAAGTTGCACAATTGGGACATGTGTGGGTTTTCCACAGGTCAGGCTGTTGAAACTGTTGAAAACTGCCCGTTACAGCAAAACAACTGTGTAAAATCAGGGCAAAAGGAGGTCGGTTTTCAACATTTTCAACAGCCACATCGGTTGAAAACTTTTTTGCGAATTTTTGTTTTTTCTACACATTGCCCTCTTGACAAAATCGGCTGTCTGTGACGGGTGGTAAAATTTGCGAAGTATTACCTAGACGGAAAAATTGCCTTTCGGCATTCTGTACAAAAACGCGGGGAAAAGTTTGGCGGTTTTCCCATCTAGACAATTTTTTACAAAGGGTGTATAATAATATGTAAATAAAAGTCAGTTCCCGGGCAAATAAAGCATGGAATTGCATTTTTTATTTATGATAAAATAAGTGAAAACACATGAAAGGATCAAATCAATGAAAAAACGCATTCTCTCGTTGATTCTCGTGTTGTGCATGCTGCTGCCGATGGTGCCTACCACCCTCTTCGCGGCAGAGGCAGAGCCCATCGTGTATCAATATGCCGATGTGTACGGGAATTTTAACAAAACAATCTCCGAGACAGTTGCCAACGAGCAGGGACTTGCCGTTGACAAATATGAGGAGTGGCTGCGTCAAGCAGGCATTTTCGCGATTGACCAGGGCAATTATGACTGGAAGGTGGGTGACTTTGACCCGACCACCGGTGCCTTGGATCCCTTTGCGCGTGTGGCCTTTTTTGCCAATGACAATAAGACGACCTATAGGCATGATACTACCTGGGCCGTCACCGAGTCGGCATACCAGAAGATGGTTGGCGATTACATGACCAGCTACAAGGCAAACGGTAACAAGTACGGTTCTGCCGACATCTGGGGCGGCTATGCGCTCTGCGGGCAGAACAGTTTTACCGGTCTGACCGCTTCAGGGAGCGGTGGCAAGTATTCTGCCATTGCCTACACAGTCGAGCAAGATGGTGCCTATACCTTCTCTCTTTCTTCGCTGAATGAGACGGGTGGCCATACCTTTGCCATCTTTGTGGGCAGCGAGCCTGTTTGGCCTGCCGGTGCAACCGGAACCAAGACTTCTACCTGGTATGCCACCACGAAGGGCATGAGCATGAATACCGTTAACGCTGCTATGGCAGAGATGGAGGCGGTGAGCGTGCGGAAGGGGCAGACGATTTCTTTCGTCGTTTCTATCGGCACAAGCGGCAACCCGATGTACGTAGAGCCTGTCGTTACCCGTGTGGGTGACTATGTAGAAAAGCCGGAGATCTTTAAGTACAGCGATGCTGCCGGCAAGTTTACCAAAACGATCTCCGAGAGCAAGTGTGGCGCAACCGACGCCAACCTGGAGGACGGTTCTTATCTTGCATGGCTGCAGCAGGAGGGCATCTTTGCTGTGAACCAGGGCAACGCGCCTTGGAAGATCGGTGAGTTGAATCTGACCACCGGCGAACTCGCTCCTTTCTCCCGCGTAGCCTTCTTTGCGGATGATAATGATGATACTTCTGCTCACAATACTGCGTGGCTCGTCACCGAGGAGACCTATCAGCGTCTCTTACCCGGTTACATCAGCAGCCTGCAGAAGAACACGGGCGGCTTGTACTACGGCAGCTCCAGCATTTGGAATGGCGAAGCCCTTTGCGGTATGAGCAGCTTCTATAAGATGGCATCCTCCTCTGCTACCAAGTATTCTGCCATGCAGTTTACCGCACCGGCAGACGGTGGCTATGCCTTCTCTTTGGCTACCTATTCCAATACCGATTCTCATTATTTCGCCGTGATGGTTGATAACACGGTGGTCTGGCCGACCGACGCCAAGGCAGACGATAAAACGACCTGGTACGTGGTTACATCCAGTACTACGGCGGCCGAGATCAATGCCGCGCTGTCCGCACTGCCGCTGCAGCAGCTTTCTGCCGGTCAGACCGTCTCTTATGTAATTGGTAAAAAAGACAAGTCGGATGCCCGTATTGATCTGGCTCCGGTTGTTTCCTACGTGCCGGATGGATACGTGTGCATCAATTTGATCGATGAAACGCTCGGCACCTCCAAGACGGTATATCCCGCAATCGGCTCCTCCCTCAAGCTCCCCTATTATGTGGACATCATCGGTTGGGATACGAACGGTGACGGCGAGGTGGATTACCTCAACGGTGCCACCGTGGTCGTTCCCGCTACCGGCGGTAGCTGGAAGGCCGTTTATCCGCCCACTACCGTATTCAAGAAGGGTGAGAATCACCCGACGTGGGACGCCGAAAATAATAAGGTCGTTTTCTATGACAACTGGGACATTGGCGTCTACAATAAGGCGCTCAACGTGTTTATGCCCGTGTACACCTCCAACGGCACCTTCCTGATCAGCGTAGCGGGCGGCCCGTGGAGCGGCAAGGGCTGTGGTCTTTACATGACCAATGATACAACCTCTCCGCACTACGGTCAGATGGCCGTTACCGGCTCGCTTTCAGAGAATAATTATCGCCACTCTATCCGCTATACCGCGCCCTACAGCGGCAAGGTGGAGCTGAGCTGGGAGAGCTTTACCGGTATTCGTGAGGTGAATCCCAATGAGGCGGCCTCCAAGATCATCTTTGGCTTTGCCATTTATAAGAATGGCGAAAAGATCTGGCCTACCTCCGAGGATTGGAAAATGTATGAAAGCGAAACCACCTATGATGTTGGTGTAGGCGGATCCTTGGATATCGGCGCGCTGATGGAGGCCGAGGGCATCTTCCCGATCACGGCTGACGTCAACGAGGGCGATCGCATCGAGTTCCGTACCCTGCAGGGCTCCGGTACGGTTTACATGATGAAGTCCTCGCCGATGGTTTCTTATCAGTCGGTTACCACCGATTACTATGAGGATACCGTAGGCGGCAGCTCTTATAACCAGGGCGCCGGTATGTACTGTATGGATGTTGATGCCCAGACGGGTAAGGTCATCATGCCGGCAGGCTGGTCCTTTGTCGGCTATAAGAATACCGGCTACGGTGTTGACCCGCTGGTGCTGGATACGCTGGTTGTCGCTTGTGAAGCAGGCACAGCATATACCTACGAGGAAGGCGTGGATATTTATAGCAGATGGGGCGACTCCTGGATCGTAGCTGCCTCCCGCGTAGGGAAACCCGCCGGTGGTCGTGGCGGTTATCCGGCGATCAACTGGGTGAGCGGTGTAGATGCCCGTTGGGATTACTGGGGCGGTCGCGGTTGTGTGGTGTCTAACAGCACCTACGATGCCGGCTATCAGTACACCGTTTCAAAGACCGGTTACGTCAATATTTCGATCGATAAGCTGGAGACTCGTGGTAGCCAAAACCGCTATGCCGCCATCTTTGTAGACGGCGTGATGGTATGGCCTACCGCTGGCGGCAGCTATACAAATAGTGCCGATTGGTGCAACCTGCAGACCTATAAGACGGCAGGCAACACAAGCCGTGAGGATATTGCCCCCAAGCTGGGCGACCTCAGCTATCTGCGTGGCATCTACGTAGAGGCCGGCGATAAGGTGGAAATGCTCTTCCGTAATACAAGCGAAGGCCATACCGCCCGCGCCTACCTGACGGTAGAGGAGGTTGCGGTTCGTGATACCGCCTCCTATGTTGCCATCAAGGATGGCGTTGCGCGCATGTATCCCGCTTTGGCCGGTACGACCTTTACCGTACCCACCCACATGGCTCTTGACGGCTTTGGCGGTTGGGATGCAGACGGCAACGGCAAGCCCGATCTTGCCAACGGCGGCACGGTTCTCGTGGGTGCCAAGCCTACCGTGCTGACTCCCGTTTATAACGATGGCAGCGCTGATCGCTTTGATCAGAATCTCCCCTATACCTATGACGGTACGACCGTTACCGGCTATGATACCACCAACACCAACTGGCAGATCACCAAGGGTGACTGGAATGTCGATTTTGTTGCCAACCCTGATACCAAGCTCACACTCAGCGGCCTGCGTGAGATGAGCAAGCTTTCAAGCGGTATCTTCCAGTATGACGGTGAGGGGCTGTGGGGCGCAAATGGCGGCGGTATGTATTCTTATCGTAAGTTTGCCGTGCGCGGCTCTGATTCCAAGATCGCCGTTGGTGCCACCTATGTAGCCCCCTACAGCGGCGTGGTCGACCTCGATTATACCAATGTTGCCGGCCGTTGGGAGATCAATGCCAATGACGGACACGAATATGTGACCGTTGACGGCGTGAAGTATTATGCCTATTACACAGCCAAGACCGATACGTCTACTGATTATTATTACTTTAAGGATAGAGTAGCGTATTCCCGTACCTTGTCTGAGGGCGGTGCGTACTATGCTTATGACGGTACCACCATGACCGAAAAGACTGCCACCGCAGCCGATGCCGGTACAAAGAATGAAGTTTACATGTCTTATCAAACTGGTGCTTACTTTGCCATCGTGCTCAACGGTGAGGTGATCTGGCCCTCAAACGGCAAGCCCTTCCACTATCAGAGTGATGACAAGAACAGCCCGTTCAGCCAGTCTGGCGGTGATGATACTGCCCTTGCCAAGATGCGTGCCTATGAGGCGTTCCCCACCAACCTGTATGTCAAGGCAGGGGATAAGATCTCCTTTGTTGCGACTCGCGATCACTGGCTCTCCAACATGGTATATATGGATCCCGTTGTTACCTATACGGCTGTGTATGAAAAGGTAGAGACCTCTGCCTCTGTCAGCCTTGGGGATAAGTTTGCGGTTGACTTCATCGCAAGCAATCGTGATCCTCGCGCTACCAAATACGGCGTGGAGATCATCTCCGGTATCTCGGAGGGCATCGT
The DNA here is from genome assembly GCA_017462545.1 of Clostridia bacterium. Classification (GTDB taxonomy): domain Bacteria; phylum Bacillota; class Clostridia; order Oscillospirales; family CAG-272; genus UBA1740. The sequence continues at coordinate 40,761 of JAFTQX010000001.1, forward strand.
TGCCAAGAACCTTGATGCCGAGATCACCTACCGTCCCTATCAGATCATTGATGGCACGACCATCTATTTCGCAGAAAAGACCACCAGCCTTGCCGCGATCCTTTCCCTGTATGCCAACGATACCACCGGTATAGTTACGGCAGACCAAAAGGCACTGGCCGAGGCACTGCTCCGCTATGGCGCAACGGCTGACAGCTACTTCAACGGGACACCTCTCTCCGCTGAGGATCTGGCAGCTCTTGCCGGTGTATCGGTGGATACCAGCAAGGAGGCGCAGGAGGTTGGTGCAACGCTTGACCCGAGCGTGACCGAGCGTACCTATGAGATGACGGCTGTTAAGCTGCTGCTGGAGGACGCCGTTGAGATCAAGGTCTTCTTTAAGGCGCTTTCGGGCGAGGCAGTTACTGATCTTTCGAGCTTCAAGCTGCTCGTTGCCAACGAATACGGCGTGACCAAGGCACTGGTTGATAGTGGCTTTGTCTACCGTGCGGGCACGGGTGAAAAGGAGATTGGCGCCAGCTTCTCTGTCCCCGCTACCGAATATAACGAGACACTGTACATCACCCTGCTTTCGGGTAACGCCATGGTCAGCGAGACGCGCACATACAGCGTCAAGACCTACATTGCCCGTAAATTTGGAACCGAAGAGGGAACCATGGATAACATTCTTCGCGCCATTACCGATGTGGCGAACAAGGCAAGCAAGATTCGCACGCAGATTGTCGCTGCTACCGATACCACGACCTATAAGTACTGCGGCACCTGGGAGCCGAGCGGCACGAGCATGATCTCGCATTGGAACGAGTCTTACGTGGAGGTAGACTTCTATGGCACGAGTGTCACGCCCGTGTTTGGGAAGTCTTCGCCCATCAAGTATTCGATCGATGGCGGCAGCTACACCTCCACTACCGCAAACGGTGAATTGACCATCACGGCAGCGACCGATGGCAAGCACACCCTGCGCATCAAGACGCAGGGGCGCGGCAGTAACGTCTATTTTGCCGGTGTCAAGACCGAATCCAAGCTGCTGCTCTCCCGTACAGCAGAGAAGGAGCATTATATCCACTTTATCGGTGACTCGATCTCGGATGATGGCAACAGCTTCTCTCGCCGCGTGGGCGATGTTCTCGGTTGGGACTACGCCACCACCGCCGTTGCCGGCATGGCGCTGGAGACCAACTACGGCTATTGGAAGAACAATAACCCTGCCATGTACGCAGAGCTGGGTATTAATGTCGGTATGGAGGATGCCTTCTTCAAGTACGGTCACCCGACCGATTCTTGGACCGGTGAAACAAGAGCGAAGTACCTCAACTACTATACCGATTCCTCTCTCAACAATACCTACGAGACAGGCTATGCGCCGGATATCGTCTTTATCTTCCTTGGCACGAATGATGAGCTGGGTAAGGATACCGATGCAACCCGCTTCACCGAGGCGTATGTGCAGTTTGTAGAAAATATTCTGGCCGTTTACGGTGCGGATACCGAGATCTGGGCATTGCAGGCACTCACCAACTCGCAACCTACCATCAATGAAGCGTCCCCGCGTTTCACCTGCATCCGTGCCGCCGCAAACGCGCTCAAGGCCAAGTATGGTGATCAGATCAACTTCATTGATTATGATGTTATCAAGACCTGGGGTGTGCAGATCAGCTCGGATAATACCCATCCCACGTTAGCCGGCTACAACACACTGACCAATGAGATCTCGGCGATTCTTAAGGCATTTTATGAGGGGAAGGAGGAGGAATGATGACCTACGAAGCACCGCTTTGTGAGATTCTCATTTTCCCCGCAGACCTTCTGATGGCCTCGGATGAAAATGAGCTGGCTATTGATAAGCTCTCCTCTATCTTTGATTTCTAAAGATAACGAAAGGCCGCCCGAATCGGGCGGCCTTTTTACTTGCCGTTTTATATGGTATCAACTGCCACGGTATGGCGCAAGATCACGCGTGCGTCGTTCAGGCGGCAGCCCTTTGCCCGCTTGATGTCAAAGTAGCGGGGCGTTTCATCGTCGGTCAGTACCAGACGAAGAGAAACTGGGTTGCCGAGCATCGCAAGCGAGGGGCAGTAGGGAAGACCGGTGGTGATCCAGTCAGAGACCAAAAGCCCATCCTCATCGTACAAATAGGCCTTATCACCCGTGTAGTCGATGAGCAGCATATGCTCGCCATCCTCGGAGTAGACAGGGGTCAGCAGATAGCTGCCGTCTGCCTGCTGCGCAACGGTGCAGCTGCCGCTGTATTCGCCGCTCTCGGCCTCTAAATACAGCACAGTCGGCTCGCCGCTTGCACCGTAAATGGTCACGCGGGTATCCTTTACGATCTCGGCGTAAACGGTGCCCTCCTTCTCGTAGAGCGCACAGTCGGCAATGTACAGCTTATCACCAAAGCGATAGGCATGGCGCGAGTCCTTCTCCGAGAGGGTAATGATGTCGGGCAGGCTGGCCAGCGTGTCGCAGCCGCTGCTTGCAAATTCATAGATCGGCAGATCATCGGTGTAGAAGAAGTACCGGTTGCCGATGGCGGTCAGCGGGGTGGCGTTGGTGCGCTTTAAGATGGCCTTGCCAAGCGGCAGGTTGTAGGGCAGAATGTAGGTGTCGCCATCCTTGATGTCAAGCGGCAGGGTGTGAATGGTTTCGCCCGGCAGGCAAAGCTCCATGGAAAACTGCGGGTGCTCACGCAGCGTGCGCTTGCGCAGATAGTTGTTGATAAAGACAAAGCCGCAGCCGCTTTCGCTTTCGTGCCGCACAGAAAGGCGGATCGTCTCGCAGTCGCCTGCCTCCTTACAGCTGAAGGGCGGGATGTAGGTGTAGGAGCGCGCGATGATCTCTCCCCAGGTGTGCAAAAAGAGATGAAGACGGCGGGTCAGACCGTAGCTTTCACGCGGCATGCCCCATTCGCCAAGCGGGGCTTGGAAATCGTAAGAGCGAACGGGCAGGTCGTTCGGGTAGCCGGTATCGCGGCTTTCCTGCATGGTGGTCAGGCGGCCGATGGGATTGGTGCCGCCGTGGTACATATAATAGCCAAGCAGGTTCGCGCCGGAGCCCAATTTGCAGAGACTTAGCGAGGCAATATCCTTGCCATAAGCTACCACACGACGGTGATCGGTAGGCTGCATGCCGCCACCCAGCTCGGCCGTCAGGTAGGGGTAGCGTTTTACGTCACAGGTGTATTCAAATTTTTGGGCAGATGACGAGCCGTCCTGCAGGTCAGAGCCAATGTTGGGGTCGTTCAGGGCGGGCTGCAGCGTAAAGCCGGGGTTTTCGGGCAGCTCGTTGATATGCTCGGCCCACGGGGCATCGCAGTAGCCGCCAAACATGGGCAGGGCCTCATTATCCGGTACGGCCGCGCCGCCCCAGCCGGTGGCGGTATAAATCGGCACGCGCAGGCCGTGCTCCAGCAGCATCTTCTTCAAGGTCAGCATGTGGCGCATGCGGCTGGGGGTGTCCGGCTCGCAGCGGTAGTATTCGTTCTCGATCTGAATGGCCACCACAGGACCGCCCTGCTCCCACAAGAGCCCCTTGGTATGTGCGGCGATCTTCTCAAAATACTTGTCCACATAACCAAGATAGCGGGGATTGTTGGAGCGGAGCTTGTTACCGGTAACGCCGAGAACAGCATCCTTGTCCCCCTCGTCACGCAGCCAGTCCGGCAGACCGCCGTTGCGGCATTCGCCGTGTGCCCAAGGGCCAACGCGCAGGCAAACGTACAGTCCGTGCTTGCCGCAAAGCTCCACAAAGCGGCGCAGGTCGCAGTTGCCTTCAAAATTCCAAACGCCTTCTTCTTCCTCATGGTGGATCCAGAAAATATAGGAGGCAATGATCTCTACTCCGCCTGCCTTCATTTTTAAGATTTCGCGCTCCCACTCCTCGCAGGAATAGCGGGAAAAGTGAAATTCGCCCATGATCGGGTACCAGGGCTTGTCGTTTTTCAAAAAATAGTGGTTGTTGACCGAAATGGTATCGCCGTTTGGTGCCTTTCCGTAAAAGGGCAGCGTCTCAAGGGCAACCTGCTTCGGCGTCATTTCAAAATGATACATATCCTGTCTCCTTTGTTGTGATACAGTATTATTATATTGTATTTTTCATCGGTTGTCAATGAAAATATCTTGCAAGAACTATAATGATCTTGCATAAAGGAAGGGGCTGATACCATCAGCCCCTTCCTCTATAACTGCTTTCTGATGCGCTCTAACGCGGATTTTTCCAGCCGCGAGACCTGCGCCTGCGAGATGCCGATCTCGGAGGCGATCTCCATTTGCGTTTTGCCGCGGTAAAAGCGCATTTCGATAATGGCGCGCTCGCGCTCGCCAAGGCGTTTCATCGCCTCGCGCAGGGCAATGTCCTCAATCCACGCTTCATCGCTGCTGTCGCGGTCGCAAAGCTGATCGATCACATAGATAGAATCCTCGCCGTCGTTGTAAACCGATTCGTAAAGGGAAACAGGCTCTACAATGGCCTCCATCGCGGCCGAGACCGCGCTTTTTTCCTCTCCCAGCTCTCGCGAAATCTCCTCTACGCTGGGATCTCGCAGGCTGGCGCGTGCCAGCTTATCCCGTGCCTGTAGGGCGCGGTAGGCCAGGTCACGCGTGGAGCGACTGACGCGAATGGAGTTGTTATCCCGCAAATAACGCCGTACCTCACCAATAATCATGGGCACGGCGTAGGTGCTGAATTTCACGTCTAAATCGGTATTAAAGTTGTCAATGGCCTTGATGAGCCCAATGCAGCCTACTTGAAACAGGTCGTCCAGGTTTTCCCGTCGCCCGGAAAAGCGTTGTACGATGCTCAGCACCAAGCGCAGATTCCCGCAAATCAGCTCGCGCCGTGCGTCCGTATCCCCCGTTCGCACGCGCAGCAGCAGACTGCGCTTTTCTTCTTCTGTCAAAACGCGCAGGGTCGCCGTATTGACCCCGCAAATTTCCACTTTATGATAATACATGCCACCCTCCTTTTTCGGGAGTAATGGGAGTATTGCCGCAGGTGCGGTGGGCTTATGCAGGTCAAAAATTGGAAACAGAAATCGGCAACAGACACGCGGGTCTGTTGCCGATTGATTTATACGATACGATAGGTGTCGCCATCCTCCACAACGGTGAAAATGCGCGCGCGCTCCTCGGGCGGGCGCTCGGGGCAATGAATGCACATCTTGCGCGTGCCGTCAAAATCGTTAAAGAACATGGCGTGGCCGCCGTTACGGTCAAAGATGGGCTTTTCCAGATGCTGCCAAGGGCCGTGAATGCTGCCGCTTTTTGATACAGCGGCACATACCGTATAGTTTCCTGCCGGTATGGGTGACCATGTCAACAGCAGACTGCCGCTTGAAAGACGCGAGAGAAAGGGGGCATCCGAGCCGTAACGGTGCGTATTCTCCGTTCCGATTGTGAGATCTGTCCATACACGGCCTGCCGAGGAAGAGGCAAACAGGATAAACGGCTCACCAACCGGCTCGGCCAGATCGGGCGAAAGCTGCTGGGCCCAGATCTCACCGTCATACGCGTCAAGCTCCTTAACAAAATGGCTGGGCCAATCGCGGGAATAGACGATGTAGGGCGTATCGTTTTCGATATAGAGTGTACCGTCGATACAGCTTTGTGTCAGCGGTGTAGCCGCGCGATCGGCAATCGGCAGGAAGGTGCCGTCCGGGGTGTCGCAAACGGCGATCTGTGTGCCGCGGCGGCAAAACAGGCCGCGTGCTGTGGTGCTCTTGTCAGGCACAGAGACAAAGAGATAGAATTTCCCACGGTAGAAATGCACCTCCGAGGCCCACAGCTCACAATCTGCCCAGAAATCATCGGGAATGGTGAAGATCGCCTTCGGCTCTTCCCACTCGCGGCAGTCGCGGCTGACATAGACGTAGACAGAGCGATCGTTCATCTTGTCATTGATGACGGTCGAGCTATATAAATAATATTTTCCCTCATGTGCAACGATATAGGGGTCACGTACACGGATATCCTCTGTTTTCAGCATAAAGCTCTCCTTTGTTTTTTCTATTATATCGCAAAGCGTACGGGATGTAAATGGAGGAACTGCGCAAGGAAATGAGGATATTGTGCATTAAATATCCAAGCTATTGTGGTAACGCAGAGGCAACTCGTCTCCGTAGATGTGCGAAAGATCAGAAAGACACAAACATTGCGGATAGGCGATCTCATTGCCCGAGAAACGAATGATGGAAACCCCCGTGTGGCTGATATCAAAGCTGGTGGTGAAGATGTGGTAGGGGATATACAAGAGATGAGAGAGCCAATGCAGACCAAAGCACTGGTGGCAGAAGGCGGCAATGCGGCGGTCATTTCCCGCCGTGACACGGTAGCCGTTGCCTCCGACCTCGCCTATGCGGGTGTATCCCAGGCGGGAGAGAAACTCATCCGAGGCGGCAGCAAGCTCACGCGCACCCTCGGCGGCCAGCGCCTCGTCATGGTAAAAGCCGTGGTGAAAGCTGTCACGGTCGGCATAATGCTCGTCCGCGCCAAGAATTTTGGCGCGTTGGTTGAAGGCCCATGTGTTGCGCCCGTCTGCCGTTTTGCAGCAAAAATGCTGCCAGGCGACGCTTTCGCTCATCCAAGGCTCAATGTGCATCGGGAGACCAAGTGCCTCGCAGGTCGGCTGCGCAGTCTGCTTGGCACGGCCAAGGGGTGAGGCATAGATCTCGTCAATTCCGTGCACGGCCAAGCGACGGGCAACGGCCTTGGCTTGCAATTCACCGTCCGGGGTGAGGGTGTCGGTTGCGTAATCGGGAATGCCGTGGCGTACAATGTAAAGAAGCATGGCGGGTTCTCCTTATACGAATTTTTCAATAATGGTATTCTGCTTGCCCTTGCGGGAAAGACCTTCAAAGCCTACATAGCGTAGGCGGCCAAAGCCGCGTGCGGTCAGGATATCACCCTCTCGCAAAAGGGTGCTTCCGTCAAGACAGGCGCGGCCGTTGATGAAGACCCGCCGCGCGGGAAACAGGTCGCCGCTTTCACCGCGTGAGAGATTGTAGGCACGCGAGAGGATCGCGTCAGCCCGCGGCGAGGAGACCTGTATCCGTTCCCGTTCCACGCGTGCAATGACAGATTTTGGCGGGTCACAGCGAGAAACGCGTACCCCCGTGTGTCGCACACGGGTGAGATGTTCACATAAATAGTCGGCAAGCTGCTCCTCACAAAAAAGGAAAAAGCCGCCGTCCTCCGGGCAGATATCGCCAAGGCATTCCCGCTTGATGCCAAGATTCATCAATGCGCCTAAGCAATCGCGATGAGAAAGCTCCTCGGCGAATTTCGGCGCGGCAGGCTTGATGGCCAAGCAGGCAATGGGGAATGGCTCTTGGGCGTAGCCAAGGCTTTCTTCATCGCCAAAGCGCACCATCACACGTTCGCACCCCTCCGCGCCGCCAAAGACGGTGTAGGGAACATAAGAAAAATCAGAGGCGGCACGGTAGAATAAGTCTTCCTCTGAAAGACCCAGAAAATCGGTAAAGGTATAGCGCCCTCTTGCATAGCAGGTCTCTGCCAGCTCGCAAAAGCGGTGCATCATCAGCTCTTCCTCTGTCATACGCGCCCCCTCTTGTCAGTTATCTTCATTATAATGCTTTTTGACATGTCTGTCAAGGAAAAAGAGAGGACTTCTTTTTGAAAAAATTCATGCTTTGTGCATTGTAATTTCGGAAAGGCTGTGCTATACTTTTGTTGAGGTGATGAGAAATGAAAAACGAAATTACCGAGGTTGACGTAAAAAAGATCAACGAGGAGCTTGCCCACCGCAAATATGTGCTGCGGCCGCAGCTGCATGAGGAGGTCAAGCGTACGCGTGAATACGGCGACCTGAGCGAAAATGATGAATACCGCACTGCCAAGCGTGAGCGAAACCGCAACGAGAGCCGCATTCGCTATCTTGACCGTCTGCTGCTGACCGCTACCGTGGTCAAGGCGGGCAATGCGCGCGGCGGCATTGGCCTGTTTGATATCGTAACCTTCCGCAATGAGCGCACAGGCAGCGAGCGCAAGATTCAGCTGGTAACCAGCCTGCGCCAGGACGCCCTGAAGGGCTTTATCAGTAAGGAGTCGCCTGTTGGGCGTGCCCTTTTCGGTCACCGCGTGGGTGACTGCGTGCATGTAGAGATTGCCCCGGGTAACGAATACGATATTACCATTCTTGCCGTTGAGGCGGGAGAGGATAATGAAGATCTGCCGATCAGCAGCTATTGAGGTGACATATGCTTACAACGATTCAAGAGCTCGCGCGCCGCGCGGGCGATATCATCCTGCGCGCCGAGCATGAGGATTTGCGCGTGAAAAACAAAAGTGGCTCTGCCGATTTTGTCACTGCCTACGATGTGGAGGTGCAGACCTTTCTGATGGGTGAGCTTGCTGCTCGTTATCCTGCTGCGCAGTTTCTTTGCGAGGAAAAGGAAAACGATGCCATGACCGCCGCCCCCACCTTCGTCATTGATCCCATTGACGGCACCACCAACTTTATCCGCGGTCTGCGGCACAGCTGTGTGTCTATCGGTTATTACGAGGGGGGCGAGGTGCAGCTTGGTGTGGTCTATGACCCCTATTCGGATGAAATGTTTTATGCCACCCGTGGCGGTGGTGCCTACCTGACATGTGGCGGTAAAACACGCCGCGTGCAGCGAGAGGACAAGCCGCTTGCCGAAACGCTTGTTGTCATCGGCACCTCGCCGTATTATAAGGAGAGAACAGGCAAGGAAACGGTTCGTATTTTCGAGGAGCTGCTTTACCGCACGCTGGATATCCGCCGCAGCGGCTCTGCCGCGTTGGATCTGGCCTATGTGGCAGACGGGCGATACGACCTGTTCTTTGAGGCCGTGCTCTCCCCCTGGGATTTTGGTGCCGGTCGCCTGCTGGTTACCGAGGCCGGCGGCGTGATTACCTGCCCGGATGGCAGCAAGATGCCCATGGCACCCGTGCCGATCTTGGCAGGGGCACCTACCGCACATCAAGAATTTCAACAATTGATCGGTTATCACGGTTGAGCCTCCCCCCGGCGGCTTGACCGCCGAGAAAGGAGCAACAAAATGGATCTTTTACAGCAAAAACGCGGGCTTGACCTGCTTTACGATTTGTTTATTCGTGGCAAGGGGGATGTGCTGCGCATTCCTTATACGCCGTCCAAAATCGCCATGCCCGAGCCGGCCCCCGATTATTTTCCCCGCGCCACGCCCGAATCCTGCGGGATCGAGAGTGACCGACTGCGCCGTATGCTGGCTGCTTTAGAGGCACATCCGCACGTGAATATGCACGCCATCACGGTGCTGTGCGATGGGGCTGTGATATGCGAGGCATCTGCCCCCGCCTATGACCGCTCTCTGCCGCATATCACCTATTCAATGTGCAAATCGGTCGTTTCGCTGGCAATCGGCCTTTTGTGGGATGAGGGGCGTATTGATCTTGATAAGCCGGCCTATCGCTATTTTCCGCAGACAGATCTGCCACGCCTGTCGGGCAAGATGAAAAATGTGACCGTGCGTCACCTGCTGACCATGTCCAGCGGTGTCTCCTTCGCCGAGACCGGTCTAGCAACCGACACCGATTGGGTGCGCGCCTTCTTTTCCTCTGACCTGAGGTTTGAGCCGGGCAGCGATTTTGCCTACAACAGCATGAATACCTATATTCTCTCTGCCCTGGTGCGTGCCATCACGGGGGAGGGGCTTTCCGATTATCTGCGCCCGCGCCTGTTTGAGCCGCTGCATATCCGCCACGTCTTTTGGGAGACCTGCCCGCGTGGGATCGAAAAGGGCGGCTGGGGGCTTTATATTGCGCAGGAGGATATGGCCAAGATCGGCTGGATGTGCCTGTCTCTTGGTATGTTTGAAGGAAAGCGCATCCTCTCTGAAGAATGGCTTCGCGAGGCAACAGAGACCAAGCGTATCGTACCGAATGAGGCGGGGGATTATAATTATGCCTATCAGATCTGGCCCGCACGAGATGAAGGTAGCTATCTCTTTAACGGTATGCTGGGGCAGAACACCTGGATCTGCCCGCAAAACCGCATTGTGGTGGTGGTTAACGCGGGAAACGTGGAGTTTTTCCAGCAGAGTGCGATGCTGACCATCATTGCCGAGGCTCTTGGCGGGGCAAACGTCCGCGCCGGTACGCCACGCAAGCCAAGCAAAAAGGCATTGCGCGCCCTTCGTATGGCCGAGGAGAGCTTTTGCCGCCATCGCGCATGGGTCAAGCCGTTGCCGCAGCCGGGGCTGTTTGCACGCCTGTTGCGCCGTTTGCGTAAGGAGACACCCCTGCCGCTGCCGCCTGCATGTGATGCGCTGGTCGGCAAACGCTACACCTGGCAGAAGAATAACAGTGGCATTCTCCCGCTGCTTGTCCGCCTGCAGCAGAATAACCATACAAAAGGTCTGCAAGCACTCTCCTGTGAGAGGCAGGGGGAACGCTTTATCGCCTGCTTTGATGAGGGAGAGGACGCGATTTATCGTGTGGAATTTGGTTTTTACGACTATCGCCGCGCCTGCCTTGCGATCGGGGGCGAGCACTATCGTGTTGCCTGTGCTGCCGCCTTTACCGTAGACGAGGAGGGGCGCCGCCTGCTGATGCTGCACATGGTGTTTCCCGAGCTGGCGCATGACCGCCGTATCAAGCTCTACTATGAGGGAGATCCTGTCTGCCTGCGCTTGCGGGAAAATCCGGGCAAGGAGACGCTTACCAGCCTCCTGCGCGGCATGGCGGTCAGTACGCCCCGCTCACGCGGGATTCTCGGCTTTCTTAGCAGTCGGTTGAATATGGATTACCTGATGATGAAGGCCTATGATAAATTTGAGCCGCTGCTGCTTGCTGCCGGGGCAGAGGAGAATCTGCCGCCGGAAGAGGATCTTTCCGTACCGGAAGAAGAACTGGAACCGTAATGATGAAAAACAAGCCTGTGCTATCGCACAGGCTTGTTTTTATCGGCCAAACGGCAAAGCACGCCGTCCTTTATGTATAAATCGCCCTTGCCGCGCGGTATACGAAAGCCACGCAAGCGAAGGGAGAACGGCGTGCACAGGGCACCCGTGTGTTGTAAAAACACCTCGGCTGCTTGCCGCTCTGCTAGGATCTTTCCGCCACGCAGCAGCCTGATGTGGCGCACAGCCGAAAAGAAATCGGCACTCTCCTCGGTCACCGTGACCGAAACGGACAGACGATAGAAGGAAAAGGAAAACCGCTTGCGCGGGCTTGAAAGGGTAGTGTATTCCTCGCGTGCTATCCCTTCCAGTTGGTCGAGAAATGCCTTCGTTTCTTCCTCCAAGCGGTGGTAAAAGGCGGCTATACGTTGTTCCCCTTTCGTTTTTTCGGGCAAGACCGGAAAATCGGTTTCCCACAAAAGCATCACAACCCCCGCCTCTTTTTTTGCTCCGCGCTCCATATCACCACCCCCTTAAACCATTTTATGAGCGGGGGAAAAGGGAAATGCAGGGCAAATCAAAAAAGCCCGACTGCTTGTCGGGCTTTTTTGGTGGCTGTCGGGCATTGTGCTGCCCGAAACAGCCTGTTCAATGCTTTTGTTCCAAGCCTGTCAGCCTTTCACCGTCTCTTTTTCACGATACAGGTGCTTGTAGATGATGAGTGCCAGCGTTAGCGCACAGGCCCCCGCAATCAGCTTGCCAACGATCATAGGGGCCAGGTAGGTCGGGTCAAAGGCCAGCGTAAAGGCAAGGTGCCCTGCAAAGGTAAAGGCGGCCGAGGTGGCAAAGGCAGAATTGAGCAGCGTCCCTTTTTTATCCATCTTTTCCATCAGACCAAAGGTGGTCGCGCTGGTAGCAAGTGAGGAAACGAAGCCAACAGCGGCGTGCTCGTTAATGCCCATCAGGTTGCCCAGCTTTTTCAAGGGACGCGCAAAAACGCGAGAAATGATATACATCAGCGGGAATGCGCCGCTCATGACAATAGAGGCATTGACGCAGACATCAGCACCCTCTTCAATCGGGGCAAGCCCCTTGATCGGCTCAAGGCCTGTGAGAAATTTCAGAATGCCGAGCGCAAGACCTATCGTGATGAGAATGGTCATGCACTTGCCGAACACGGCAAAGATTTTGACGCAGGCGTTGGGGACAAGGATCAGCCCTACGGCAATGATGCCCGAAAACAGCACCAAGGGCAAAAGATCCAGCAACAATGCGCCGATCGGCAGCGCACACATAAAGCCGGCAATAAGAGATCCGATCGGAATGGTAACAACGCCGCAAAGCAGCCCCAGCAGCACCTCACGGTGCTGCTCCTGTTTTACCACTCCCAGCGCATAGGGGATGGTGAAGGAGACCGTGCAGCCCATCATGGAGGAGATGACCAGCGCGTTGTAAAGTCCCATCTTTGGATCGGTCGCCACTTCTACCGAGAGGGGAGCACCGCCCATGTCATTGGCAAACAGCGAGGCGGGAATGATCGAGGGATCGAAGTGCAGCACGCCTGAGACAAAGCCAAAGACCGGCTGCAGCAGATCGGCGATCAGCGGGGAGATGATAATCATACCGGTCATGGAAAGCATCATCGTGCCAAGCAGCATAAAGCCGCGGTCAAATTCCTTTCCAAGCCCCAGACGGCTACCAAACATGCGGTCAACGGCCGCGATCATCGAAAAGATGACCATGATGATAGAAACAACAGTCATGTGTTACAGCTCCACGGCCCTAAAGCCGGTTTTTGTCAAAATATAACGCTCGCGGAAGCCGGCCTCGGCAAGCAGCTCGCGTGCTGTCTCAAAGCCGAAGTCTAAATAGCGGTTGTCGTGACAATCAGAGGAGATGATCGCCCCAAAGCCAAGTCGGCGCAGCTCCTTCATCAAAAACAGGGGCGGGTAGGGAACGCATCGCCCGTAGCGGGACATAGCCCCCGTATTGACCTCAAAGAAGGGGATTTTCCCGGCAAGCGCCTCGGCGGCCTCCAAGGCGGCGCGGCGGTAAACGGGGGCCTCCTCATCAAAGAACCGCACCTTCTCTGCATGCTTGGTAATGATGTCGAAGTGACCGATGATGTCAAATTTTCCGTACTGCGGCAGCTCGGCCAGCGTGCGGTAATAGGCAAGCGCGTAGGCCATGCCGTCACCGCCAAAATGGGTGTTGATGATGCTTTGCACGACCTCGGCAGAGCGATCAAAGCCGATGGGCTCACCGTCTATCTTCAGGTAATGCACCGAGCCGATGATGTAGTCGTAATCCGTCAGATCACAGATCGAGTACATGTCAAATTCAAGGCCGCAGAAGATGTCAATGCGCCCCTCATACGCCTTTTGCAAGCGGCGGATCTCGGCGCGATAATCTCGGTCGCCGGGGGCCTTCATCGGCACGGCAAAGCTGGGCGTGTAATACATATAAGAGTGCGATGAAAAGCCGATCGAGTCAAAGCCGCGCTCAATGGCTACCTGAACTGTCTCCTCAGGGGTGTTGCGCCCGTCACAGAAGGTAGAGTGCATGTGTAGATTTTGTAAATGCTCCATAGATTCCTCTCGTCAAGTAGGCAATGCCGTGCTTTGGGCACGGCATTGTTTCTTTTACAGCTTTTCAAACATATCAGCAAGACGATGGGCGGCGTCGGCCATGTTTTTGATGCCGTCAAAAACGGTATCCTTGTTAAAAGCGTTCAGGTAGGCGTCTGCCTCCAGCGTGAAGTAGCCTTGGTAGTTGATCTCCTTCAGGGCGCGTACGATGGCGTCAAAATCCATCTGCATGGAGAAGGGGATCTGGTGGCTGTCATGCCAGCGGTCATTGTCGTGAATGTGCAGGGCCTGCAAATGCTTGCCCAGCGTGAGAATGCTCTCTTTTGCGGTGGTGTCAAGCCCCTTCATTTCGGCGTGACCAAGGTCAAGGCAGGCAACCAGATAGGGGTCATTGACCGCCTTAATGTGCGCGAGAAAATTGTCATGGTGCGAGCAGGCGGCAGGGGCGGCCTGGTCTAACTCCTTGTTCCAGTTCCACATGTTCTCGGTTGCGATCTTCACGCCGTGCTCCTTGGCAAAGGGCAACAGCTCAAGATACATCTCGGCGTTTTCCTCGGGGGATTTATTGTTGTCGGGGTGAATGATGCAGATCTCGCCACCGGCGATGGCTGTGCACTCAATGGCACGCTTGAGGTAATCGCGGATTTCGGGAACCGATACCGGGAAGGGAGCGTGCGACTGGTTGCAGACGATGCCGTTGTCAAGACCAACCTGACGAAGGCGCTTGGCAAAGGCTGCATACTCGTTTGAACGGAGGGGGTGACCGTTATCCACAAGGCACTTGTTGGCCCAATCCCAGCGTGCCATATTGAACATCGAAAAATCCCATGCGTCAAAGCCTGCGCGGGCGATCAGCTCAATGGCCTTTTCCTCGCCTACATGCTTAGCGGCCGATGCAATTTCGGTTGAAATTTTCATAGCTTCATTCCTGCCTTTTTGTGAAATCGGATGGTATTTTGTTTTGCAAGGTCATTATAGCACATTCACCCTGCCAAGTCAATCAAAACGGCGGTTTTTTTGTGCGTTGGTGCGAAAACGGATGATGCCGATGATCGAAGAGACGATGGCAACAATCTCGTTTGCCATGCCGCCGATCGAGAAGACAAAAATGTTGTACAAGAGGATCAAGGTGGATGTCAGCAGAATGCTCTTGCGCAGAAGCTGCGGGCTGCCAAGCGACATAAACAGGGTGTTGAGCGCCAGCGCAATGATGATCAGCAGCGAAACCGGCCCCTGCCAGGAGAAGGCACCCAATACCGTCATCGCCGCTGCCAGCAGCAAGGCGGATATGCGGTTTGCCGTTGTGCGCGGCTTTTGAAAATAATAGATGACATTGCGCAGGATACAAACGATATTCAGCGCAAAGCCGGAGCTTGCCTGTAAAAACAGGTAAGATAGACAATTGGATAAGGTGGCCGCCGTTTGTACGACAAGCAGGCGGCGGTTGCTGTTGGTCTGGTAAGAGAGCAGGGTGATAACGGTCGCCAATACGCCAAGTGCTTGACCGATGATGAGCTTTGCTTCTTCTGTCATAGGGATCTGTTACAGCAGCTCCATGGCGGTGCGCGCAAGGGCATCCCCGCTGCTTGCGTGTTCTGTCATGGTTCTTCCTTTCGTCAGCTTTTTATAGACCTCGTAATAACGCAGACCAAACTCATAGAGAGAGGGAGAATCAAAGTGCAGCGCATCACCGCGGTCGGTAAGCCCTGTTGCCGGGACAAAGCCGTAGCGTGCATCCTCGGCGGCAATTTGTTCCAAGGTGCGGTTGATCACACCGGTTGGTTCGCCGTAGGTCAAAAAATCACCAAGACCGCCTAACAAAAACGGCACATCCTGCAGCCCCAGCGCACCGCGTAGTGCCTCTGCCATGCAGAGAAACCGTTCACGGTAGGTCGAGGCCAGGGGCTCACGGCAGTCCGCCTCGCCCTGATGCCATAAAATGCCCACGATCTCGGCGCTGCGCTGTGCAAGACGCGCGCAGTTGACGGCGTTTTCAAACAGCTCGCCCCCCTCTTGCCATTGGTCAAGCGAGGTGCCGCCGTCCGAGCAGGGAATCAGCCCCACATCGCAGCCATGCTCGGCGGCATACCGCTCGGCAAAGCTCTCGGCAAGGCAAACGCCGGCAAACGATCTGTCCGGCACCACAGGGCGGAACATTTGTTGCCATCTGCCGTTGCGCTGCATGTAGATGTGCTCGGTGTTGATGTCCTTGGCATCGGCCAGATAGCCGCGCCCCGACATATTGGACTGCCCGATCATGAGAAACGCGTGGATCATGGTAGAGCTCCTTCCCCCTTGAGATGAGAACAGTATAGCATATAAAAGGGAAATAAGCAAGGGGGAAAAAGGATAACAAAGCGAGATTTTTGACCACTTGCTCCTGCAAGGCACGCATCATTAGGCGTAGCCGTCATCATTGGTGTAGCCAACATCATTTGCCGAAGGCAAACATCATTTAAAAAACGCACCTTTGTCGGTAGACAAAAGTGCGTTTTTTGTTGGTGGGCCATCGGGGACTCGAACCCAGGACCAACCGGTTATGAGCCGGTAGCTCTAACCAACTGAGCTAATGGCCCGCTTGCGCGGTGCGCCTATATAGCGCAACGCTTATTATAGCAGAGATATATGAACAAAAAATGTATATATCGTGAAAACAATATGAACGACTGCGTTTGGGGCAGGGAAAAAGAGAAAAAGATATTGACACTCCCCCTCAAAGGTGTTATAATATAATGTAATTTTATGCGTTCCGGAGGAATGAAAGCTATGAAATGGACCTCTCTTAACGACCTGCGTGAAAAGTATCTCTCCTTTTTTGAGAGCAAGGGGCATTTGCGCTTGCCCAGCTTTCCGCTGGTTCCGATTCGCGATAAATCGCTGCTGCTGATCAACTCGGGCATGGCGCCGATGAAGAAGTACTTCACGGGCGAGGAAGAGCCGCCCCGCAGCCGCGTAACGACCTGTCAGAAGTGTATCCGCACGCCCGACCTTGAGCGTGTTGGCCATACCGCGCGCCACGGCTCCTTCTTTGAGATGCTGGGCAACTTCTCCTTTGGTGATTATTTCAAGGACGAGGCCATTCCGTGGGCGTGGGAGTTTTTGACAAAGACGCTGGAGATCCCGGTTGATCTGCTTTGGCCTTCTATTTATGAAAACGACGAGGAGGCCTATGACCTGTGGGTCAACAAGGTAGGCGTAGACCCCAAGAAGGTCGTTCGCCTTGGTAAGGCCGATAACTTCTGGGAGCATGGCTCCGGCCCCTGCGGCCCTTGCTCCGAGATCTATTTTGACCGTGGCGAGAAGTACGGCTGTGGCTCGCCCGACTGTAAGCCGGGCTGCGATTGCGACCGCTTTATGGAGATCTGGAACAATGTATTCTCCCAGTTCAACAACGATGGCAACGGCAACTATACCGACCTGGCACAGAAGAACATTGATACCGGCATGGGCCTTGAGCGTCTTGCTTGCGTCATGCAGGGTGTTGATAACATGTTCGAGGTTGACTCGATCCGTAAGATCATTGACGAGGTCTGCGCCATTGCCGGCAAGACCTATGGCGTTAACAAGAAAGAGGATGTTTCCATCCGCGTGATCACCGACCACATTCGCGGCGCCATGTTCATGATCGCAGACGGTGTCATTCCCTCCAACGAGGGGCGTGGCTATGTGCTTCGCCGCATTCTGCGCCGTGCTTGCCGCCATGGTAAGCTGCTGGGCATTGACCATCCCTTCCTTGTTCGTATGTGCGAGGTTGCCATTGGTGAAAGCGTTGCCGCATACCCCGAGCTGGCTACCCGCGGCGATTATGTCAAGAAGGTCATCTCGATGGAGGAGGAGCGCTTTGACGCCACCATCGATGCCGGTCTTGGCATGCTGAATAAAATTATTGAGTATTGTCGCACCTCTGACCGTGATACGGTCGATGGTGCAGAGGTGTTCCGCCTGTATGATACCTACGGCTTCCCGCTTGACCTGACCAGTGAGATCATTGCGGAGGCAGGCTTGGAGGTAGATGAGGAAGGCTTCCATAAGCTGATGCAGGAGCAGCGTGAGCGCGCACGCGCCGCACGTGGCAATATCAGCGGCTGGAGCAGCATGGAGGAAAGCGGCCTGGGCGACCTGCCGAAGACCACCTTCCTTGGTTATGAAGAAAATGCGTGTGATGCCAAGATCCTCGCCATCCTCGGCGGGGAAGACGGCCGTGAGCTGCTGGAGGAGGTTTCCGAGGGCGAATGCACCATCGTGCTGGATGCCACTACCTTCTACGGCGAAAGCGGCGGTCAGGTGGGTGACACCGGTGTGCTGAACGCCGCAGGCGGCAGCGCCGAGGTGCTGGACACCAAAAAGACCGACGGTATTTTCCTGCACGTCTGCCGCCTGAGCGGCGGTGTGCTGCGCGTGGGCGAGACCGTGCGTGCCGAGATCGACACCGCACGCCGTGCCGCTATCATGCGTAATCACTCCTGCTGCCATCTGCTGCAGGCTGCCTTGCGTGAGGTGCTTGGCACGCATGTGGAGCAGGCAGGCTCGTACGTTGAGCCCGGTTATTTCCGTTTTGACTTTACCCATTACGCTGCCGTTACGGCAGAGGAGCAGGCCCGCGTTGAGGCGATCGTAAACGCGCATATTCTGGCAGGTGAACCCGGCTCTATGACCGAAATGGCGCTGGAGGAGGCACAAAAGCTGGGGGCTATGGCCCTCTTTGGCGAGAAGTACGGCAAGACCGTACGCGTTGTGCGCATGGGTGATTCCTCGATCGAATTCTGCGGCGGTACGCATGTAGACAGCACCGGCAAGATCGGTCTCTTCAAGATCGTGTCCGAGAGCTCGGTTGCCGCGGGTGTGCGCCGTATTGAGGGCACCACCGGCTACGGCGTGCTGGCGCTGATGGGCAAAAAGGACGCCCTGATCGCCGAGACCGCCAAGGAGCTGAAGGTTGCCAACCCCGCTGATGTCGCCAAGCGTGCTGCCCAGCTGGAAAATGAGCTGAAGGAGACCAAGCGTGAGCTGGAATCGGCAAACGCCAAGCTTTCCTCCGCCAAGCTGGCTGCCATTATTGATAAGGCAACGCAGGTAGGTGCGTACAAGCTGTTGACGGCCCGCCTGGAAATGAAGGTGGATGCCGCACGTACGCTGTGTGACAGCATTCGTGCCGACCATCCCGATATGGTTGCCGTGTTTGCGTTGGTCAACGATGGCAAGCTGAACTTTATCGCCTGCTGCGGTGCTGATGCCGTTAAGGCAGGTGCGCATGCGGGCAACATTCTCCGCTCTGTTTCCGCCATCTGCGGCGGTAAGGGCGGCGGCCGTCCCGATAGCGCCATGAGCGGCGGTAGCGATCTCTCCAAGATCGACGAGGCACTTGCCTCGGTGGCCGGTCTGCTCGGTTAACAGAGAATAAAGAGGGCAAGTGCCATCGGCACTTGCCCTCTTTTCTATCATGCTTATCCGTTTTTGCGGAGCGCGAGTGGCTTTTTTCAAAAAGCCACTCGCATTCCCCCGTCAGCACTGCCTGTGCTGCATCAGATGCTCCATGTTGTCAATGGCATCCTCGGTCATGTCACACACGTTTTCCACGCACTCACATCCCATGCTCTTGGCCGCCTTGGCCAGGCGCTTTTTCTTTTTCTTCACCGCCATCACCACGCCGCAAATGCCGATGACCGCAAAGCCCACGATCGCGCCGCAGATGACAGGGTGAGCAAGTACCCCACACGGCTCGCATTTCTTTTTGTTACCGCACATATACCGCACCTCCTTTTTTTCATAGTATATCCTATTCAAAAGCCGCTATGCGGGTGACAGGTGTAATTTTCGCCCGCGTGGGTATACTGATGAAAAAGGAGATTTTATGTGTAAAAAGAGAAAAAGACAAACGATCATGTTTGCCCTACTGATAGCCGCTCTTGCCTTGGTTTCCACCCTTCGTCTCGCCGCATCTTCCAAGCAAGTGGCACAACCGTTGCCGTCTGTCCCCGTCCTTTCACGCATTTATCTTGATCCGGGGCACGGCGGGTTTGATTTTGGCGCGGTTGGTAAGCTGCCGAACGGAGACGACTTGGCAGAAAAGGATCTGGTGCTGAACATCGCGCTTACTTGCGGCGAGCAACTGGCTCGCGCGGGGCATGAGGTGCTTTTTTCCCGCATGGGGGAAGAGCGACTAACGAATACCACCGCCGCCGATGAGGTGCGCGCACGCCGCGCATCGGCCAAGGAGCAGGCGGCAGATCTGATCGTTTCGGTGCATGCCAATGCCTATGCGGGGGAAGGGCGGGCGTACGGCGCGCGTGTCTACTACAATCCCACAAGCCCGGTATCCCGCGTGGTGGCTGAGCGTATTGCTGCCGCCATCACACGACACACGGGTGCCTATATCGGGCGGGAATGCCGCACCGTGGCCGATGGTACCTACTATATGGTCGGAGACGAGAGCATGCCGGCTGTGCTGATCGAGCTTGGCTTTTTATCGGATGAGCGAGAATGTGCCCTGCTTGGCGAGGGCTGGTATCGCACGGCCTTGGCAACCGCGATTGCCGAGGGGGTGGGGGATAGGGATGTGGAAACTTTTTGAAAAAAGTTTCCACACCTTCAAAAGCTTTTATGGAATAAAGATGTTTATGGCATACATCCCCGAAAAAACAACGGAGACGACCATGGTCGTCTCCGCTTTTGTTATACGTTTACCGTGCTGCCGGGGGTTTGGTCAGCTGCCAGAATAGCATCGCGCAGGCGCATAACGGCCAGCGTTTGCTCATTCGGTACGGGGGTTTTGCTGCAATCCGTAAAGAAACGGAGAATGTCAGCCATCAGACCGTCAAAGAACCCGCCGCCAACGGTGGCGTGCTTGGCGTTGCTGCTTGCATCCTCACCCGTAATGGCATAGCCGAGGGCGGGGGAATAGAGTAGGGTGGTCTTGGCACCGCCCTCGTGGTCGATGTGGCAGATGCGCTGGTTGCCCTGGCGAACGACCGTCACGGTTTTTGCCGCCTCCGGCTGCAGGCAGATCACCATTTCTACCAGATGGATGACATATTCGGGCAGGTTGGAGCCGCCGCCCGAGATCATTAGCTGCTTCGGCGCGGAAAACTCCTTCAGCGCGTCTGCGTAGCGCAGGGCCGAGGTGCTGAAGAAGGGGGTGTGATACTGTGCCGAGAGGCGCATGATCTCCTCTGCTGTGGCCGTATCAGGGGCAAAGGTCTTATCAATGTAGGTCGGCTTGCCATAAGGCAGTACGGCCTGTGCATAGCGCAGATGCGTATCGGGATCAGAGGGAGCCAAAATGATCAGCGCGTCGCTCTTCTCGCATACCTCGGCAATGCTCGCGCATTGCGTAATGCCGTTCTTTTCACACCAGGTGGCGGTATCTACGCCGTCAACCGGGGAGATCTCCCGCTCTGCCCATGCGTAGCTGACGGTAAAATCGGTGCCGAGGTCAGCGTTCAGCCGTGTGATCCAAGCGGGGTAATTATTGGCATGCCACTCGCTGATGTAATAGTCGATCAGACCAATGTGCTTCATCAGAAGGAAAGCTCCTTTCTTTCAGTGGCGGAGGCATACAGGGCATCCAGCAGCTTGGCACTTTCCAGAATGTTGTCGATATGGCTGCGGTTCTTTTCGCCCGTCTCGGTCGATTCCAAGAAGGCAATGTCCTCGCACAGATACATGTTGGGAATCTCGTATTCCTCCTTGGTGGTCTCCAGCGTGGCACCATCATAGAACTCAAACAGCTGACCGTAGGCCAGACGTGCGCCGCCCTTGTCGCCAAGGAAGTCAATGAACATCTCATCCTTTTTGATGTTCTGTGCCCAAGCACCATTGAAGGAGATGCTGGCCTTGTCGGTACGGATGTAGCCGGTGATATAGTCGTCTACGTCGTTTGTGCCATTCTCAATATCGGCCGTATCCTCCGCCCACATCGAGGTGTAGCGGTAGCTCTTCATATCCTTGGCCATTTCGCAATAAGCGTCGCAGGTCAGGTTTTGGAGCTTGGCACCGCCGAGAATGTAGAGGATCAGGTCAAAGAAGTGTACGCCCCAGTCGATCAGCACGCCGCCGCCCGACTGCTCCTTGGTGGTAAAGGCACCGCCAAGACCGGGGATAGAACGGAAGGAGCGGAAGGAGCAATATACATGGTACAGATTGCCAAACTTACCCTCGCGCACCATCTGCTCCAGCTTTTCCACCGAGCGGTGGTAGCGGTTGCAAACGCCGATGTTCAGCATCAGGCCGCGCTTGTTGGCCTCTTCTGCCATCTCGCAGGAAAGGGCGTAGTTGACGGTAATGGGCTTCTCGCAGAAGACGTGCTTGCCGGCACGCAGCGCGTCCATGGTTACGGTGTAGTGGGCATAGTTGGGGGTGAGCACGTAAACGGTGTCAACCTCCTCGTCTGCCAAGGCGATCTTGTAGTCGGTGATGACATTTTCAACAACGGTGGGATAGGTCTCCTTCATGTAGGCTGCCTTTTCCTCGATCAGATCGCAGGCGTATTTGATGCGAACACCCTCAATCTGTGTCAGGGCGGGGAAGTGTGCGTTTTTTGCGATACGGCCACAGCCGATCACGGCAAGAACATGCTCTTTCATTTTCATGCATCCTTTCTGTTTGCCCCGTGGGGCAGGTTTCTGACTGTATTATATATCCGTTTATATTGCTTGTCAATGTCAGTATTTCAGCAAAACTTATCATTTTTTCATGTAAATGCGAAAAAAATGCCAAAAAAGTAAAAAAAAGTTATGTTTTTTTCTTGACTTTACAAAATGTTATTTTATAATGGTAGTGGAGGTGAGCGTATGGAATCGCACTACCATTTGGATAAAAGCTATCTGTGGGCCCCTGTGGATTATGAGGGGATACGCCTATGCCAGATCGGCCGACTGTACTGCAGCCCGCACACGGTGGTTGACACCCACATTCACCTGAATTGGTTCGAGCTGACGGTGGTGACCGATGGGCGCGGCGAAATTGAGACCAACGGTGTGGTCTGTCCGGTAGGGCGGGGAGATATTTACCTGTCGCTGCCGTGTGACGCACACAAGATCACCTCGGATGAGAAGGAGCCGCTGAAATACGATTTCTTTTCCTTTTATACCGAGCGGGAGGATTATCACCGCGAGGAGGAGCGCATTGCCGAGGAATATCTGTCTACCGACCGCCGCGTCTTTCGGGATGAACGGATTCGCTCCTTGATCGGAGACGCGATCGCTGCCTTTTCACAGGAAGGAAATTATACGCAGGATCTGCTTGCCTCGATCTTTCGTCAGATCGTGCTCTATCTCTTCCGCGACCTGGCAGGGCAAGCGCCGACACCTCGCTCGCATACCGTGCTGCCGGCAGAAATGCTCTGCTATCGGATGATGAACTATATCGATACCCACATCTATTCCTTAAAAAGTCTGGGCGAGCTTTCTACCCTAACCGGCTATAGCTACGGCTATCTTTCTACGCTGTTCAAAAAAACGACCGGTGAAACGCTGGCGGAATATTATCATAAAAAACGCTTGGAGCTTTCGCGCCTGCTGATTTTGGAAGGGCGCTTGACCATTACCGAAATTGCCGAGGCACTCAATTACGCCTCTGTGTACGTATTCAGCCGCGCCTTCTCGGCGCGCTTTGGCCTCTCGCCTCGCTGCTATCGGCAAAGCGAGCGGGAAAAGAAACATCAACTGTAGAAAAGGAGAACCAAATGCTTTCCAAGGTATATACAGCCGGGCTTTGCGGTATAGACGGCTTTGAGGTACAGGTAGAGTGCAGCGGCTGGGACAGGCTGCCGCGCTTTGAGGTGGTTGGTCTGCCTGACCTGGCCGTCAAGGAGGCAAAGGAGCGTGTGCGCGCCGCGTGCGAGAACAGCGGCATATTCTTTCCCTCAATGGATTTGACCGTCAACCTCGCCCCTGCCAACCGCAAAAAAGAGGGCTCTGCCTTTGACCTCGCCATCCTTTGCGCCATTCTGCAATGTGATGGCAAGATCCCGCGCAAGCTCTCGCTTGAGGATAAGAGCTTTATCGGTGAGCTTTCCCTCTCCGGTGAGGTGCGCCCATTGAGCGGTGTGCTGTGCCTTACCTTGGCTGCCCGTGCAGCCGGGCGGCGTGAGGTCTTTGTGCCCGCCGCCAACGCGCGCGAGGCGGCTGTGGTAGAGGGGGTTACCGTTTACGGTGTGGAGAGCGTGCGGCAGCTGCTTGCTCACCTGTGTGGCGGGGTGCCGATCACACCCACCGTGTATGACCGTGCCGAGTTTGACGGCAGAGCGGGTCAACACGCCTTGGATTTTGCCGATGTGCGCGGTCAGTTCCGTGCCAAGCGCGCGATGGAGATCGCGGCGGCGGGTGGTCATAATATTCTGCTCATCGGCCCGCCGGGATCGGGCAAATCCATGCTGGCCAAGCGCCTGCCCACCATCTTGCCTGATCTTTCCTTTGAGGAGGCGGTGGAAACGACCAAGATTCATTCCATTGCGGGAATGCTGCAGGAAAACCTCGTCACCGAGCGCCCCTTCCGCTCGCCCCATCACAGCGTCAGCGTGCCCGGCCTTGTCGGCGGCGGTACCAGCCCGCGCCCGGGGGAAATTTCACTGGCGCACAACGGCGTGCTGTTTTTGGACGAGCTGCCCGAATTCAATAAGGCTCTTACCGAATCGTTGCGTCAGCCGCTTGAGGACGGTGCTGTATCGGTTACTCGCGCGGCGGCGCGCGTGCGCTATCCCTCCTCGTTTATGCTGGTATGCGCCATGAACCCCTGCCGTTGCGGCTATTACGGTGATCCCACCAAAAAGTGCACCTGCCGTCAGGATGACGTGCAAAAATATCTCTCCCGTGTCAGCGGCCCGCTGCTTGACCGTATTGATATTCAGATCGAGCTGCCGGCCGTCTCCTTTGCTGAAATGAGCGGCGAGACGGCAACGGGCGAGCGCTCGGCCGACGTGCGTGCCCGTGTGAATGCGGCACGTGCCTTTGCCCGCCGCCGCGCCGAGGCGGCCGGGGCACGGCATCTGTACAGCAATGCCGCCATGAGCCCCTCGGATGTTCGCCGCTTCTGCGAGCTGGAGGAGGATGCCCGTGCTATGCTGGCAGGTGCCTTTGACGATCTTGGCCTTTCCGGCCGCGGGTATGACCGCATTTTGCGTGTCGCCCGCACCATTGCCGATCTGGCGGGGGCCGAGAAGATCGGCGTCCTGCACATTGCCGAGGCCATTCAGCTTCGGTCACTTGACCGCAAGTATTGGAGCAGATAATAAAAAACGGAAGACGCAAAGGCTCGTATTCTTAAGGACAGTTTTTAAGTTCAACATAATATAGTACCTACCGACAGGAAAAGGACGAAGGGTTGTAGAAACTCCTCGTCCTCTTTTCTTTGCAACTACTGACTAATTAAAGACACCAAAGTTTTGTCAAAATCTCAAGTTTTATTGACAAGTCGGCAAAAATGTGGTAAAATATACACGCTACACAAATTGCATATTTTTAACCGTTGAAGGGAAAATACTTGGTAAAAAGTGTTTTCTCTCTTTCCTCATACCTTCAACGGTCGAGCATTTGTGTAGCAACAATGAGAGGGATGCATTTTTTCGGTGCGTTCCTTTTGGGGCGCACTTTTTTATATGCTGAGGGGGAATATATGAACAATAATGATATACCAAGAAAGATAATAGATGTTACCGGCGTAGAACTTACGCCCGGAGAGCCTGCCGTTTGTCTTGGCAACGGAGAGCAAGGCTGTGAATGCTGTTGTGATGAATGCGACTACTTCTTGCTTTGTTTCCCCGAATTTGATCCAAGCAAAAAGAATTAACAAAACAAAAATTCCACGCACCCTACTATGAAAAAAGCAACGCAAAGTCACTTTTGACATCTGCATATCAAAAGTCTATATGTTTACCTTCCGAGAGGTAGAAAAAAGCCTCCCTTTACACAAGGGAGCCTTTTTTGGTTCGCCTATGCCTCGTCAATTTTCCTGACAAGCACTGCATTTGTGTCCACAAATGCAAAATACGGCATACCTCTTTCGAGATATGCCGTATTCTTGTAAAACTGTCCTTTAGAGTGACGCTCTAATGCGTCTTCCGGTTTTTTATTATCCAATTTTATGGGGCGTTGCGTAGGTCGTATAGCCGCGCCAAGAGAACATATCGTCAAAGCGGCCGGCATCATCCGGCTTGCCGTCAATACGCAGGCGGGTGGCCTCCAGCTCCTCAATGGTCTCGATCTCGCCCGCGAGATAGGCGAGGACGCGCTCCTTCACCGTTTGGAAACGGGCGGCAAGACCGCCGTAGCGGATGTCGTGTACCTCCCAACCAAAGGGCTTGTTATAGATCATCCAGGATGCCTTATGGCTCTGCTTCAGGGCCTCCAGCTTTTCTCCGATCACGTCGCACTCGCCGGCAAGGGCGGCAAGCGCTTCCTTGTCCTTCTTGTCATAGGCCGCCTTCAGGCGAATGCCGTAATCCGCCTTGTTCTCCAAAAGGGAGGAGAGCTTGCGAATGGTATCATAGGCGGGGGCAAATACGTCCAGCTCACCTGTCAGGCAATCCATCTTTTCCGAAACACCGCGATAGTAGCTGCCAAGATCCATCCCCTCATAGTGGCGGTCAACCAGACCGATCAGCGGATCGTTGTAGAGCAGCGCACGCGTGTGGGGCAGCACACTGCCATCCGGGTGCTCGACAGGCTCACACTTCATCAGATCGTCGTATTTCACACCCACGCAAGCGTTTTCAAAGCAGGTCTTCACCCCTGCCTCATCGTAGCAACCACGGTAATCGTAGTCGGCGTACCAGGCAAGGCCGGCAAGCGAGAGCATCAGGCTGCCCTCTCCGCCGTTCAGCCACAGGGTGGCAATGACCTCACGCACGCCTTTTTTGCGGCAGGCCTCCAGCGCGGGAATGGTGTAGCGGAGCGAACGCGAGTAGAGCGGCGCATGCCCGCTCCATAGCCAGACACCGCCGGCAAACAGCATGTCCTTGCCAAACACGTCGTAGTGCTTGTCAATATTCTCGGCATAAAAGCTTTCGCTTGTGCGGTAATAGTCCCAAAATACCTGTTGAATGCCGCGCGGCACCTTGGCCTTCACCTCGTCGGTAAACTGCACGCGCGGGTCGTAATCGTAATAACCGGGCAGATGCTCGCCCACCAGACGGAAGAAGAAATCGCTCCACATCATCGGCTCAAAGCCATGGGCGCGTACCAGCTCGATCACCTTGGTCAGGTGCTCAAAATAAATATCCTGCTGGTTGCGGTAGCCGTTTTTCTTGAGGTAGGCACCAAGGCCGAGGCCGTTTGTCTCGTCCATGCCCACATGCAGACGTCGGGTAGAGAAACACTCCTTGATGGTGTTCAGCATATCCTCGATCAGCTTGTAGGTCTCCTCCGCTCCTACCAGCAGCACGTTTTCTGTATCCTTATACGGTGCGGCAGCCGACCATTGAAGATGGGTGGCAAGGTGCCCCAGCATCTGAATGCAGGTGATCAGCTCAATGCCCAGCTTGCGGGCGTAGGCATCAATGTCGCGGATCTCTTCCTTGGTGTAGCGACCGCGCATATAGCCAAAATAGGGGTGCCCTTCAATCTCATAGGTATCCTCGGTGTAAAGCATGTACATGTTCATGCCCATCAGCGCCATCTTGCGCAGCATGGTCTTGACCATCTCGACCTTCATCACCGCGTTGCGTGACATGTCTGCCATTGCGCCGTTGGTTTTGAAAAGGGGTGTTTCGGTCAAGGTCTTTTGGGTCTCACCTGCCCGAATCCAAGCCATCAGCGTGCCAAGCCCGCGGAAAAAGCGTGCCGCACCGCCGCCATAGGTGATGGTGGCGTGGCTGCCGTCCAGCGTTACGGTCAGCGTGCTTCTTTCTATCTCGGTAACAGCAACGGTCAACGCGGCCTCCGACTCCTGTACAAGCTCGATGTCCAAGTCCTTTTCCAGCAGCGCAATTCCCTCTGCCAGTGCTTTGGCGTTTTCAAAATACAGTTTCATCGCAAAATCTCCCTGTTCGGTAAAAGTCAACAGTGCCATTATAGCACGCTTTGGCTGATATATCAAGGGAAATTGCGTTTTTTTGTCATAGGAGAGTCGCTGCCCTCATAGAATGTAACACGAATGATATGGAGGGGACGCATATGTTTATCTATTCCCTGCGGGCAAGCACCATTAAGTTTTTTGGCGTGGTCGCCTTGTCACTGATCGCGCTGTTCGGACTGATGATTTTTGTACCGCAATACGAGGCGGCCGAGGCCGTCAAGCCCACCGAGGAGACGGTGGATTATACGGGCATCCGCACCAATGAGGATCGCATCGCCTTTATCGGTCAATTCGGCTATACGGTAGAGCCGGAGCCGCTTGAGAGCAGCGAGTTTGTCCTGCCGGAGGAATTTGACCGTGTACTGGCGGGATACAACGAGATTCAGAAGCAGCAGGGGCTTGATCTCTCGCGCTATCGCAAAAAATCAGTCACGCGGTATACCTACACGGTCACCAATTATGAGGAATATGAGGGAACGGTGTACGTTAACCTCATCGTTTTCCGCGATCGTGTGGTGGGCTGCGACATTTGCTCGGCAGATCCCTCGGGCTTTGTAGAGGGGCTTTTTCTAAAAGAGTAAAAGTTGCAAGGGAAAGAGAAAAAAGCGTAGGTTCTGCTATCCATCGGCATTGACAATCTGCATCCCCCGTGATAGAATAAAGAAAAAAACCAAAGGGGTATGCTATGAGATTTGGTGTATGTACCGATTGGAAAAAAGAAGAAAACCTGCACGCGGCAAAGGCGGCCGGCGCGGAATATGTAGAACTGAATTTTCAGAGCTTTATCAACGAAACGCCCGAATCCATCCGCGCACTTGGCGAAAAGCTGCAGGCCATGGGGCTTGATCTGATCGCCTATAACTGCATGCTGCCCGGCAGTCTGCGTGTAACGGGCGAAAAAAAGGATTTTGCCGCCGCGCGTGATTATTTGGAAGGTCAGCTTGCCAAGCTGCAGGCTCTGCCCGCGCGTACGGTCGTCTTCGGCTCGGGGGCTGCCCGCATGCTGGATGGCGATAACACCAAGGAAAACGGCATGCGCGAGCTGACCGAGTTTTTGCGAGATTATCTTGCCCCTGTGTTTGAAAAATACGGCTTTACCTGTGTGATTGAGCCTCTTTCCGAGTGTAATTTTCTGCGCACGATCAAGGATGGTGCAGCTTTGGTGCAGGCGGTCAACCGGAAAAGCGTTCGTCTGCTTGTCGATTTTTACCACACGTCCATGTGCGGCGAGCCGCTTGACGGCTATGAGGCATATGCCCCCTATCTGCATCACACGCATATTGCCGCCTTGGAGGGGCGCGCCTATCCGACGGCAAGCGACCCTGATGATTATCCCGCTATATTCCGCGCCCTGCGTGCGGCCGGCTATGAGGATTGCATGTCGATCGAGGCATCCGGTAGCCTGACAGAGGAGGGCGTTCGCGAGGCCATTGCCTGCCTGAAGAAGGCGGCCAATTCATAAAGCAAAGAACCGATGACCAGATGGTCATCGGTTCTTTGCTTTGATGCGCGGGTAGCAGGTTACCCACAAAAAAGCGCGGGCGCGCGGCGGAGTACCGCACTCCATTCCTTTATCAAGGGTTTGCCGCGCGTGGCGGTGAAGGTGATGACACCGCCGATAGAGCGCGTTCACCGCTCTACATTCGCAGTATATGAGGGGGCGGCTTTTGATGTTACTTCCTGCTTTTTCGCTTGAAGATCAATGAGCGGAAGAGAAGAATATTCATGACCGCAAAGAAGGCAACAAAAATACCAAGCGTTAAATAAGGCTGCTTTGGTGCCAATGTCGCCAATAGTAGCATGGGAAAGCCAAAGGCGATCGCGGGGAAATTCTGGTAAACCAGGTTGTCTGCTGCAGGTGTATCGAAATTGCCATCCACCTCGCGTAACAGAATAATACCTGTGCTAGCAGTGCCGGTCAGCATGCCATACATAGCGAGAAACTGCTCCTCGGTATAATCTTTGAAAAGCAGCTTGGCCACAATACGGTTGTAAATGTAGGTGATTACCAGTCCCACCGCGCCGAGAATGAGCATAATACCCCAATATCGCTCTAAAATATCCAAGCGGATGGCAGCAATGCCGGAAACGACCATAATATCAAAAAAGAAGTTGCTTGTGCGTGTGAGCAAGAAGTTGTTCGTGTAGTCCTTTTTGATCAGATGGATCCTCTTAAGCAGGCGAATAACGACCTTGATCCCGGTGGCACACAGCACGCCCAGCAGAAAATTAAAGCCGAAGATGGTAGATCTCATGCCGGGCAGCAGGTGACCGAGAAGAAGCATCAATCCATATGCCAGCATGTAGGTCACCGCGATCAAGGCGACCTGAATGGTCAGCTTATCCACGCTTTCCTGCATGGGAATTTCATTTTCTGCTTGAATATCCTCGCTGCGAATAGTCTCTTGGTCATCTGCTCTTTGGGGCAGCTTGCCGCGCTGCTTCATAATGTTGAGGTGAATAACACCGCCAAAGCTCGCACTGAGAAAGCCAAGCGCGGCAATGGTCAAGCCAAAGCTTTTGCCGCCTGAAAATCCATAGTCGACCTCATAGATATTTCCGTAGTTGAGTGCCTGTCCGGTGCCTTGACCATAGCCAAAGGGAAGCAAAACGCCCGCGGCGGCAAAAAAATCGGTCATGACCAAGGATGCTACAATGGTGATGACAAGACCGAAGATGCCCTGTAGCAGGTAGGTGGCAACGGTGGTGACACCGGTATTGAAGATCTCTACGGTGCGCTGCTTGGTCAGCTTGCTTTTGGAGGTCTTTAGTGTCGAGGCGATAAAGCCGAGTGCCAGCGCGTGGTAGGTGATAATCTCCAGTGCGCTGTTAGCCTTTTCGCTGAAGAAACTGCCGCCGGCAATTGCCTTGTAGAGGGCCTCTACGATCAGTATAACGACACCGCCCAGCACCGAGGTTGGGATCAGGGAGGTGCGCAAAAGGGGAATACCCTTTTTGAGCACATTCCCCACCAGCAGTCCGGCAAACAGGATCGTAAAGAGGAGGAAGGTCTCCCAAACATTAGAGTCCCAAAAATTTACCATTTTCGTCTCCCTTGCTTATGTTTTTGTAGCGATAATAAAGATTCACATATTTTAGGGCATTGAAACGCTTATCCCCCTTGCATTGATAAATGCGTTTGTCGTGATAGATGTTGAGCTTGTTCTTGCCAAGCACCGTTACGGCGGTGACCTCGTCAAAGGGGAATGTCCGATCACCGATGGTGATTTTGTCACCATACAATATGAGCTCGGCAGCCTTTTCGATCAGCAGCTTCTTTTTGTATACGATCACCTCGGAGAGGGAGACTCGATCCTTGTAAAGCGGCTTGTCCTTGTAGTCTGTAGGCTGCAGTCGGTTGATAAAATCACACTGATAGTCGTACCAGTCGGAAACAAAGCGAAAGGGGAAATCAAAGCCTACGCCCTCCAATGCCGTGGTGGGCGTGTAGCGAAGTGCTCGACGGCAGGTCTTGCAGGAGATCAGATTACCATGGCTTTCAAAGGTGGAAAGGCCACATTGCGGGCAAACATACATAGCCCGCTCCAGATATTCGGCTCGCTTCTTGTGGTGAAAGCGGGCGTTTTCGTGCGCCTCGTTAACTGTGAGCCCGTCACAGATAAGGCGATAGAGCGCATCATCGGAAAGGGAGCGGTATTCTTCCGGCTCAATGACACGATGAACATAGCAGTCCATACGCCCACGCCGTACCACATCGCTCCAGCGCGGGTGCACACCATATCCGCCGGTAATGTGATAAAGCACAATAGGAAGTCCCAGCTTGCGTGCAAGAGGCGCTATCGTCGGATTGATGAACACGTTTTTGCCGCTGTAGGTGCGGTTCCCCTCGGGGGCCATGGCAATGGTGCCGCCCTCGCGTGCTACGCGCAGGCAGGTCATGACAGCAGCGACATCGGTGGTCTGCTTTTTGATCGGAATAGGGGCAACCAAAAACCGGATGAGTGAGGATAACCAGCCCTTGGAGAAAAGATCCTCCGAGGCAATGTAATAGACAGGCCCCTTGAAGGCCATGCCGGCAAAAAATTGGTCAAATGCCGTCTGGTGATTAAAAAGGATCAGGTAGGGGCGATCCCCCTGCTCCTTGAATTTTTGAATGTGGATGCCGTACTTCAGTCGTGAATAGGGATAGATCAGACACCAAGCGATGTTTCTCACTACGCGGTGGCGAAGCTTCATCCACTTCTTCTTTTTGTTCGGCATACATGCCTCCCATGATAGAATGTAATGCTTATAGTAACGATATATTATACCATACAAGTCCGAATTCGTCAAGGCGTTTTTTCCTATGCTTTTTACATGGTGCGAGCAAAAAGCCCCTCGGCTGCTGTGTCAGTCGGGGGGCTCTGTTCTGTAACGTCAGCTCTAAAGGGATTGTCATGTAACGCAAGAAAAACAGGGAAGCTTGTTGGCATTATGCTTCTTTTGTTGCCTCATAAAGCCCTGCGTAGCGGCCGCCTGCGGCCATCAGCTGCTCATGCGTGCCGCGCTCGGCAATGCCCTCGTTATCAATAAACAAGATCTCATCCGCCCGTCGTACGGTAGAGAGGCGGTGTGCCACCACGATGGTGGTACGTCCCTCGCTCAGCTCGGAGAGGCTTTCCTGAATCATGCGCTCGGTCACGTTATCAAGTGCCGAGGTTGCCTCGTCCAAAATGAGGATCGGCGGATTTTTCAGAAACGCCCGCGCAATCGAAACGCGTTGCTTTTGCCCGCCGGAGAGCTTCACGCCGCGCTCACCCACGATGGTATCATAGCCGTGCGGCATTGTTTCGATATATTCATGGATGTTGGCAGCCCGCGCCGCCGCGTAGACCTCCTCACGTGTGGCACTTGGCCGCGCGTAGGCAATATTGTCGTAGATGGAGGCATTAAAGAGAAACAGATCCTGCGCCACCATGCCGATCTGCTCGCGCAGCGAATGGCGCGAGAGGGCGCGCACGTCATGCCCGTCTACGGTAATGCTACCGGCCGATACCTCGTAAAAACGGGGAATCAGATGGCAGATCGTCGTTTTGCCGCCGCCCGATGGGCCAACCAGGGCAAGGGTCTTCCCGGCGGGCACGGTAAAGGAGATGTGATGTAAGACCTCCTTTTCCCCTTCGCCATAAGAGAAGGAGACGTCTGAAAAGACGATATCCCCCCGCGCCTTATCCAGCGTGATGGCATTCTCGGCATCCTCCTCGGGATCGGCGTCCATGACCTCGCAAAAACGGGAAAAGCCGCTCATACCGTTCTGATATTGCTCTACAAAGCCGATCAGCTTGCGAATGGGCTGCAAAAAGACATTTACATACAGGATAAAGGTTACCAGCTCCGGGTAGTCAAAGCCCCCCTCGCTGTTGCCGAAAATAATGAACAGACCGCCTGCGATGAGTACCACCAGCTGCAGAATGTCCGAGGTCAGAGCGGAGCTTGCCATAAACGAGCCCATGACCTTGACAGACCGCCGCCGCGACTCCACAAAGCGCGCGTTGTCGGTGGCAAAACGCGCCTTCTCCCCCTCTGCCGCATTGTAGGCCTTACTCACGCGAATGCCTGAAATGCTGTTTTCCAAGCCCGCATTGATCTCGCCCATCTCGATCTTCGATTGACGGAAGGCGGCTGTCATTTCGCCGCGCTTGCGCAGCGTAATCAGCACCAGCAGCGGAACTAGGCAAAAGATCATCAGCGTCAGCCAGGGATTGATGGTCATCATCAGAATAAACGAGCCGATCAACAGAATCGCCGAGATCAAAAGATCCTCCGGCCCGTGGTGGGCCAGCTCGGAAACATCAAACAGGTCACCTGTGAGGCGGGACATCAGGGAGCCTGTTTTGTTGTTGTCAAAATAGGAAAAGGGCAGCTTTTCGAGATGTGCGAACATATCTCGTCGCATATCGGCCTGCATGCGTACGCCCATCACATGCCCCCAGTAGCCTGTAAAATAGGTCAAGCCGTACTTCATCAGATACACCACGATCAGCAGGACAGAGCAGACAAGGATCATGCGCCACTCGCCGCCCGGAATATAGTCAGAGAGGATGGCGCGTGTGACGTTGGGATAAAACAGCTCACAGGCCGCCAGCAGGATGGCAGCTGCCGAATCAAGAAAAAAGAGGCGTCTGTGCGGCTTAAAATAGGAGATAAAGCGTGAGAGATGACTTGGCTTTTTCGTTTGTTTGCTCATGTTTTTTTATCCTTTTTATGAAAGCTTGCCGAACAGCTGCAGCAGCAGCGTGATTTCGGCGGTGGCGGCCGGTCGCGGTGTCTTGCGTGCCAGATCGCGTATGCGGTGGCAGGCTGCCTCGCGAGAGAGAAAGAAGACGCTTGAAAGCCATTCCTCGGTGATTGCGCATCCGTCACGGTGGGAGAGATAGCGGACGGCTGCCTCGGGGGCGAGAAGAGAGGCGGCAAAGGCGTTTGCCTCGCGCTCCTCCACGGCGGTGTTTTCTCCGCCCTCGTGGGCGAGAAGAATGTGCCCCACCTCATGCGCCAGCGTGAAGGTACGTCGCCGTTCGCTTTCCACCCGCTCGTCGTAAAGCACCAGATAGGCGCCGTTGTGACGAATGGTCACCCCCTCTGCCCCCGCGTGGGGGGCAAAGACGGTGCGGTCAGCCCCTGTTCGCTCACAAAAGCTGCCAAAGCTGTCAAAGTGTACGACCACCGGCAGGTGAAAGCGGGAAATGGTAGGGCGTGCCAGATCAAAAATGCTGGTAAAGCCCTGCTCACAAAGCAGCTCTACCGCGCGCAGCTCACTCTGCCGCAGGGCTGCACGTCTCACTTGCTCTGCCCCCCGCGTGAGGCAAGATATAGGTCAATGGTATTGCGGATGGTCTCGGTCAGCGCAGCCCGCTCACGGTCGGAAAGCGTGCCCGCCGCGCGAAAGAGGGCAAGCAGCTCCTGCTCCTCGGCTGTCAGACGGGGGCTGTCGTTTTTTCCCTCCTCGGTGTGCAGAAGATCACGCACCGAAACATCAAACAGGGCCGCCAGCTCGGGCAGCATCTTCATATAAGAGGAGGAGCGTCCGCGCCGCCAGTTGTTGACCGTTTTGGGGGGGAGATTGGCGGCGCGCTCAAAGGCGGCATCGCTGCCGTATCGCAGTTCAATTAAGGAAAAAATGATCTCTCCCGTTTGTGCTACGTGTTCTTGTCCCATAAAAAACCTCCGGTTTTTTCGCCAAAATTGCGAAAAACTATTGACTTCGTAAAAAATACGATGTATAATAAGAGCAGCCCCGTCCTTAAAGGAGAAAAGCCTCTTTCTGTATCCCACTTGCAGGGGATGCTTTGCTCTTATTATAACACCGTATTTCGTAAAAATCAAGAATTTTTTCGCGTTTTTTGTCAAAAAGAGAGGAATTTCATGAAAAAGGATCGAAAAATGTCGTCCTCGCTTGAGGAACAGCGGCAGCGGCTTTCGCAATATAAACGATTGCTGCGGGAAATTAAGGACGATCGTGCGCGTCTTGCGCAGCTCAGCGCGCGTCTTTTGCGCGGGGCGGCGGCAGGTTTGCCGGAATTGTTTGGCTTTACCAGTGAAGACCTTGAGGAATATCAGCGGCATATTGACGAAAACCTTGGACGCTGCATTGCGCTGGCGGCGGGCTTGCAGCAGTATATCAACGATATTGCTGACAGCGAGACGCGCCGCCTGTTTATTTATCGCTATGTGTACGGATACAGCTGGCAGAAGGTTGCCTTTGCGATGGGCTGGTATGATGAATCCGTTCCCCGCAAAAAGCATAATCGGTATTTAGAGGCACACCCTCAGTTTGCTATTCCGCCTGCCCATCCCGCGCTTGAAGACCGGCTTCCCGATATCGATGCGGCGTTACGCCGTGAAGCGCTCGAAATTGGCCGATGAAATAGGAGGCGGTAGAAAAGCCGACCTCCTCGGCAATCTCGGTCACGCTCTTCTCGGTTGTCAGCAGCAGTCGCTCTGCTTCCCGCAGGCGCACCTCATTTACATAGGCGGCAAAGCCCACCTTCATTGCCCGCTTGAAGCAGCGGGAAAAGTAGGTGCGGCTGACGCCGCAGGCGGCGGCCGCGCTGTTTTCTGTCAGGTCGGCATAGTTGGCACGCACATAGGCCAGCGCACGGGAGATCATCTCCCCCTGTCCTCCCACAACGCCGGTGGCCAGCGGCAGGTTGCTTTCCTGCCAGCGGCGCAGGATGTAAAGAAAAATATGAATCACATCCGCGCGCAGGCTCAGCTCATAGCCAAAACGCTCCCCCTCCCATTCCTCCATCAGGCTTGCAAAACGGGCGGGCAGATCGCTGCTTGTCAGCTCCTTTCGCCGAAAGAGGCATTGCTTGCCAACGGTTTTCTCGGTCAAGAGCAGGGTGTAGCCATAGGTAGGGTAGGTGTGCTCACCCGCCAGCAGGATTTTGGGTAAAAATTTGATAACGATATAGGTGCAGCTTTCGCTTGCGGCGTGCACATCGTGCGGCTCGTGTGGGTGGATCAGCAGCAGCTCGCCCTCGTTTAGCAGGCAGGTGGTGCCGCCCGTGTAGACCCGCGCGCTGCCCGCCAGCCCGAACAGCAGCTCGGTATAATCGTGATAGTGCTGGCTGACCGGCCGATTGCGGCGATAGCTCCCCTGCATGCGGATGCATTGAATGGGCAGGGGAATCCCGTTGCGAGTGGCAAGTCCTTCGTCGAATGCCATATGCGCCTCCATGACACAAATTTGATATTTTTAAGCACGAATATTATAGCATAATCCGATGGCGTATGCTATACTTTTTTTGTAAAATCTAACATGTTAGGAGACCAAGTTATGATTCGCGTATTGGTATGGAATGAATATCAGCACGAGCTTTCCGATGAGCGCGTGCGCGCCATTTATCCAAACGGCATTCACAAAGCAATCGCCGATTTTCTCGGAGACGAGGATATTTCGGTCAGCACCGCCACGCTGGAGGAGCCGAATTGCGGCATCACCGCCGAGCGGCTGGCAGAGACCGATGTGCTGATTTGGTGGGGACATATGGCGCACCATCGCGTGCCGGACGAGGTTGCTTATCTTGTGCGGGATGCGGTGCTTTCCGGCATGGGGGCTGTGTTCCTGCACTCGGCACACCACTCCAAGCCCTTCCGCTATCTGATGGGCACCTCCTGTAACCTCACCTGGCGAGAAACGAATGATTCCGAGCTTTTGTGGGTGATCGAGCCGAGCCATCCGATCACCGCGGGCATTGATCGTGTGATCCGCTTGGAGGCAGAGGAGACCTATGGTGAGCCCTTTGTCATTCCGACGCCCGATAAGCTGCTGTTTATCGGTCATTTTTCGGGCGGCGAGGTGCTGCGTGCCGGCTGCCTGTATGAGCGTGGCAACGGTAAGATCTTCTATTTCCAGCCGGGGCATGAGACCTTCCCGACCTATCATCATCCCGATGTGCAGAGAGTGATTCGCAATGCGGTGCGCTTTGTTGCGCCCACCTATCGGCAGATGACCCCCTGCCCGCATGTACGTTTTATTACCGACGAGGAGCCGTATGTGCGCTGAAAAGAAACAGGCGACCGCCCATGGGCGGTCGCCTTGCTTTTCGTAAAAAATGCAAGCTTTTTCAAAAAAAGAGTAAAATTATCCTATGTGGATAAGGTAACTTATGATAAAATAACGGTGATGTTGCACAAAATACGAGCCGCTTTTTCAGATAAAATGTGCATTGTTATTGCTGTGGATTGTGTGATACTATATCCCAAATTGGTTAAAGGAGAGTAAAAACGTGAACAACACAACTAAGAAATGGCTGCGTACCCTGTTGTGCCTGTTGATGGCACTTGGCATGGTATTTTCACTTTGCGCCTGCCCCGCCGCAGAGGATCCGTCGGCAGGAGAGACCCCCGGTACGGGCGAAACCCCCGGTGGAGACGAACCGACACCGCCCCCCGTTGTGCCGGAGGATATCGTATACGGCAACGGTACGGTGATCGAGGGGAGCGGAGCCACGCTTGGAGAGGACAGTCCTGTTCTCACCCCCACCGTTTATGATGAAACAACTGCCACCGAGATCAATGCGATCCAGTTCTTCCGCGGCGCACAGCGCGAGGAGGGAAAGGTGTTCCGCATTGCAGACGGCAAGGCGTTGACCATCAAAAATGCTGCCGGTCAGCCCTATGACGGTGCCGGCTCTATCCTGATCGCCCCGCAGGGCGTGGTCGTTACAGAATGTAGAGATGTTACGATTTCCAATTTGACGATCGTTGGCTCGTTCGTTGTAGAAAACAGCGCGGAGATCACCCTTGAAAACGTGGAGATCATCAGTGCGGATGCTGCTGTTTCGGCGGATGATCTCTCGACAGGTCTGCATGTCAAGAGCTGCCGCTTGACCGGTAAGACCGCGCTTGCCTCCGCCGCCTCCGACATGGTGGTTTTGGATTCTTATTTTGCCTTTACCGAAGGCTGTATCGTGGATTCCTCGGAGAATGGGGTGGCCGTGCAAAATTGCATTCTTGAGGGCAGTGGCACGGGTATTCGCACCTTCTCTTCGAATTCCATCTTCCGCTATAACACCATCAAGATGAGCGAGAAGGATATTGGCATTCTGCTTGAGGAGGGCGTGGTCAGTACGCTGGTTGCGCAGAACCTGATCACCGACGTACAGAGGTCGCTGGTGATCGGCTCCGTGCGGAATGTCTCCGTTATCCTCAACACGCTTGTTTCGATGGAAGCAAGCAACAGCAAGAATCTGTACATCATCGATAACGCTATGGGCGGTCGTTTGACGGCTAAGCAAAACAAATATTTCATCGCCGATGGCAATACCTACCCCGAGGATGGCCTCAACCATGAGACCGTGCAGAGCGACAACGAAAACCATAACGGCGATACCCTGATGGATGTAGATGCCCGCTTGGAGGTTGGCGCGGATGATCGTCTGCTCCCGCATGTAGATAAGGATCAGTTTGTCGGCATGCCTCGCAAGGATCTTGTTATGGATCCTATCGCCGAGGAGGAGCTTCCGTTTTCAACCTACGTTCTGAGAAAGGCACAAGCCGAAAGCATCGTCATCATTGCTCCCGGCGCGTATACCAATGAGTCGGTGATCAATTTCCGCGCCGCGCATGCCGATACGACCGTTTATGCCTACGGTGTGTATTTGGAGCGTCAGGAAGATCTTGGCCAGATCGGCAACTTCTATCAGACCCACGATATCGAGATCAAGGGGCTTACCATGGGCTTTAAGCAACAGACCTGCGGTCAGGTCTACGTGCTGGAAAAGTTGGGTAATCATCAATTGCGCGTTGTCACCGGTGCGGGCATGATGAATGAATTTGGCAACACCAATACCAAATATTATAATACCACCGGCATGGGTGCACAGAGAATGGGCACCTTCTACGCCTACTGTGATACCAGCTTTAGTCATATCGTATCCAAGAATAACAAGGTTGAGGGCGTAGACACCATGATCATGCAGGTGTCTCCTTCTGTGTATGAGATGCTGGCCGCAGGCGATATTCTCACCTGCCGTGCCAACAACGGAAATAGCAGCGTCAGCTGTTCACAGGTGTCCGAGATCTCCTTCAAGGACGTTACGCTGTACGGCAACGCCGGCGGTCTTGCCTTCTATGAAAACGAGGCCTACACCGGTATCGAATACTACCGTGTCGCAGATACCACACAAAACGGCTTTGTGATCTCAGAGGAGCTTTACAACCAGTATAAGGCACTTGAGATCAAGTATGGGGTATCGCTTGAGGTCGAAAGAGATGACCTTGGTCGCTTCCGCGGCTCGCCTGCGCACATCTGCTCGATCGACGCCACGCACGTTGTTGCGTGTGCCGAGGGCTCGCAGGCTACCTCTTGCCTGTTTGAAAATATGTGTGACGACGCGACCAACCAGCACGCGCATCATTCTCGTCTTGCAGACGTACGCGATCTCGGCAATGGCGAGACCATGCTGGTCTATAAGCGCAACGTTTCCGAGCGCTCTTGGGACGGCAGCAGAAACACCTCTCCCAATGGCGGCACCAAGAACTTTAAGGTAGGCGACCGTGTGTATGTGTACACCTCCAAGGGGCAGCTTGTTTGTGATACCAAGGCACTCTCCGTCACGGTCGATCTGAAGGAGACCGAGCCCAACAGCATGAACCCCTCGCAAAAGATCAGCCTGTACGGTGTTAC
This sequence comes from Clostridia bacterium, assembly GCA_017462545.1. Taxonomy (GTDB): domain Bacteria; phylum Bacillota; class Clostridia; order Oscillospirales; family CAG-272; genus UBA1740. The sequence continues at coordinate 80,347 of JAFTQX010000001.1, forward strand.
CGTTCCGACAGCCTCGGTCAAGATGGAAGCACTGGATGGCTATGACCTGTCTGATGACCACTACAAGCCTACGAATAAGGTTCTCGTGGACAACATGGACATGGCCTCCAACTATTTCAACTTTGATAACAGTAAGTTCCAGAACATTCGTTCTCGCGGCCTGTTGATCAAGGCGTCGAACGGTACCATTACCAACTGTACCTTCCGCAACATCGGCATGTCCTGCGCCGCCATCCTGTATGAGATCTATTGGGGTGAATCGGGCGTCACCGAGGACCTGCTGGTAGACCGCAACCTCTTTGACCATACCGGCTACTTTAAGAACCAGGATCTTTACGCAACCGTATCCATTACCGGTCTTGGCTCCGAGGTCAGCGAGGATTTCCTGCTCTATAAGGATATCATCATCTCCAATAACCACATGATCAGAAGAACGACCGACTATGCCGTTTACGTTAATTCGGCGAAGAACGTCAAGATCATTGGCAACACCTTCGGTCCGTTTGTCGGTAACGACTTCACCAACCATCCTGAGGATCCGGAGATGGCAGGCGAAACCAAGCCGGTCATCCACATCTTTGCGGCAATGGATGTTGAAATTTCGGGCAATATCTACCCCAATCCCGATGGTTTCAAGGAGGATTATGTCGACGCCGAGAAGAATATCCATGTTTACGGCACAGACGTGACTATGGATAGCACGGTGGACGGCCCGCCTCTGATCCCGGACGATCTGTAATCGTTGATGCTATGGACATAACGAAAGAGCCCGTAGATACACCGTGTTGTGTATCTACAGGCTCTTTTTGTGCTTATGTGCTCCATGCGTGATCAGACGAATCGTATGATTGATTGGAAAGCAGTGCCTTTAATCATTTTCATGATGCAAGGACAAGCTGCACAACCACGCCCGGCTCGGAGGTGTCGCTTGTCGGCTGTGCCTCGGTACCGATCTTGTCGATCAGCTCACCGGGGATGGTGAGTTGACCGTTGGTTATGCTGACCTCCTCGGTCACGTCATAGGCGGTCTTGCCGGCAAGATCCTGCATCAGCACCGCTTTCATTGCCGTGTGCGAGGTGGAAAGGGTCAGGCTCTTGTAGCTGCCGAATATACCGATCAGCGTGGCATCGCCGCTATCCAGCGTTACGTTACAGCGCGGGATCTCATAGGTGCGGCCATAGGTACGCCCAAGCGTGGCAATGGCGGCAACACCGTTTGGATTGCGGGAGGCGATCGCGTAGGGGATATGTCCGTTCTCATCCGGTGCGATGACGGGCAAGGCAATGCCGCGCGTGATGGCGGCAGGGGCAGAGACGGCCATGCCGCCCTCGTCCATGCGGTCAAAGAGCGAGCCGTTTTTGAGCCACCAGCTTTCAATCTCGTCCTCTAGCCGTTCAAAGCGCCAGTCGTCGGTCATAGTATGCTCGTCGATATGTAAGCTGCTATCGTCTGCTGCAAAGGCGGGGGCGATCCGATGCCAGCGGGTGGCACGAATGACCTCAAACAGCTTGGTCTTGATGTTGCGGTGCAGCGCGGGGAAGGACATATCTGCCTTGCCGTTTGGTAAAGCTCCCACATAAGGGTGACGCATAATGCCCATGCTGAGGCCGCCGGCGGCCGCCATGTACGGCTCATCCTCGCAGTTGACAAGACCCATGTAGCCGGGGATAGCCGTGTTGCCCACAAGACACTCCTTCAGCTTGCGCATGGTCATGGGGATAGAAAGAATGGCAGGCACATCATAGGTGCGAAAAACGTCGGAATAGGGAACTGCCTCGTTGATGCAGGCATGCTCTACCACCAGCTGCGGTGCGTGCTCGTGTGCCAGGTCGGTCAGCATGCGGCGAAAGGAGAGATCAAGCCCCTTCTCGCCCCAGTCCACCTTCCAAAAGGAGATGCCTGCGGCATTGGCCTCGCGGATACGCTCTGCCCAGTATTCTTCCGGTGTGCTGTTGCCGATAAAATGCTCGGATTCCTGCGCGCAGATCCAGCCGCCAAGTCCGCGCCAGCCGAGGGCCTTTACACGGTCAGCGAGGCGTTTCATTGCTTCGGCATTGCTTGCCGCATCACGCGTTGCCTCCGGGAATTTTTCACGGTCTACTTGCAGGCTGCCGCAGTAGGAGAGGTCATCACTCGGCGGCACGTCCCAGCTATCGTCCATGACAAGAAACAGATCGCCTCGCGCCTGCTCGAAAAAATATGCCCAGCCGTACGGCGTTTCTTGGTCAAAAAGCGCCCGCTCGCCAATGGCGGCGCGTTGCCCCGTGGGCTTGCCGTCGCTTGTGGCGTACAGCTGTGTTTGCCAGGTACAGTAGTAATCGGGCGTTTGGTTGGGGATATCGGGAATCAGATCTTTATCCGTTCGCTTCATGATGATGCCTCCGTTATTTTCAAATGAAATAGATTGGCAGGGTAGGCCATGGCGATCTCACCCGTCTCCTTATGCAGCGCAAGGAAGAATTCGTCCCCACGGTGTACGTGCCCATACAGGAAAGAATCAGATAAGGGGCGCTCCTTGCTCCAGGAGAAGATTCTCCGAGGAATACGCCAGCGCTTGCCGCCCTCAAAGCGCAGATCATAGTTGGAGACGTTTTTATAATGGTGCTTGCCGGTCTTTTGCTGGTAATGCTCCTCCGCCTTGTCAGACAGGATGGCGGTCTGGATTTCGTAGTCGTCTATCGAAATGCGGGAGAGCTTGTGCCGCAGAATAAGAAAATGCGCCGGCAAGAGCAGAAGGACAAAGGCAAGCAACGAAAGAACCGTATACAGTACCAGCTCGGGGCGGATAAAGGACAAGATTGCCGCCGCCAACGCCACAAGGAGGAGCAGAAATCGTTCTTTTCTGTATTGCTCCTCGGTCAGTTCTTTCCCTTGTCGCAGGTTGCTTTTGATGTCGTGCAGGAGCTCTGCCTGCGTGACGGTTTCTTTTTTTGGCATGAAGGAGTGCCTCCTTTATTCGTTTATGATAGCATATATAGGTGGAAGGGCTTAGTATATGGTGAGCCCATTTTCTTGTGCTTTGTGACATAAATAGAAGATGAAATGTCAGCGATACCATTTTTGCGGTATTGACTTTTCATCCACGAGAGGGTCTGCCCCCTCGCTGTTTTGTAAGATCCTTTCCATGACCTCTTTCATGATGCGCGCGTCACAGGCCTGGGCAGGCGCGTTGCCAATAAAGCCGTCAACGATCGCGCCGTGATAGCGAAAGGCCGTTTCGTATTTCGGAAACCGCAGGGAAACATCAGAGGTAAAATCCGTTTTGTGAGGGCGGATCTTGCGCGTTACGATCTCGCCGGACGCCAGCTTGACCTTCACCGTAAGCGGTTCTTTGGCCAGTCGATTGGGCATATCCAGTATTTCCTCTACACAGTGCAGGTAGGTGTTTCGGTTGTGGCCTACCCCTACCAAAAGCACGTAGCCACCCTCGCGGTACAGCTTGCCGTAACAGCTTTCCGGGGCGGTTCCCGATGTGACACGGGCATCGTCCTTGATAAAATCCAAGGCGCGCTCGCGCTCACCGAACACCATCATGGAGTGCGTGGTGTTTGACGATCGAACCCCTCGTTTGTCTGCCGCGGCGAAATCGGAGAAGGCACCAAGGCAGGTTTTTGGATCGTTTACATCCAGCGTAATCTCCTTTTCCAGATAGGCCCACGTGTGCGTCGGCACACAGAAAAGGCCGCCCCCCTCGGCAAAATATTCGATCATCGCGTCAAGCACCGTCTTTGCACCGTTCTCGGTCTTGCCGATCAGGCGAAGGGACGAGTGCATCAAAACGATACTGTTGCGCGGTATCTTCATGTCCGAAAGCTGACGAATGATGTCTTCTTTCGTATAGATCTTGCTGAAATCCATCATGATACGCCTCCTGTTTATCTTCTTTTATTATAGCATACCCACGCGGGAATGTAAAGAATATTTGTGTGCCGCAGAAGAGAAAAGAGCAGGGCTCACCGGATGGTGAGCCCTTTTTCTTGTGTTGGTGAATTATACTATCAAGTGCAACACTTTTAAGAAAAAAGGGAACTCATATTGAATCCTGTGTTATAATGAAGTTACCACACAACAAATAACAAAAGGAGAACAATATGAGCTATATCCATTTTACCATAGAAGAACGC
>JAFTQX010000025.1 GCA_017462545.1 Clostridia bacterium
AGGGAAATTTCCCCTGTTCCGGCCTGCTTTGCCGCAAGCGTTTCTCCCTGCGGACCGTCCGGAGGCCGGTCCCTACGGTGGGTATAACGCATATCAACCCGCCACCGACTCATCTTTTCGATACACCCAATGCCCACAGACAAAAGGCGTTCTTTGGTACTTTCTGTCGCCGGGGCAGAAAGTACATCTTTCACCCCCCGCGAGAGGAACCAAAAGCCACGCACCTGCCCTGATCGGGTGAGCATACCGATAGACTTTGTCCGTCAACCGCTTCGAGCAAGCAATGCCGCGCATCCGGCACCCGTACCTACTCCCCTAAAAAAACAGGCCGCTTCGGAAAGCGACCTGCTTTTTGTTACACCCTGCCGTTGTCCATGCGCAAGCGCCGTTCGCGGTACTCGCCCGGCGGGAGCAGGAAGGTTTTTTTGAAGAGCTTGGTGAAATAGGGCATATCCTCAAAGCCGACCGAGAGGGCGATCGAGCGGACGGGCGCGTCGGTCTGCTCTAACTGCCAGGCGGCGTGCGAGAGACGCACGTGGTTGACGTAGTTGGCAGGCGACATGCCGAAATAGCGGTTTGTATAGCGAAAGACCTGCGGTGCCGAGCAGCCAAGCGCGGCGGCGATCTCGTCCGCGCCGATGCGGCGGTCAAAGTTTGCCTTGACAAAGCGGCGAATGGCCGTGCGGGTTTCCTCCTCCGGCTCGTGCGCGGTGGCGTGCGCCATCAGCGTATCCAGCATACGGTAGGCGGCGATGTAGCGGCGGGAAAGAATGGTCTCCTCGCACATGGCGCGGATGGCGGCATAGATCTGCCCGCTTGACGCGCGGGGAAGCACGGTGGGCAGGGTGAGCACGTCGCCCATCGGGGCACCGTCCACCATCACGTCAAGAAAGGCCCAATGCGCCTTGAAAATCCCGTCCTCGCCCGGTACATGCATCAGCTTTTGCAGCTTGCCGGCGGGGGCGATGAACACACACATCTCGCCGGCCGAGATCATTTCCTCGCCGTCCAGCGCGATGCCCATGCTGCCGTGTATCACCTGTCCGACCGTCAGGCAGGGCAGGATTTTTTTATGGATCTCATCGGTCGGGGCATAGCTTGCGCGGCCGCCGATGATGTTTTCAACCGTGATGTTGCGAATGCGCTTCATAAAAAGCTCCTTTTTTCGGGGGATGCTATTATCATACAACAAAAAACGCCGTTCGTCAAGAGGAAAAGCATCGGAATAGGCTCCTATCAAGGCTCCCTCCGGATTCTAACCTTCTTGCCTCCATCTTCAGAGGGGACGTGAAGAAAGCGTTCCGCAAGCGAGTGCCGTTGCTTTGAAACTGTCATTCTGAACCCCCTTGCGGGGTGAAGAATCTTTTCGCCGCATGGCGAAATAAGAAACAAAGAGATCGGAATTTCTCGCTCCGCTCGAAAAGATCCTTCCGTCGCGTTGCTCCTTCAGGATGACGGCGAAAGGGGCGGCCATGTCAGGGGCACAGAAACTTCTCCCGGTAGGCGGGGAAGGACGCCGAGATATCCCGCTCCGAGACGACGTGCGTGATCTCCTCCAGGCGGCAGAGCGTGTGCATGCACGGCTCACCCAGCTTTTTGGAATCTAACATCAGCACGCGGCGGCCGGAGGCTGCTAACATCGCGCGGCGCACGGCGTTTTCGGCCAGCGCGTTGTCGGTCAGGCGACCGTCCGACGTGAGCCGTCTGACCGAGAAAAAGCAGATATCCGCATGAAATTGCCGAAAAAACTCCTCGGCGTGGCTCCCGACATAGGCATAGGCGTTGGGCGCGGGCTCGCCGCCCGTGACAAACAGCTTGACCTTCCCCTCTCCCACCAGCTCGGGGGCTTTTGCGTGGTTGGTTACCACCACCAGCGACGTCTTGGAGCCGATCACGCGCAAAAGTGCTTGGGCGGTAGACGAGCCGTCTACCATGATTGTATCCCCATCGCGGATCAGAGAAAGGCACCGCTTGCCAATGGCCAGCTTGGCCTCCGACTGCTCTCGCTCGCGGTATGCCTGGGGCAGATTTTCCCCCGGCGTGCTGCGCGGGGCCGCCCCACCGTGCGTGCGGATGATCTTGCCCGCCGCGTTCAGCGCACCAAGATCTCGCCGCATGGTCGGCTCGCTGACAAACAGCGCACGGCACAGCTCACCCACGCTGCACTCCCCCCGCGCCTGCAGATATTCCAAAATCGCGCTCTCCCGATCCTTGTGTGCCATACTCGTTCCTCCATGATCGTTTGGACAATAAAAGGCTGCCCGATTATCAAAATTTGATCGTATCGATCAAAAATGTCTTCTTGCATTGACAAATTCGATCAAAACGATTATAACATATATGATAGAAAAAAACAAGCGTAAGGAGAAAAAACCATGGCAAAAATGAATCTTGATTGGCAGACCGCGCAGTCCTTTATCACCGACGCCTTTGTTGGTGCGGGTGTACCGCGCAAGGATGCCGAGATCTGTACCGACGTATTGCTGGAAAGCGACCGCCGCGGCATCGAGTCGCACGGCTGTAACCGCTTCAAGCCGATCTACATTGATCGCATCAAGGCGGGCATTCAGCAGCCCATCACCAATTTTGAGATCGTGAAGGAGACCCCCACCACCGCCGTCATTGATGGCCACCACGGCATGGGCCAGGTGATTGGCTACCGCGCCATGAAGATGGCGATTGAAAAGGCAAAGCAATATGGCATGGGTATGGTTGCCGTGCGCAACTCCTGCCACTACGGCATTGCCGGCTACTACGCCACCATGGCTACCGAGGCCGGCTGCATCGGTATGACCGGCACCAACGCCCGCCCCTCGGTTGCCCCCACCTTCGGTGTTGAGGGCATGTTCGGCACCAACCCCTATACGGTAGGCATCCCGACCGATGAGGATTTTGACTTCATCTTTGACTGCGCGACCTCCATTACCCAGAACGGTAAGGTCGAGTACTATGAGCGCATTGGCGAGGAGGTGCACCCCGGCACCATCATCGACAGCGACGGCAACGCCGTAGAGGGCGATGCCGGCGTGGCACTCAAGAAGATCCGTAACGGCACCGCCGCGCTGACCACGCTTGGCGGCATTGGCGAGGCTCTTGGCGGCTACAAGGGCTATGGCTTTGCCCTGGTGGTCGAGATGCTCTCTGCCGTGCTGCAGGACGGTATGTACGGCAAGGATCTGGACGGCAAGGACGCGGAGGGCAACATTCGCCCCTATCACCTTGGTCACTTCTTTATCGCCATTGATACCGAGCACTTCATGGGCGAGGAGGTCTGCCGCCGCAAGGCAGGCGACATTCTGCGCGCCATCCGCGCCTCGAAAAAGGCACCGGGCGCCGAGCGCATCTACACCGCCGGCGAAAAGGAATACGAGATCTGGCAGGCACGCAAGGAGACGGGTGTGCCGATCAATGAGTCGGTACAGGCCGAGATGTGCCGCGTGCGTGACGAGTACGGTCTGACACAATACACGTTCCCGTGGGAGAAATAAGAGATGAATTACGCAGAAGAATCGCTGAAAAAGCATTATGAATGGAAGGGCAAGATCGAGGTGACCCAGCGCGTGGACGTGAAGACGCGTGAGGATCTTTCGCTTGCTTATACCCCGGGCGTAGCCACGCCCTGTCTTGAAATTCAGATGGATGAGAGCAAGTCCTACGAGCTGACCCGCCGCTGGAACACGGTTGCCGTGATTACCGACGGCACGGCCGTGCTCGGCCTTGGCGATATCGGCCCGGTGGCCGGCATGCCGGTCATGGAGGGCAAGGCGCTGCTGTTCAAGGCCTTTGGCGATGTAGACGCCATTCCGCTTTGCATCAAGAGCAAGGATGTTGACGAGCTGGTGCGTACCATCTACCTGATTTCGGGCAGCTTTGGCGGCATCAATCTGGAGGATATCTCCGCCCCTCGCTGCTTTGAGGTGGAAAGACGCCTGAAGGAGATCTGCGATATCCCCGTCTTCCATGACGACCAGCATGGCACGGCCATCGTGCTTGGCGCGGCACTCCTGAACGCCCTCAAGGTCGTGGGCAAAGCGATCGACGGTGTGCGCGTGGTCATCAACGGCGCGGGCAGCGCGGGTGTGGCCATTGCCAACTTCCTGCTCCGTCTTGGCGTGAAGGATATGATCCTCTGCGACAAGGCAGGCACGCTCTTTGTCGGCAAGGAGGGCATGACCGCCCCGCAGGCCGAGCTGGCAGAGAAGACCAATCAGGGTCGCCTTGACGGCAATCTTGCCGACGCGATGCGCGGCGCGGACGTCTTTATCGGCGTTTCTGCCCCCGGTATCGTCAGCGAGGAGATGGTTGCCTCGATGAACAAGGGCGCCATTGTCTTCCCCATGGCCAACCCCACGCCCTAGATCGCGCCCGATCTTGCGCTCCGCGCAGGCGCGGCGGTGGTGGGCACCGGTCGCAGCGACTTTAACAACCAGATCAACAACGTGCTGGCCTTCCCCGGCATCTTCCGCGGTGCGCTGGACGCACGCGCCTCGGCCATCACCGAGGAGATGAAGCTGGCCGCCGCCTACGGCATTGCCTCGCTCATTTCGGAGGAGGAGCTTTCGGCCGAGTATATCATCCCGAAGGCCTTTGACCCCCGCGTGGGCAAGACGGTTGCAAAAGCCGTGTACGACTGCGCAGTAGAGACCGGCGTGGCACGAATTTAATCAGATAGCAAAAAAAGAAGGCGAAAGCCTTCTTTTTTTGCGGGCGCTTTGCAGGCGATTTCTTTCGTTGGCTATCCTGCGTATTTTCTATCTGTCATTCTGAGAGAGCAGAGCGAACGAAGAATCTTTTTGCCGATAGGCGAAACCAAAGAAGAAACAAGGCGTAGATATTTCTCGCTTCGCTCGAAAAGATTCTTCGCACCCTGCGGGATGCTCAGAATGACAGATTGAGGGGCGGGGTTTTATCTCCCGCCGCACTATTTTTTCGATGCCCTTATGGCTAAGAAAACCTGAATTTCTCTTGACCGCGTTTGCCGATTGTGCTATAATGGGGGAAGAAATAAACCCTTCGAAAGGAGCGATTATGTTAACCGTATCTCATCTGACCAAGCGTTACGGCAAGACCGAGGCCTGCCGCGACGTGAGCTTTACACTGGAGCCCGGCACGGTAACCGTTCTCCTCGGCCCGAACGGAGCGGGGAAGAGCACCCTGATGAAGGCCATTATCGGCTTTCTGCGTTATGAGGGCGAGATCTTTGTGGGCGGCAAGCCCAACAAAACCACCGAGGCGCGCCGCCTCTGCGGCTTTGTGCCCGAGATGCCCGCGCTTTATCCCAATCTGACCGTTTCCGAGCATATGGAATTTTTAGCTCGCGCCTATCGGCTCTCGGGCGACTACCGCGCCCGCGCGAATGCGCTGATCGACCGCTTTGAACTGACCGATAAGAAAAAGAAATTCGGTGACGAGCTTTCCAAGGGCATGCAGCAAAAGCTCAACCTGTGCCTTGGCCTGCTGCCCGAGCCTGAGGTGCTGCTGCTTGACGAGCCGATGATCGGTCTTGACCCGCACGCCATCAAGGAGCTGAAGAGCACCATTGAGGAGCTGCGCGCGCAGGGCAAGACGCTCCTTGTCAGCACCCATATCATCGACAGCGTGGATATGCTGTGGGATCGCACCCTCATTATGCAAAACGGCGAGATCCGCGCCGATGTGACGCGTGCGCAATTGGAGGCGGACGGCACAACGCTTGAGGATCTCTTCTTCCGTGTGACCGAGGGCGTGGCCGCGGGCGATGTAAAGGCAGGCGAGGCGGAATGAGACTGTTTTGCTATTACGCCTTTTGCTCGGTCAAAAACCAGCTGCGCCGTCTCTTTAAGACCTGGGTGGCCGTTTTTCTGCTCGTTTGTCTGCTCTTTGGCTTTCTCGTCGGCTTCGGCGCGGCGTTTTTGGGTGATCTGATCGATGGGGAGACCCCTGATGAGGAGATCACGGACGAGCTGCCCGGTGATGAGATTGAGGGTGAGCTGCCCGAGGACGAATGGGTTGAGGAGGAGTGGACAGAGGAGGACACGCGCGCGGTCATGATCTTTGTTGAGCTGGCCATTGGCGGCGTGATCCTGGTCATCTTCGCCTGGGAGATCCTTTCCTCCGACAAGAGCGGCAGCCTGGTCTTTTTGCCGGCGGACGTGAATTTGCTCTTTCCATCCCCCATGAAGCCGCAATCGGTGCTGCTCTTCCGTCTGATGACGCAGATCGGTGCGATGCTGGCCGTGGGCATTTATATGCTCTTTCAGCTGCCGAACCTGACCGAAAACATGGGGCTTTCGCTTGGCGCGGCGTTGCTTTTGATCCTTGCCTTCCTGTTGTTGATCATTTTTTCCAAGCTGGTGCACGTTTTGCTCTACACGCTGGGGGCTACCCACCCGCGTGTGCGCCAATACATCCGTCCTGGGCTGATCGCGCTGCTGGTCTTGGTGGCCGGCTCCTTTTACCTCTCGATGGGAGAGGGGCAGGATCCCTTCACGGCGGCAGATGCGTTTTTCAATGCGCCGCTCTCTCGCCTGATTCCGATCTGGGGCTGGTTGAAGGGGCTTTGCATGTACAGCATCGAGGGCAATTTCCTTGGTGTGGGGCTTTCGCTTGCCGCGCTGGTGGCGGCGGCCGTTCTGCTGATCTGGGTGATCTGGCATCTGCGTGCGGATTTTTACGAGGACGCGATGGCCAAAACGGCCGAGACGGCCGAGCTGCAGGCTGCCGTGAACGAGGGGCGGACGGTGATGGCCACCCGCAAGAAGGATCGCTCCGATCGCCTTGTGCGGGATGGGCTGCGCCACGGCTTTGGCGCCAATGTCTATTTCTTTAAGGCGATGTACAACCGTTTCCGCTTTGCGCATTTCCGCGTGCTGACCAAGACCTCCGAGACCTATCTCGTGGTGGCGGTGGGGCTTTCGCTCTTTTTGCGCTTCGTTTTGGAAATGCCCAATCTGACCGTGGTCATGCTGGCACTCTCCGGCATGGTCTTCTTCCGCTCGCTTGGCAATCCGCTCTCGGAGGACACGCAGCGTGAGAGCTTTTACATGGTGCCCGCCCCGGCACATGCCAAGATGCTTTGGTCACTCCTTGGCGGCGTGACGAACTGCCTGCTTGACCTGCTGCCCGCCACGCTGCTTGCCCTGCTGATCTCGGGTGGCAGCCCGCTCGAGGCACTCGGCTTTTTGGCCGTGGCCGTCTCGGTGGATTGGTATGCCACCAATGTCAGCGCGTTTATTGATCTCTCGCTGCCCACCTCGCTTGATAAAACGGTCAAGACCCTCATCGGCGTGATGTTCGTCTACTTTGGACTGCTGCCCGATGTGGCGTTGATGGCGATCGGCTTTGCCTTTGGCGCGGTGCCCCTCTTTTCTGCCGTGACCGCCGTTGTGAACGTCATGATCGGCGCGATCGTCTTTGCCTTCTCCCCCCTGTTTGTGGAGTATGGAAGACGGTAAGGAGACCATCACCCCTTCTGAAAAATGAAAAAATACAAAAGCAGGCCTGCAAGGGGATTCCTCTTGCAGGCCTGCTTTGTTCACACGGTCGTCACAAAAACAGGGCAATTGTTGTGCAGGGTGCACAAAATTTTCGAGTGATTTTCTAACATCCGCCGCCTTGCAAAGAAACGGAAAATGTGGTATAATGGCACTATAATAGGTGTCCTGTCGGCACCGATTGAAAAGGAGAATTTATATGAGTAATCAGAAATGGCTGCGTACGCTGCTGTGCTGTGCTTTGGTAGCTTGCACGGTGTTTACGCTATGTGCCTGCCCGTCGGCAGAGACCGGCGGTCACACCGCCCACACCGGCGGCAAGGCGACCTGTACAGAGCAGGCCGTGTGTGAGGAATGCGGCGAAAAATACGGTGAGCTGGGCGCACACGCCTATGTCAATGGCACCTGCACCGTTTGCGGCGCCAAGGACGGGCAGACCCCCGGTGACGGCAAGCCCGTACCGGATACCTATGCAGACGGCGCTGCCGTCAAGGGTGGCGGTGCCACCATCGAGGAGGGCAGCTTTGCCCTGAGCGCGACCACCTATGACGAGAGCACGGCCGAGGAGATCAAGGCGATTGCCTTCTTCCGCGGCGCGCAGCGCGGCGAGGGCAAGGTCTTCCGCATCAGCGATGGCAATGCGCTGACGATCAGCAACTCCGCAGGCCAAAGCTATGACGGCAAGGGCTCGATCCTGATCGCGCCGCAGGGCGTTGTGTTTGAGAACTGCCACGACCTCTCTCTTTCCAACCTGACCATCATCGGCTCGGTAACCGTTACCAATGTGGAGAATCTGACGATGGAGCGCGTCGAGATCGTGAGTGCGGACACCGCGCTGACCGTGGATGCTGCCACCACCATGCTCAAGCTCAACGATTGCCGTCTGACCGGCAAGACCGCCATCAGCCTGGGCGCAAGTGATTCTGTCGTTCTCAACAGCTACCTTGCCTTCACCGAGAAGGGCGTTGTAGATACCGCTGCCGAGGGCACGACCATTCGCAACTGCATCCTCGAGGGCGCGGGCGTTGGTATTACCACCAAGGCCTCCGATGCTGCTATTCGCGGCAACACCATCACGCTGGGCAAGGCGGACACCGGTATCATTCTGGAGAGCGGCATGCTCAACACGCTGGTCGCGCTCAACGATATCACCGGCGCACAGAAGACCATCGTGGCAGATGGCGTCAGAAACACCGCCATTATTCTCAACCGCGCTGTTTCGATTGAGGCAAGCAACAGCAAGAACCTCTATGTCTGCGACAACAGCCTGGGCGGTCGTCTGACCGTGAACAACAACAACTTCTTCCTCTGCGACGGCAACACCTTCCCGGAGGATGAGTGG
>JAFTQX010000026.1 GCA_017462545.1 Clostridia bacterium
AAACACTTTTGCGGAATCTGGCATTGATCAATGCCAGACCCCGCAAATGCTTAAACTATATTTCTGCTCAGGATTCTTGGAACTTAGAATTGCAAAATCTTTCTTAAATTTGTTGCACTTCTATTGACAATTCACTTTATTTGCCTCATTTTAATTCGACAACCGTCACACCAAGATCGCCTTCCCCATACGCGCCGTTGCGATAGGATTTTACGCGCGGATCGTGATGCAGATCGTTTTGCAGAGCGGTACGCAACGCACCCGTTCCTTTACCGTGAATGATGCGGACGGATTGAATTCCCGCCAGAATTGCCTCGTCAAGATACTTGTCTACCGCTGTCCAGGCATCATCACCAATCATACCGCGTACATCTAACTCTTGTCTGAACTCCCGCAGCGGAGAGACCTCGCGGTTTCGCTTGCCCTGCTGCGAGGCGATCTGTTTCTTCTCTTTTTTCTTCTGCCCAACAGGTGGGTGTCCATCCTCTAACAGGCGCAGACGAGAAATTGGAAGCTTGGCAGATAAAATGCCGGTACGAACGCTGACGTTCCCTGTCTTGTCAGGCAACTCCTGCACGGTGCCCTCTTGCCCAAAGCCCATTAAGAACACACGATCACCTACACGCAAGGGGCGAGGCAGTTGATAATCGGGATCAGAGAAGGTCTCCTCCTCAGCCTCATAGATCTCGTCAGAGGTCTCTTGCATCCGTGCTCGTATCGAACGGCGAACATCTGCCAGATCCTTTGCGAAATTGCGGCTCTCTTGCTTTTTCTTGACATCATCCAACTGTTTCAAGACAAAGTCGCTGGTTGCACGCGCGCTTTCCAAAACCTGCCGTGCTTTTTCTTTCTGTTTTTCAATTTCCTTTTCGGAGGCATCAATTTTTTCCTGCAGTTTTCGCTCTGCGTTTTCCTTAAAAGCAGAATACTCCGCGCGCAGCCGCGCAGCCTCTTGGCGACTTTTTTCCATCTCTATGCGGCTCTGCTCCAATTTTTCTATTACGTTTTCAAAGCGCTTGCTGCTGCCGGCAACCAAGCCCCCCGCCATTTCAATCACGGCAGGATCAAGCCCCAGCTTGGCAGAAATCGCAAAGGCATTCGATTTGCCGGGCGTACCAACAATCAGGCGATAGGTCGGGCGCAGCGTTTCTACATCAAATTCACAAGAGGCATTTTGTACGCCATCTGTTTCAAGCGCGTAGGCCTTTAACTCTGCGTAATGCGTGGTAGCCGCAGTGAGTGCACCAGCAGAACGCACCTTTTCCAAAATTGCATTGGCAAGCGCCGCACCTTCAACAGGGTCGGTGCCCGCCCCCAGCTCATCAAACAAAACAAGCGAGCGCTCGCTCACCTCGCCAAGAATCGAAACAATATTGACCATATGTGCCGAGAAGGTGGAGAGCGATTGTTCGATACTCTGCTCGTCACCAATATCCACCAACACCTCACGGAACACACCGATTTTAGAGGATTCAGATGCAGGAATCTGCAGGCCGGCCTGTACCATCAGCGCAAAAAGGCCGATCGTCTTAAGCGAAACCGTCTTACCACCCGTATTGGGACCGGTAATCACCAGCGTTTGATACTGCCCACCAAGGCTGACATCGATCGGCACGACCTTTTCCCGATCCAGCAGCGGGTGCCGCGCACGCTTCAGCGAAATTACATGCTCCTCTGTAAGGAGAGGACGCTCCGCCTTCATCCAATCGGCAAGCGAGGCACAGGAAAAAATAAAGGCCAGCTCGGTAATATTGAGATAATCTCCGACAATGGTAACCGAATGATCCGCGCAGAGCGCAGAAAGCTCTGCCAAAATACGGTCAATCTCTTTTTTCTCTTTATTTTCAAGCAGGCGCAGCTCGTTATTTGCCTCTACCACGCTCATCGGCTCAATAAACACCGTTGCGCCGGAAGAGGATGTATCGTGGATAAGCCCCTTGATCTCATTGCGGTATTCGGCCTTTACAGGCACCACATAGCGACCATCGCGCGTAGTGACCAGATTCTCCTGCAGATATTTGGCATAGGCACCGCTGATATACTTTTGCAGGGTCTCCTTAACACGGTTGTTTGCCGAACGGATTTTGCGGCGAATGTCGGCCAGCTCTGTGCTTGCTTCATCGGCGATAAAATCGTCGGTGGGAATGGCGCGGGTAATTCGCGTTTCCAGCGTGCGATTCGGCACAAGACGGGCAAAGATCTCGGAAAGAGAGTTCTTTTCCGATTCTCCTTTTTCGTTGTGATAATCGTCAAGCCCCCTGGCCACGCTCAAAACACCGGCAATATGCAAAAGCTCACGTGGGGAAAGCGAAGCTCCCTTTTCCGCGCGTTCTACCGCGCCGGTAACATCTACCACCCCAGAGAACGGCGGATATCCCTTCTTTGCCAGCATGCTTTTGGCATCTGCCGTCTTTTTTTGTCGCAAAACGACTGTTTCAAAATCGTCGCTTGGCAAAAGAGCCAACGCACGCGCACGCGCCCCTTCAGTCAACGCGCGTTCCGCAAGCATGGCAATAATTTTATCATATTCCAGTGCCGTTAAAGTTTTTTGCGTAAACAGCATGATCTATCTCCCAATATTTTAAGAAACGATCTCTTTATAGAAATCCAATGATTTGAATCCTCTTTCAAGTTGATTCAACAGATATTTTTCGGCAGCAGCACAAAACACAGCAGAATCCTCTTCGCGAAGGCGGAAGGAAAGTAGCCGCTCCGTCGGACAAGATACGGCATATTGCATGGCCGCAAGTGCCCCGGGCGTGAGACGACAGATGATACTGGCCGTGCGACTTTCTTCCTCGGTCACGGGCTGCATGGCAGCCAGATCGCGACAAGAGGAGCAGGTCAGCACCCCATTCATCACATCCAGATACAATTCGCCTTCTGTTTTGCCGCAGGCATGACAGCCATCCAGCATAGGACAAAAGCCAAGCACAGCAGCGGCGCGCATTTCAAAAGCCGCCTTGATTTGCTTTTGCGGAAATTTTCCGGACGCAATGGCGTAAAGCGAGTTCAGCACAAGACGCAAAAAAGGCTTTTCCGGCGCATTTTCCTCTACCACGTCGTCTGCCACATCACAAATATAGGCAGCAAGAGACATACGCGTCAGATCAGCGCGCAGATCAAAAAAGCTCTCAATCAGCGTTACCTCGCGTACCCAATAACGGTCACCGCGCTGATACAGCACATAGCTACCGTAGCAAAATAGCTGCGCCGCGGCAAGATACCGACTTTTGAGCGTGCGGCTGCCGTTTGCCACAGCCGTGATCTTTCCGTATTCTTCGGTGAAAAGCGTAAGCAGCTTATCGTTTTCAGAAAGATCAACCGTACGAATGACCAGCCCCTTTACCTCGGTCAGCATGATTACTCTTCCCGATAGCCAAAGTCGTTGAGGTTGGAAGCGGTGTCACGCCAATTGGCCTTCACCTTCACCCACAGATCAAGGAACACCTTGATGCCAAAGAATTTTTCAAGATCCTCGCGGGCGTAGGTGCCAACTGTTTTCAAAGCGGCACCGCCTTTCCCTACGATAATTCCCTTATGTGATTGCTTTTCACAGAAGATCTCGGCGCGAATGCGAAGGATGTCCTTCTCTTCCTTAAATTCCTCAATCACAACAGCCACACCGTGCGGGATTTCCTCGTTTAGCGTGCGAAGAAGCTTTTCACGAATCACCTCGGCCACGATCTGCCGCTCGGTTTGGTCTGTAACCTGATCGGGCGGGAAGAACCAAGGGCTTTCATCAAGGTAACGCTCGCATTCTGCAAGAATGATATCCACGCCCTTGCCGTGCTTGGCACTGGCAGGAACAACCGCATCAAAATCAAACGCCTCAGCGTACGCGGCAATGGTTTTTGCAATATGCTCCGCATTGACGGCATCGGTCTTGTTGATGACCAGCACAGCGGGAAGGTGCATGGTGCGAATCTGCTTGATTAGCTTCGCTTCGATATCTCCCACGCTATCACGCGCTTCTACCACCAAAATGACAGCATCCACCTCACCGATCGCACTTTCGGTGGTTTTTACCATATAGTCACCCAGGCGCGTGCGCGGCTGGTGCATACCGGGCGTGTCAAGGAATACGTACTGATCCTCCCCCGTCGTATGAATACCCGTAATGCGATTACGCGTGGTTTGCGGTTTTTTGGAAACGATAGCCACCTTTTCACCAAGAATGGCATTCAGCAGGGTGGATTTACCAACGTTGGGGCGGCCGACAATAGCGATAAAACCTGTTCTCTTCATGTTGTCTCTCCGTATATTTTACAAATCCTTTTCCATGATTGCAATGATCTCGCGCTGGCGACGGCACATATCCTCGTCGTCCTCCTCCGAGCGTTCATGGTCGTAGCCAAGTAGGTGCAGCGTGGAATGAATGGCAAGAAACGCCATTTCCCGCAAGGCAGAATGCCCAAGCTCAGCAGCCTGTTGCGCGGCGCGGTCAATATTCAATACAATATCACCAAGGGGGACGATCTCTCCCTCTACAGGGTCTTCTTCATCCTGATCAAAGATGGGAAAGGACAAAACATCCGTTTCGCTGTCCTTTTGCCGATAGGCGGCATTCAATTCGCGGATATACGGGCCGTCGCAAAAGGTAACGGAAATCTCGACCGAGGAAGAAAAATCCTCATAGGTCAGCGTTTCGCGAATGGCTCTGCGAAGGACGTCTTCTGTATCAGCCGGAAGCACAAGTTCTTCCGGCTCCTTGCTAAAATACAGGATAATTTCACGGTCTGCCTTGTTTTTTTGATCGTTTTTTAACTTCATGTGTGATCGCCTTTCTCTGTCTTACGGGCGCGGTACGCGATGCGTGCCTCTGCCGATTCCCGTTCATATTTGTCGTATGCCAAAATGATCTTCTGTACCAAGCGATGACGGACAACATCACGCTCGGTGAAATTGTGTACAGCAATTCCCTCAATCCCGCGTAGAATCTTAACAGCCACGCCAAGGCCGCTCTTTTTGCCAAACGGCAGATCGGTTTGAGACGGGTCACCCGTGACAACAGCCTTGGAATTGCTGCCAAGACGCGTCAAAAACATTTTCATCTGCTCGGGCGTGGTATTTTGCGCTTCGTCCAAAATGATGAAGGAATCATCCAACGTACGCCCACGCATATAGGCAAGCGGGGCAATTTCAATCGCGTTCTTTTCCAGTTGTCTGGCATAATTCTCTGCCCCCAGCATTTCAAAAAGCGCATCATTCAGCGGACGCAGATACGGATCGATCTTATTCTGTAAATCTCCCGGTAAGAAACCCAGCTTTTCGCCGGCCTCTACAGCCGGACGTGTAAGCACGATGCGGTTGATCTGCTTGGCGCGCAGCGCATCCACCGCCATAGCAACTGCCAAAAAGGTTTTACCCGTACCGGCAGGGCCAACACCCAGCACAACGGTATTTTTCTTGATCGCATCGACATATTTCTTCTGCCCCACGGTACGCGGCTTAATAGGCTTGCCGCGCGTGGTGATGCAGATCACGTCATCCTCCAGTGTGTCAAGCTCATCCTCTGCGCCATCGGCAACCATGGCAATAACATAATCCACGCTTTGGTCGCTGATGCTACCACCGGCATCCACCATGCGCTTGAGATACTTCAGCACGCAGGCTGCACGCTCGACATTCTCTTTACTTTCGCCGTCGATCAGCAGCGCGTCTCCTGCGCTGTTATCCGGGTGACGATTAGAGATGCGCACGCCAAAGCGCTCTTCAATGCGCTTGGCATTTTCATCACAGGTGCCAAAAATAATGGCGGTTAATTGTTCAGAATCCATCAGCACAAGCTGCTGCGCCATAATTGTTCCTTCCTCCGCTGTTCAGCGGGCATCAAATTCTACTGTTTTAGCAATGTTTTCCAGGCATTCTGCTTCACAGATCAAGGTGTAAGAGTCCTCTGTAAAGCTGCCATAAATCTTCTTGCAAAGCAGTTCTCCATCCTTGAGCGCAAGACATAATTCTGCCTCCAATCTGGCGTATGCAAGATCAACAAGCTCTTTGTCTGACAGCATGGTGGTTTCCTCTTCATAAGAAACCGCGACAGCTCTTGCAAAGCCAAACGGCAGGCGGACATTGTCGCCAAGATATAACTGCTCTATTTCATATATTGTATCATAAGTTGGGGGTAAATTTCCAGTATTCGTGTAAATATTTATATTTTTTCCCCAAAAAACTAAGGAAAAACTGCATATTTGCGCCTGTTTGGTTTGCCGCACGGTGCTATTGCGCGGCAAAACGATCTCAAAACGGCGTGACACTCTGCCAAAGACCTCCCCCTCGGCCCTCACAAGCTTGCTGCCGTCACTCCCTTCGGTGATCCCGCTGACCAATAGCTCCCCTTCTCTCACCACCTGACCACGATGCACAGCAATCGTCCCACGTTTTACGGATAGCGTATCAATCACAGCGTCCGTCTTGGCAACAAGATTGCTACCTTGAACTGAAGAGTCTTCTTCCTCCTGCTGCATTCGTTCAACAACATGAACGTATGCTACCGTTCCGCGCATGTTGATGCCAACAAAGGAAAGATCCTGCGAGGCAAGCAGCACATCACCGGCAATTGCCTTGGTGTCAAGCGAGGAAAGCGCAGCCCCCTCCCCAAAGCCGGCATTCTCTAATTCCTGCAGGATTTGTGCATCCGAAAGATATGTGTTTCCGCTGATGCGAACATCCCACACGCGCCCACCAAGGAAAGAAAACAACAACATCGCCAGAACGCCCCCAAGGAGTAGCCCCGCGCGTTGTCTCTGCTGTATGAAAAAAGGAACACAGCCCCGATCCTCGCTTTCCGTTTCCAGCAGGAAAGGAAAGTGCTCACATAGCGCACGCCAACCGTTATAAGAAATTTGCACGGGTGTCTTGTTGTCTGCCTGGTGATAAATCCTGATTTTAATGTGTTTTTCGCGGGCGTAATTGAGGATTTTCGCCACATGCTGAACGGGCAAAATAAGTCGCTTGCTCCACAAAAACCGAATATCAAGCAGTTTCATTCCGTCCCCCCTCCAAAAACGAAATTGATATAATTTCACCGTCAATGCCAATGGCCCCGCTTGCATAAGTCACACAATCCAACTCTCTGCCGCAAATGGAGAGTCGCCCCTCTGACATCAAAAAAACCATTTCCTCTGCTCCGTATAACAAGATCTGCCGAATTCCTTCTACGATGATCGTTCGCGTATTCCCCTTTTTGGTTATCTCAATTCTCTCACGCTCGCCAATGGGAAGGCCGTTTGACGATGCCAACAGGCTGCGAATTGATCTGTTTTTTCTATTTTTCATATTTCCCTCCTTTATCTCATATATGTTAATTAACTATATGAAAAGGAAATGCGCAACATGATAGAAATCTACGGGGCGGCAAACAGACGTCACCCCAAACAGCTATTTCTCATGCTTGTCTTCATGAGCTTTGCAATTCTGCTCTTCTTTTCGCCGCAGGTGATGGATGGCATTCGCGCATCTCTCCAGCTTTGCTATCAAACCATCATTCCATCCCTCTTTCCCTTTATGATTCTATCAGAGCTGCTGACGGCGTTTCTTTCTGATACAAAAGGTTCCCAGTCGCGAGTTGATATGATCTGCCGAAAAATATTTGCCGTTCCTGCTGTTGGGATGTGGGCTTTTTTCATGGGGGCACTTTGCGGATTTCCGCTTGGTGTAAAATTCACAGCCGACTTATACCGTACCGGAAAGCTGAATGCATCCGAAGCAGAACAGCTGATCGCCTTTTCTAACAACACAGGTCCAGCCTTTGTCATTGCCGGGATTGGCAGCGGACTATTAAAAGACGCAAAGATCGGTCTTGTGCTATATGTCTTACAGGTCGTGTGCAGCTTAATGGCCGGTTTTCTGCTTGCGCGCCTGATGCCGCTACACCATACAGAGAGCTCGGCGGTAAAACATCCGCAGGAAGGTGGTGCTGTTGGCATCATTCCTGCCATCCGCCGCGCTTCCGGCAACATCCTTTCCGTGTGCGGGATGATCGTTGCCTTTTCCATACCGATCGCATTGCTGCGTTCGATGATCAAAAATGGCGTTCTGCTGGCTTTTATCTCATCGTTTGTTGAGGTTGGCAATGCGGCAGGCATTGCCGCTTCTATCTACGAAACACACCCCGCTACAGCAATGCTGGCATTGACAAACACCGTATGCTTTGGCGGGTTATCGGTTCACTTGCAGGCCTCGCTCTTTCTTTCAGACCTACCGCTTTCCATACGCCGCCATACGATCGGCAAGCTGCTGCAATCCGCCCTTGCTTGTCTCTTTCTTCCCCTTCTTTTCGGATGGGTTTTATAAAAAAATCCCCGATGGCTTGTGATAGCCATCGGGGATTTTTTACTGCTCCTTAAGCGGATAATATTCAATTTTCATCATCATATAAGACCGATATCGCAGACGATTTATACGGAGTACTCGATTACGAAATGCACCGATATCTACCGCCTCCCACAAGAATACCCAAGCAGCAATATCAATTACCTCGCCCCACAAAAAATGATTATTTCCGTCTAAAAAGAGTGCCAAGGAAAGAATCAGTACACCCACCAAGGCCAGCAGTAATACCACGCGACGATTATGCTTTCGTTCCTGCTCGTTGGCGCGATAACGCTCTGCATAGTACTCCCTGATTGCTTTGCTGTATTCGATCTTTTCTTTTTCATCAATGCAATTGCTGTGAATGTGCAGCTTAAGCGGCGCAGAAGGAGGCAACGAAATGGTATTGGATTCGATAAATTCGGCTACATCGGTGCTGATGACAGGTGTTTCGCCGGCCGAGAATACGGAAAGGAAATCGTCATCGTTCTTCACCATCATGCGAATGATGGTGCATTCTTCTTGCGAATGCTCCTTTTTCATCAGGACACCTCTCAATAGCGTAACGTTTTTCCGAACTTAACAGCGCCGGGGTTATACAGCTGCAACAGCTTGAGTGCTTTTTTGGTTGCTTCAAAATATACCAAGCACCGTTTCTCCTGCCCATTTTGAAACACAAGGCAGTAGGAATCCGGTGTGCCCTTCTCGCTGCGGAAGTCGTAAATCTTATCGACAGAGGCAGGTTTCTGCCCATCATCCGGAACTACCTCAAGCAAGTCACGAATAGAAAGCTGCAGCATTTCCTTGCGGCTACGATTGGATAAAATACGGGAAAACGTAATCTCTCCCACCGCAATGATATATTCATAGGTAACATTCACATACCGCCAAGTAAAAAAGACGACGATGAGCAAAAGGAACGGTAGCATGGCGATCACATGCGGAATTTTAATACTGTAAAAGAAGATAAAATACGCAAGCGCGAAAACAACATAGAAAACGACCAGCAGAACGCGGCGCAGCAGATTTTTGCCCTTTGGCTTTTCATCTACCGCATATTCAAAATAGTTCTCTGTCATGCCCCTCTTTCCTTTCTCGATCAATAAAACGTAGCAAGCTGCTCATCCGGCGGCAGTGGATCAACCTTTTCAATTGAAATGACCTTCAAAACCGGGCCTTTGGATTGATAAAGCTTATGAAACTCAATATCCAACCGCGCCGTCAGCACGATCCAATCCTTGCTTTCCAGATCACACTTCCCCTCGCCCGTGCAAACAAGGCCGCGGTAAGCGATATCATCCATGCAGCAGGTCATCACATGGCGACCGATGACAAAGGACTTTGACGGAAGGGCGGGATCTCTTGCTACCATGCCGGTCATGCGAAGAACCTTTCCCTGATATTTTTCCATCTCCTCGGACATATCGCGATACCAGATCGCATAATCACGATTGGCGATATCCACAACATCCGCCTCCAGATCAAAGGGTAACGGATCCTCAATCTCGTCGTATTCGATCTGGTGATCGTTCGTTTCGTATGCGATATTCACACGGCGAGAGATGCCGCGTACAATCTTATGCAGCTCCATGCGGTCGATCTTATTTTCATCAAAACGGTTGAAAACAACCATTTCGCAATTCTGCAACTTGTTGACAACCAAGGAGCGCATATTGGCATTATAGTTGACAAATGTGTTGGCATCTGCCAGCATGATCTCCTGATAAATATACCAGTTATCCGGCATGGCACGATAAAGGTCATCGTTCATCCACATACCGTTATATTCGATCATAATGCGTTCTGCCTTGTATTTTTTCTGCAAAGCAGCAAGCTTATCCGGGTTGAGCCTGGAAAGCGTTTCAATGCTCTCGTAAAAGACCTTGCCCGGCAGCTCGGCGGGGTCGTACTCCTCCACCCCTTCCTCGCAGGCCAAGATCAACGTTTTTTCGCCGGAATTGAATTTTTCATCCTGCAGCGTTTCGCGGATCAGGGTTGTTTTTCCCGCCTCAAGAAAGCCGGTAAACAGGTATACGGCTACATCCATTGTCAAGCCTCCTCCATACCAAACAGCGCAAGAATGGCAGGCTTATCAAGTCCGGAGCCAATGACACAGAAGCGACCGATTACATCAGCCGCGCCGATACGAACATCCGGCTCACCCGGAACATAGTCGAAGTGAATCCATGCGCCGTCTACACCCGGCAGAATGCCCTTGGCACGCAAAACCATGCCATATTCGGTACCGTTGGCGAAAGCAAGAAGTGCGTTCTCGATTTCCTCTTTCGTGTATTTACGCGTGGTCTCTTTGCCCAGGCTGTCAAAAACCTCGTCAGCATGGTGATGGTGGTGGTGATGATCGTGACATCCGCAATGACATTCTTCATCATGCTCGTGGTGATGGTGGTGCTCATGCTCGTGGCAGCCGCAATCGCACTCTTCATCATGGTCATGATGATGGTGGTGCTCATGCTCATGACAGCCGCAATCACACTCTTCATCATGGTCGTGATGATGGTGGTGCTCATGATGATGCTCATGCTCTTCTTGCAGCTTGGCAAGCTCTGCTTCCAACGTGTTGGTCTTTTCAATAGCGGCAAGGATCTGCTTACCGTCCAGCATATCCCACGGCGTGGTGACAATTGCAGCATCTGCATTGTGCTCACGCACAAGAGCCACGGCGGCAGCAATTTTCTCATCAGCAAGACCTTCTGTATGGCTGAGGATGACCGTGCCGGCATGCTCTACCTGATCGCCAAAGAATTCGCCAAAATTCTTGAGATACATCTTGCACTTTTTCGCATCAACGACCGTGGTAAATCCGTTAAGCACGGCATCCTCTGCATGCACATCCTGCACTGCACGAATGACATCGCTGAGCTTGCCAACCCCGGACGGCTCGATCAAGATACGATCCGGATGAAATCTTTCCAGAACCTCGGCAAGCGAGCGGCTGAAATCCCCCACCAGGCTACAGCAAATGCAGCCGGAATTCATTTCGGTGATCTCGATACCGGATTCCTTCAAGAACCCCCCATCAATACCGATCTCACCAAACTCGTTCTCAATCAGAACAACCTTTTCGCCGGCATATGCTTCTTTCAGCAGTTTCTTAATCAAAGTGGTCTTGCCGGCCCCCAAAAAGCCGGAAAAAATATCGATTTTCGTCATCATGTCTCTTCCTTTGTTTTTAGGCAAAAAGCCTCTTTTTATATAAAAATATTGTAGCACAATGCAGAGGGAAAGTCAATGCGAAAAAAGCAAATTCCGCATTCCCCTTTCTGCATTTTTCTATGATTTCTCTTCGTCACCTGGCAGCAGCATTCGGTAAAGCTCGCTCTTGGAAATTCCCATATCCTTGGCAACCAGCTTCATGGCGGCCATTCGCGCCACCCCCTGTGTGCGACAGTAATAGTCTACGCGCTCCTCGGGAGTCATATCCGCAGTTGGATCTTGCTCCATGGCAGGCAAAGCGGCACCGGCCTCCTCACCGCCTTCCACAATCAGCACATATTCTCCGCGCGGTTTTTTTTCATGATAAAGGGCAACAGCCCCCTCCAATGTTGTGCGCAAAATCTCTTCATTGATCTTGGTTAATTCACGGCAGATGGCAATTTTTCGATCACCGAAGGTAGAAAGAAGATCTCCCAGCGTACGAATCAGCTTGTGCGGCGCCTCATAGAAGATCATGGTTCTTCGCTCATGCGCAATCTCGGCAAGGCGTTTTTTGCGTTCGCCGCCATCAACCGGTAAAAAGCCTTCAAACGAGAAGCGCGTGGTTGAAAGCCCGGAAAGAGCCAAGGCCGTTACCGCTGCACAGCAGCCGGGAATGACCGTCACGGGGATTCCCCGTTCGGCGCACAGCTTCACTAAGTCAGCTCCGGGATCGCTGATCGCCGGCATGCCGGCATCCGTTACCAGTGCGCAGGACTCGCCAAGAGAAAGGCGATTGATAATCTCTTCACCACGTTCGCGCCGATTATGCTCATGGTAGCTAATCAGTCTTTGCTTAATATCAAGGCAGCCAAGTAGGCGCATGGTATTGCGTGTATCCTCTGCTGCGACAAAGTCTACCTCTGAAAGGACCTTTATCGCGCGCGCAGAGATGTCCGACATATTACCGATTGGCGTTGCCACCAGGTACAGCATGCCGCCAATTACACGATTTTTCTCTTCTGCCATTATTTTTCTCCTGTCTTTAAGCATCCAATGTCTGCGGCAGCATACCGCATTCCATAACCTGTTGCATGTCGTCTGTGTAGGTCTGTGCCCCCGCTTCACCTTTTTGGTATATAATCAGCGGTCTTGTCACCTTCATCCCGCTTTTTCCGCCCAGCACGGCAGTAAGTAGCAGCATAGAGGGAGGGGCAGAAATGTCTGCATGAACAAAGGTCAGGCGTTTTGGCTCTAACCGATTCTCACGCAAGGCGGCAAAAAGATCTGCCATACGATCACTTCGATACACGCAGTAAAAATATCCACCATACCGCAGTAGGCGTGCTGCGGCGGCGCAGAAATCGCCAATATCCCCCAGTACCTCATGCCTTGCAATGTTTTTTTCTTCTGTCAAATTCGGCGCACCGGAGGTTTGTTTCATATACGGCGGATTGGAAAAAACAACATCCGCCCTTCCTTGCTCGCCCCCTTGCCGTGCAACATCGCGCACATTGCAGCAAACCGCACGCATACGGTCACCAAAATCGTTCAACACAATGTTACGTTCGATCAGCTCGGCATATATTGGCTGCACCTCTACGCAATCGACCCGCGCAACCTTATTTCGTGCCAAGGCAAGGAGGGAGATGATGCCGCTACCGCCGCCAAGTTCTGTAGCTATGGCATTTGGCGCGTTTTTGAGATAAGAGGCCAGCAGCAAGGCATCCGTGCCAAACTGCAGCCCTGCTGTTTTCTGTATCAAGCGAAGTCGGAAATTAACATCATCCAACCTCTCACCCGGCAACAACATGGGTTCTTTCATACAATCTCCTTCTGATACAAAAACGGAGGGGAGAAAAATCACCCCTCCGTTTTGTGTATGGAAATTAGTCTTCCTTTACAGGAGCATCTACCGGGCATACACCTGCGCAAGAACCACAATCTACGCACTCGTTTGCGTCAATTACGTACTTGCCGTCTGCCTCGCTGATGCAACCAACCGGGCACTCGCCCTCGCAAGAACCGCATGCAATGCAGTCATCGGTAATCTTATAAGCCATGATTACACCTCCATATCTATGTTATGCTGCAACTATTTTATCACATTTCTTAAAAAAATCAAGTAGTTTTTGAAAAAAAGAATGTACAAGATCAAATTTCGTCATTTTGTCTGAAAACAAGAGAAATATTTGTGCAAAGAAAACGATTTTTACTCGCCGGTCGGCTTCCCTTCCTGCTTTTTATCATCATTTCCATCACGCTTGCCATCTCGGCGCGGACGTGGCGGACGGTGATCATTCTTATTTCTCTGTTGTTGATTATTGCGCCCGCGGTTTTCGCCCCCCTCTGCGGGATTCTGATTGCCATCTCTGCGCTCTTTCTTGCGCGGCTGACGCGGTCTGTTATGCCCCGGGCGACCGCCATCTCGATTCTGTGTGCTCTTTTCAGATTTCTCGTCAGCGGTGTCGTTCCCGATAACGCTCACGTTTTCTTCCTCGGATACCGTATTCTCTGCGGTCAATTCTACAGCATCGTCCTCCGGCTGGAGTCCGCTCTTTCCTTTACTGCGGATCACCTTAATATCGCTGACCGCGTACAAACGAGGAGCCTCGGTCTTTTCATCCAAGCGAACCTTCACGGTGCCCGCCAGCGGTCGCGTTTCGGTAACAACGCCAAGGCCGTTTGCGGTGCTGACATAAGACCCCACACTCGGCGTCAGCTTGATAGCCTCTTCATATACATCATGCTCATAGCGCAAACAGCACATCAAGCGACCGCAAGCACCCGAAATCTTGGCAGAATTGAGAGAAAAATTCTGTTCCTTGGCCATCTTGATAGAAACCTGTACAAAATCAGAAAGAAAGCTTGAGCAGCAGAACGGCCGACCGCAAACACCAAAACCGCCCATCAGCTTTGCCTCATCACGAATACCGATCTGACGCAGCTCAATACGCGTTTTGAAAACCGATGCCAGATCCTTGACCAGCTCGCGGAAGTCTACGCGGTTCTCTGCCGTGAAATAAAACAGGAGTTTGCTGTTGTCAAACGTATATTCTACGCTGACCAGATCCATATCCAGCTTGTGACTCTTGATCTTTTGCTTGCAAATTTCCGCAGCACGCTCCTCAAGACGACGGTTTTCCTCATGGCGGGAAATATCCGCCGCTGTTGCAGGACGAATGATTTCACGCAAGGGGGCTACGATCTCACTCGAAGAAACCATGCGGTTGGCAATGGTGATCTTTCCCATTTCCACACCGCGTGCTGTCTCTACAATAACGGGCGTGCCAACCGTCAGCTGAAAGCTTTTAGGCGAAAAGTAATATGTTTTTCCTGCGGTGCGGAATCCAACACCTACAATTTCAACCGGTGCAGATTCCTCAACAGGCCCTTCAGCCTTCTCGGTCATTTCCTCTTCAGAAGAAGAGACGACCGTCTCGGCATTCGGCTCGCCTTCCCCGTTCACAGGAAGGAACTCTTTTTCATCGTTCATACATACATCCTCATCTAAGTGATTTATTTAGAGGGTGCTGCGCGCAGCGCATCCGCGAAGGATGCGGTGACAACACCAATGTTCACATTTTGATTCAACTGTAAAATAGCAGCCTGTGTTGCGTCATATATTGCAAAGAGTGCACGCAGGCTTATCGTATCGCAGCGTTCCCGCGCGGCATCACGATCGCCAAAAAAGCAAAGCGGGGCGTTTTCATCCCGTTTTAAGAGAATCAAATCCCGCAAGGCCAGCAACAGCTGCCCAAGCTCTTCTATCATATCCTGCCGTTTTGTGCTAAGCCCCCCGATTGCCTCATACAGCGTAGAAAAGCGCATACGACTATGAACGGCAGAAAGAATGGCAAGCACGCAATCCCGCTTGGCAGAAAGTGCCCCCATCTCCTTACGCGCAAGCAGCCCAAGCGCACGCCCGGGTGAACCGGCGGCTGATACGATCAAATCCAAAAAGAGCTCCTCTGACTCTGTGCGCAAGCGCTGCGCCTTCGGATCAGTCGAAAGAAAGGCTGCCATTTGCTGTGGATCAAAAAGAGACATACGAATGGTCTGTACACGGCTACGTACCGTGGGCAGGAGCGAAGAGGCATCATCACACAAAAGAAAGATCATCACATCGCGGGGGGGTTCCTCCAGCGCAATCAAAAGCGCATTTTGCGCGGCAATCGTCATTTTATTTGCCTCGCAGATGATATAGACCTTTTTATCATTCTCGGTAGAGGAAAGATACATGTCCTCTTTTGCGCGGCGAATCGCCTCGATGCCGATGGTGGCATTGTCACCACGCTCAATCACCGTAAGATCGGGGGTGCGATCCTCCATGATCTTTCGACAGGTGTTACACACACCGCAAGGAAGCGGAACACCGTCAGCCGTCCTTTGCTCACAGCACATCGCTGCCGCAAGCAGGTGCGCAAACAGCCGCTTGCCCGTCCCTATCTCTCCTTGGAGAAGATAGGCATGCGCCATGGTGCCTTGTAAAACACGGTCTCCCAGCTGCTGCTTCAGGCGCTCATTTCCCTGTAATGTCGGAAAATATGGTTTCACTGGCATCCCTCCGCAACATCGAATATGATACAATTTATTATATCAAATAGAACGCCTTTTGTCAACTCTATCGAAAAAGAAACCGGACAAGCCGGTTTCTTTTTAAGATATTTCACCTCTTTCTTGAGAGAAAATGCTTTGTAAACCAATCAAAGGGATTCTTCGACTCTCCTTCGTCAGGCAGGTCCTCGTATTCTTGTGTTGGTTCGTTTCCGTGCAGGGGGCACATGCTGTTAAACTGCTTGCCATCCGATGTGTGTGACAAGCCAATGTGTTCTCCGGATGCAAGCAGCCCCGCGTAAAACGGTTGTGTCATCTCATCCGATGGCTTGGCTGCTCCCAAATCACGATAGCCATACTGCGCATCCGAGACGTACACCTCGACCGGAAAAAGGCGTGATGGCAAGCAAAGCATCCCAATCTCCTTTACATTCTCCTCCGGGCAGCCGCCACGAGCCAAGCCGCCTCCTTCGAGATCATATCGAACGGTTACATGGCAATTGCAAATGCTGCGTGGCTCTGTACCTGCCTTGAAATAACCCATCGTAATGCGATTCCCTCTGGGGTCCTTCCGACAAGCCTCACAGGGCAGAAGACCGGAATCCTTACAATACGCGCGGGCAACCACGCCGGTCGCCGGCGTAAAAGAACGTGCATGCTGACCGCAAGACAAGTCCGACTGATGCAATTGCCGCATAATGGTATCCCAAACAGCAAGGTGCGTTTTGGAAAGCGAATCCGCAACGGCGGTGCTACCATCGGCATATCCACACCAGATGCCGGCCGTATAATACGGCGTATACCCAACAAACCACTTATCGCGATTTTCACTTGAGGTGCCCGTTTTTCCCGCTACATCTACAAAATTCGTCAGCTTGAGCGTTTTAGCCGTGCCGTATGACGTAACCCCTTGCAAAAGCTCTGTCATAATACTCGCACTCTCGCGGCTGAATATACGTTCTCCTGCAGCCTGTTTTTTCAAGAGCGGTCTGCCGCTCCCATCCAACACAAGCGAATAGGAGCGAGAGGGGTGATAGTCACCTCCGTTGGCCAACGCACCGTATGCGTTGGTCAGTGCCCGCACGCTGACACCATCAGACAACTGGCCAAGTGCAAGCGGTGCAGCAGCAAGATCGGTAATGCTACCGTTTTGTGTTTTTCGTTGCCGCACAAGCGTATCCATCCCCAGCCGCTGCAAGTACCCATAAGACTTCTCTGCTCCCAATGCTTCATAAACACGAACGGCCACGGTGTTTTTGGAATAGGCAAGCGCATCCTTGATGTCTGTCAAGCCGCTATAGATTTGCGGCGAATTGTGCGGCCACGCTGTGTATCCATTGGCACTCTTGACAAAACGAATCGGTACATCATCGGTTACCGTTGCCCAGTTAATCAGATTTTCTTGCACGGCGGGGGCGTAGACGGACAGAGGCTTTAACGCAGAGCCGGGTGCACGCAAAACGTCGGAGGCATAATTCAAAACCCGATTTTGCGTCTTTTCTCCAACTGAGGAGACAATACCGAGCAGATCGCCCGTATATGGGTCACACACAACCATGGCATAGGAAAGGCCGTTTCGGCAAGCAGACGGAAAATTCGTTTCATCTTCAAAAAAGGTTTTCAAGGTCTTTTGAACATCCATGTTCATTTGCGTATAGATCTGTAGCCCACCGCCGTACACCAATTTCTCTGCCGCATCACGGGAAAGTCCTTTTTCTGTCATCAGATCGCGTATGACATCCGAGATGACCGTCTCTACATACCAATCATACACCGGTTCTCTTTTTTCAGGCAACGGCTGCAAGACCGTCTCTTCCGCAATGGCGCTCTCATACGCAGCCTGATTGAGCATGCCGCCTGCATGCATCTCACGAAGGATCAGATCACGCCTTGCACGGTTATTCTCTTTTTCCGTATACGGATCAAATTTCACAGGAGAATTGGTAATGGCGGCAATGGCGGCACATTCCGCTGTACTCAATTCATGAATACTTTTACCGAAATACAGCTCTGCCGCCGCACCAACGCCAACGCACCCTTGGGAAAGTGGAACGATATTCAGATACAGCTCCAAAATCTCCTCTTTACTGTGTGTGCCCTCTAAATGAAGAGCGCGGCAGATCTCCCGCAGCTTGCGGGAAATGCTGATATCATCATCCGAGGAGATGTTTTTGATAAGCTGCTGTGTGATCGTTGAGCCGCCAAAGCGACCATCAAAATGAAGCATATAATTCAAGGCAGCCTTGCTTGTACGGAGCCAATCTACCCCTTCATGCTGAAAAAAACGTTTATCCTCAATCGCGACAAATGCATCCTTCATCGCGTGTGGAAT
This sequence comes from Clostridia bacterium, assembly GCA_017462545.1. Classification (GTDB taxonomy): domain Bacteria; phylum Bacillota; class Clostridia; order Oscillospirales; family CAG-272; genus UBA1740. The sequence goes on from JAFTQX010000026.1 coordinate 18,359, forward strand.
ATCATCGTACGCACACCAGAGGCTATCTGCACCGCCGTGAATGCGTTGCGTTTCCCACTCGACGGGCCGATACCCACCGGGCAGCAGCTTGTTGAGTGCATCACGGGAAAAGGGTTCTCCTCCATCCCGCACAGCATTAGGATCATGATAATAGAACCGTGTTGTATGACTTCCGCGCGCCAGCGAAAAAAGCGTTTCGTCTGCGGTGTAATCCATGTGATAATAGACATAGGAAAACATGCTGACAGCAACCAACACGATCAGAGCAAGGACAATGAGCGGAATGGTTACTATTCTTTTTTTCCATTTGTTGCGTTTTATATCTGCTTTGTATTTTCTTTCTTTTTCCATGTTTTTTCGTTCTGTTTTTTATTTTTAGTATGCGCATGGAGTATGCTTTTTTTCTTTCCTTTTCAAGGAAAAAGACGACAGACGCAATGCGTCTGTCGTCTTTTTCTTATTCCCAAGCAACACGTTCCTTGGGATAAATGACATGCTCGAGGGTCAACCCGCATGCGGGGGCTGTCATGCCGGCCAGCACACGTTTCTTTTTTTGAATGATGGTAGAAACGTCCCCCGGCTCCAGTTTCCCGGTTCCTACCGCCAGCAATGTACCAACAATGATGCGCACCATATTATAAAGAAAACCATCACCATGCACGCGTATTCGTACAAAATCCCCTTCTCGCACACAGGTACAGGAAAATACGGTTCGTACAGTATCGGTAATAGCCGAGCCATCTGCCATAAAGGCAGCAAAATCCTGCTTGCCGACAATCCGCTCAGCGGCGGCCTGCATGCGCGCAAGCGCACCGTCATCCAGCCTCTTTGGGTAATGCCATGCTCGATCAACAAGAAAGGGATTGCCGACAGGGGCATTCCATAGATCATAGCGGTAGATTTTCCCCTGCGCCTCATAACGCGGATGAAACCCGCAAGGAGCCTCTATGCACCGAATAACCGAAATATCCCGTGGCAGATGCACCATAATAGCGAGCGGCAATTTGTGCGGCGGGATAAACGGATGATCATCGTTCTCCGGCTCTATCAAAATACAAAACTCCTCGGCATGAACACCGCTATCCGTGCGGCTGCATCCGCTGACCCGACAAGCACACCCAAAAAGAGCGGCAAAGGCGCGGCAAAGCTCGCCCTGCACAGTTCGCCTGTTCGGTTGTACCTGGTAACCGCAGAAATCGGTTCCCACGTATTGTATCAAAGCCAGATAGTTCATACAAAGCTCCTGAAAATCAGAGACTGATCTCGAGTGGATTATAATAATTCACAACAAAAATTCCGGCAAGAAATGCACACATCAGCAAAAAGGCAACTATGTCACGTGCGTGGTACTGCAGCTTATGCAGCTTGGTGCGCCCCTTCCCTCCACGATAGCAACGGCATTCCATCGCTACGGCAAGATCCTCTGCCCGCTTGAAGGCGGAAACGAACAGCGGGATCAACACAGGCACCAGTGCCTTTGCACGCTTGACAAGTGAACCGTTTGCAAAATCTGCACCGCGCGCCTTCTGCGCGTTCATAATCTTATCGGTCTCTTCGATCAATGTTGGGATAAAAAGAAGAGCGATTGTCATCATCATGGCAAAATCATGCACGGGAATATGCAGCAGCTTTAGCGGCGCCAACAGCTCCTCGATGGCATCTGTCAGGGTAATGGGCGAGGTCGTATAGGTGAGGAAAATACTGGTCACCATAATCAGCACCATCACGCGGATAGAGGTAAAAATGGCACGAATGACACCCGCACGATAGATCGTAGGTCTCCAGACAAGCGAAAAAATCGGTATTTCTGCCTGCCAAAGCGGCGGCTCTGTCGTATCCCCCGTCAAAAAAACATTGATAATTGCCGTAAACAGGAGCACGAACATAATCGGCTTCAAGCCACGCAATATCGTTATCACGGAAATGCGGCTCAACAAAATCAGCAAGAAAGCCGACAGCAAAAGTGCCGCAAAGCACACGACATTTTGTGCGCAGAAGATCGCAACAATATACAAAATCGCCACGATCAGCTTGGCACGAGGATCCATTTTGTGAATAACGGAATTTCCGGGGAAATATTGCCCAAGTGTAATATCTTTAAGCATGATCGCCCTCCCCCGCCTGCGCGGCAGTCGAGCGCCGTTGCTTTTCCTGCCATGCGCGCAAATAGGCCTTTGCTACGCCGGGAACGGTATAAAGATTACCGTCCAGCGGTACGCCGCGCTTTTGCAGCGCAATTGCAATACGCGCGATACGAGGTATATCCAAGCCAACCTCGGCCAGTTCTCTTGAACGGGAGAAGACCTCATCTACCGTTCCGTTCAAGAATACCTCTGCGTGGTTTAAGGCAACGATACGATCGCAATACTGCGCCATATCCTCCATGCTGTGGCTGACAAGAATCACCGTTGCACCGCAGGTGCGCTGGTATTCCCGCAAGCCGCCAAGAATCTCGCTTCTGCCAAGCGGATCAAGCCCTGCAGCAGGCTCATCCAGCACAAGCACCTCCGGGCGCATGGCAATAATGCCGGCAATCGCAGCTCTGCGCTTTTGCCCACCGGAGAGCGCAAAGGGAGATTGTGCCAGCAGACTCTCGTCAAGGCGTACAAAGGCGGCCGCCTCTTTAACACGCGCCTCCACCTCTTCAGGCGAAAGGCCCATGTTGCGCGGCGCGTAGCCAATATCCGCGCGTACCGTTTCATCAAACAGCTGATATTCCGGGTACTGCATGACAAGACCAACGCGATAGCGAATCTTTTGTATCTCCTTTGGCTTTTGCCAAATATCCTCACCATTTAGAAGAATCGATCCGGTCTGCGGTCGCAGCAGGCCGTTGAGCAATTGAACAAGTGTCGATTTGCCCGAGCCTGTATGACCAATCACGCCGGTGATCTTTCCCTTCTCAAATCCTACGCTGACATTTTTTAGGGCCACCATTTCAAATGGTGTACCGCTGCCGTATACGTAGGAAACGTCTTTCAGTTCAAGTATATTCTCCATCATGCTTCCTCATACAACCGCACAAGCGCATCAATACATGCCTCATCCTCCGTATACCCGGCAGGGAGCGGACAGCCCTCACGGCGGAGAAAATCAAACAGCTCTGTCGTTTGCGGCGCTTCCAACCCTATGGCGTGCAGCTCATCAATACGCGAAAAAACCTCACCGGGCGTGCCATCCATATACACACGACCATCGTTGACTACAATGATACGATCGGCATGGGCCGCCTCGTCCATATAATGCGTGATATTGAGAATGGCAATGTGATGATCGCGATTCAGCATATCCATCGTGCTCATCACCTCACGGCGACCAAGCGGATCAAGCATGGCGGTTGCTTCATCAAAAATAATGCATTTGGGCATCATCGCGATGATACCTGCAATCGCAATGCGCTGCTTTTGACCACCCGAGAGACGGTGTGGCGCATGCTGCGCATACTCGATCATGCCAACCATGGATAGTGCCCGATCAACGCGCTCGCGCAGCTCCTTTCGCGGCAAACCAAGGTTTTCCGGGCCAAATGCCACGTCTTCCTCTACGATGGTTGCCACCAGCTGATTATCGGGGTTCTGAAAAACCATGCCAACCTCGCGGCGCACGTCAAACATATCGTCCTCAGTAAAGTCGGGGGCGGTAACTTCTCTGCCCGCAATGCAAATTTTGCCGCTATCCGGCGACAGAATCATGTTCAGCAGCTTGGCAAAGGTAGATTTTCCCGAGCCGTTATGTCCGAGGATGGCCACATATTCCCCATCCTGCACGGCAATGGAAACGTCCTCCAAAGCCGGATTCTGACGGTCGCCCTCATCCTCATAGGAGAAGGACAAATGTTCCGTTTTTACAAACTCACTCAATGTCTTAACCTCATTATTCTTCAAAGGTATAGCGAACGCTGCTGCCGCAAGGCAGACCAAGGCCGCTTTGCTGCACACGAAGGCCGAGCTCGTCGGCTTCGCTTCTGCCACCAAAACGAGGCGCCAAATGCAGATCGCACAAATACTTCATGGCAGATGCCGAAAGCCCTGTTGTATACGAGTTCAACAAGAAGAAGAGCGGCCTTGTGCTTAACAGCTTGGCAGTCAAAGCAACAAATGCGTCAATGCTTTCCTCAATCTTCCAAACCTCTCCCGTTGGCCCTCTACCATACGAGGGGGGATCCATAATAATGCCGTCATAGTGGTTGCCACGACGAATCTCACGCTCAATAAACTTCTTACAGTCCTCCACAATATACCGAATAGGCGCATCAGCCAGACCGGAAAGTGCCGCGTTTTCCTTCGCGGCCGCAACCATGCCCTTTGCTGCATCTACATGGCAGACAGAGGCACCTGCCTGCGCGGCAGCCACCGTAGCGCCGCCGGTATAGGCGAACAAATTCAGCACCTTGATCGGGCGATTTGCTTTGCGTATGAGATTTGAAAACCAATCCCAGTTGGTCGCCTGCTCCGGAAACAGCCCTGTATGCTTAAAGCCCATCGGCTTAATACGGAAACGCAGCGCGTCGTAAGAGATGTTCCAGCTTTCGGGCAAGCGATTTTCGCTCCACGCGCCGCCACCGCTGCGAGAACGGCGATAGCTGGCATCCGCCTTTTGCCAAAGCGGGTTCTTTTTATCGGTATGCCAAATGACCTGCGGATCGGGGCGCACCAGGGTATACTTTCCCCAACGCTCAAGACGTTCCCCATCCGAAGCATCAATCAATTCATAGTCCTTCCATGCATCACTGATCCACATTTTCTATGTTCCTTTTTATCGTTTATGAAGTGTTCGCAACAGCGAACCGGCACTCTGCCCGTGGCAGAGCGCAATGGCAATGGCGTCTGCGGTGTCATCCGGTTTTGGTGGTTTTTCAAGGCCAAGCAGATGTGTAACCATATCAATGACCTGGTGTTTTTCTGCCTTGCCGTACCCCACAACGGCTTGCTTGACCTGCAGCGGGGTGTATTCGGAAACGGGAATACCATGCTGCTCTGCCACCAGCAATACAACGCCTCTTGCCTCTGCCACGGCAATTGCGGTGGTTTGGTTGGTATTGAAGAACAGCGACTCCACAGCCATCTCGTCAGGGTGATATTTATCGATAATCAAATTCAGGTTTTTATAGATCATCGCCAAACGCAAGCCAACATCTGTTTTGGCGGGTGTATTGATGGAGCCGAAGCCAACAGGACGAAAGGTCATCCCATTGATGCGTTCTACAATGCCCCAGCCGACAATGGCAAGCCCGGGGTCGATACCCAATATTCGCATATATACCCCCGCATTCCATATTTTTTCAAGATATATTATAACACATTCTCGCGCATTCGTCAAAGATTTTCGCAAATTTCTTTTCGTAATACGTAAAATAATCGCCAAAGCCGATACTTTCCCTTTTTCGCGCTTGACAAATTGCAAAAAAAGGAGTATAATAGGAACGATGCATCGAGGTGTGGCGCAATTGGTAGCGCGCTTGCTTTGGGAGCAAGATGCTGCAGGTTCGAGTCCTGTCACTTCGACCATATCGAGTGTTCATAACTGATTTAAGTATGAACACTCTTTTTTGTTTTTACGGAAGGAGTATCTGTTTGTAATAAACCAACATATCATATAGTGGTGCTTCACCAAAATCAATAGAGAAGATGTCTTTATGTACAAGCAAAATCCATTTATACGAAGTACCAATCATTGCCATTGTCATCCTCAAGAGCACGACAACCACAATTCTCACTGCGATAACGAAAAAGATAAAAAACCTTGTACGATCTGCCCGCCCGGGCCGCGGGGACCTGTTGGTCCTCGTGGTCCCATTGGTCCTATTGGTCCACGAGGACCTGCCGGCGAAATCGGTCCTGCCGGTCCACAAGGTCCTATCGGTGAAACCGGTCCTGCCGGACCGCAAGGACTTCCCGGAGGTGTATTAAGCTATGCCGATTTTTACGCCTTAATGCCACCCGACAACTCGGCAACGGTAGCCCCCGGAGCTGATGTTAGTTTCCCACAGAATGGTCCGATCGCCAACACAAACATTGGGCGTCTCGGTCCATCATCCTTCAATTTGGGGCCCATCGGCACGTAACAGATACTGTTTATGGTCGGCGTCACCGAGGCAGGACAGCTGATCCTAACCTTGAACGATCAAGATTTAACCTATACCGTCGCAGACCGTGCCACAGGAACGTCGCAGATCGTGGGAATGGCCGTGGTAACAACCACGACAGTCAACTCGATTTTGACAGTCCGCAATCCTGCCGGCAATGCTGCGGCACTTACCATCACGCCCCTTGCAGGTGGAACTCGCCCCGTATCTGCTCATCTTATCATTACGCAAATTGGTTAGCGATCTTATCAATCGTTTTCATTAAATTTCTTCGTTTCTCTTTTCAATTTGCAGCAAAGGGCTGACCACATGGTCAGCCCTTGTTTTTATCTATGAAATTCATTAGCCTTCTAACCGCTGCGCAAACAAAATATCGTGGTTGATGCGGGTATAGAACAGACGGCGCATCGTATCATAATCCAAAGCGCCGATCCCCATAATCCACATCAGCTTGGTGATCGTTGCCTCAAAGGACATATCATACGCCTCTATCAGGTTAAAGTCCTGCTTGACCTTTTTCCCCACCTCATAGACAGTCATATCGCTTCCCTCTTTGGCGATCTGCGTTGTCATAACCACGTATTTCCCTTTTCCTGCCCACTTTTTCATCTCATCGTAAAAGGTTTGTACCAAGCTTTGCGGAATTCCGCCCACGCCAAAGCTTTCAATCACGATGCAGTTGTAGTTTTCAAACAGATAGGAAAGGATATCGGGCTTCACGCCGGGAATCAACTTCAGGGTGCAAACACTCTCACTCATCTCATTATAAAAGTGCACGGGCTCGGCGATCGGCTGCTCTTCGATATAGCGCACCAGCATGCCATCCTGAATCACGGCCGTAAAAGGATAGTTGAGGCTGGAAAAGGCATCAAAGCTTTTAGAACGCTCTTTCCTGGCACGAGTACCGACAATAACCTTACCATCAAATACGATGTTCACGTTTTGCGAGGCATCGTCTACCGCATAAATAAAGCTATCCAGCAGATTGCTTTTTGCATCTGTCACATCCATATCGATCGGCTTTTGTGCGCCTGTAATAACGATTGGCTTTGCCGAGTTTTGAATCATATAGGATAGTGCCGCCGCAGTATAGGCAAGCGTATCTGTACCGTGGCAGATGACAAAGCCGTCGTACTGATCATAATGATGCTCAATTGCCTGCGCCATGATCTTCCAATGCGCGGGCGTCACGTTGGTGCTATCCAAATGGCAGACCTGCAGAGTATCCACCTCACAGATGCCTTTTACAGCGGGAATATAAGAGAGAAGCTCCTCGGGCGTCAGCCCGGGTGCCAAACCATCTTCGGTCTGCTTACAGGCGATGGTACCACCTGTGGTAATCATCAATATTTTTTTCAAGGCAGATTTCTCCTTTGCCTTTTTCGTCGTTGTTTCCGCAAAAATGGCTACCGCAACGATCGGGGACCTTTGCGATAGCCATTTGAATCACACAGAATATGATCAAATCAAAAGAAGGTAAAACAGCAACGCAGCCAAGCTGAAGGAACCAATCACCATCAACAAAAGCGGGCCGTAAACGGTAAAAGCCGCCTTAATCATAGCAAAGCGTTCCTTACCCGTAATGGCGGGAAAGGATTTTCGCCGTTTTTCAAACTCTTCTTTTTCCTCTGGGGTCTTCCCCTCTAAGGCTGCCATGGAGTAAATGGTTTCACCCTTATCCTCCAGGTATACGGTTTTAATCTTCTTTTTCTTTTTCATTTACTGGATCTCCGCATAGAGATGGCACGCAACGAAATGCCCCTCGTTCACCTCAACAGAAGGAGGCGGAAGTTCGCGGCACTTATCCGTGCAATACTTACATCTCGTGTGGAATTTACAACCCTTCGGCGGATTAGCCGGGCTGGGAAGCTCGCCCTCCAAGGCGGCGGGCTCGGACTTTCTGTGCGGATCTGCTACCGGCACGGCCGAGAAAAGGGCCTGTGTGTAGGGATGCTTTGCATTGGTGCAAATATCCGCCGTAGAGCCGGTTTCTACAATGTTGCCGAGATACATAACAGCAATATTATCCGAAATGTACTTAACAACAGAAAGGTCATGCGAAATGAAGAGATAGGAAATGCCTTCCTCACGCTGCAGCTTTTTGAAGAGGTTAATGATCTGCGCCTGAATCGACACGTCCAGTGCCGAAACGGGCTCGTCACAAATAACCAGCTGCGGCTTTACAGCAAGGGCGCGGGCAATGCAGATTCTCTGACGCTGACCGCCGGAAAACTCATGCGGATAGCGATCATAGTAATGCTCCTGCAGGCCGCAACGCTTCATGATCAGGCGAACATAGTCCGAAACCTCATTGGCGGGAACAACATTGTGAACCCTCACAGCCTCGCTGATGATAGCACCAACCGTCATACGCGGCGGAAGCGAGGAATACGGATCCTGGAACACCAGCTGCAGCTGCGTACGCAGTTCGCGCAGCTCTTTTTTGGAGAGCTTGGCAAGATCGCGGGACTCGCGTACACCCTTATCATTCACCGTGGTATAGATAGCAGAGCCCTCTGTCACGTCGTAGAGGCGCAAAATCGTTCTACCCAGCGTTGTTTTACCACAGCCGGACTCACCAACGATACCAAGCGTCTTACCGCGCTCCAGCTTAAAGGAAACGCCATCCACCGCCTTTAAGGAGGTCAAGGTCTTACCCATAAAATTCTTCGTAATGGGAAAATGCTGCTTCAGCCCATCAACCTCAAGGATATAATCCTTTTCATTGACGGTGGGGTTATTCAATTTTTCTTCCACGGCTTATTCCCCCATTTCTTCGTCATACAAGTGGCAGAAGACACTATGCGTTTCGCTGATTTTGATCTCCTTCGGATACGTACCGCCGCACTTTCCACATCTTCTGTTACACCGTCCCTTGAACAAGCACTCATCGGGAATGTTGATAGGATTGGGAACGTTTCCGGGGATATTGTAAAGCTCGGAGGAGGCATCCGAGGCAAGCGAAGGCTTTGCCTTTTGAATGCCAATGGTATACGGATGCATCGGATTATCAAAAATCTCGTAAACAGTTCCCTTTTCGACAATCTTACCTGCATACATCACGACAACATAATCAGCCATCTCTGCAACGACGCCGAGGTCGTGAGTAATCAGCATAACGGATGCGCCACATTCCTTCTGCACCTTTTTCAGAAGTTTCAGAATCTGGCTTTGAATCGTTACGTCAAGAGCCGTTGTCGGCTCGTCCGCGATGATCAGCTTAGGGTTGCCGGTCAGCGCGATGGCAATCATCACGCGCTGACGCATACCACCCGAAAGCTGGTGCGGATAATAATTGATAATCGTTTCCGGCATCGGGATGCCAACCAGGGTCAGCATATCGATGGCCTTTTGTCTGGCTTGCTCCTTTGTGGCCTCGGGATTGTGGAGATAGAACACCTCCTCAATCTGATAACCAACGGTAAATACAGGGTTGAGGCTTGTCATCGGCTCTTGGAATATCATAGAGATATCCTTGCCTCTGATACGGCACATATCAAGCGTGGGCATCTTTGTCATATCATAGCAAAGCTTTTCGCCCTTCTCGTTTGTGCCAAGCTGATCGGAATTAAAGCGAATCTGACCGCCAACAACCTGTCCCTGCGGTGCCTGAACAAGCTGCATGATGGAAAGACTGGTTACGCTTTTTCCGCAACCGGATTCACCGACAAGACCCACAATGGAGTCGGCGGGAACATCAAAGGAAATTTTATTGACCGATTTGACAACGCCGTTATCGGTGAAAAAGCAGGTTTCAAGATCCTCAATCTCAAGGATATTGTCAGGGGATTTCATAACGGTCGTGTAATAATCCTCCGTCACCTTTTCGCGCTTTTTCTTTTCAAGCCGCTTCATTTCACGAAGATTGCTTTTGATGATCGCGCGGCTTTCCTTCAGCGTCAGCAAATTCGGGTTCTTAGTACGCTTACTCATGATCATCACCTCTTCGACTTGGGATCCATTGCGTCGCGAAGTCCATCACCTACAAAGTTGAAGGCAAGAACCGCGATAACGATGAGAATACCGGCAGGTACCCACAGATTGGGGTAGAATGCCATTGTTACCGGGTCTGTGGAGGAAGAAATCATGGTTCCCCACGCAGCATACGGCAGCGGAATACCGAGGCCGAGGTAACTAAGGGTAGACTCGTACAGAATGATGCTACCAAGGCCGAGCGTCATAGATACGATCAGCTGCGGCATGATATTGGGCACCAGATGCTTAAAAATTCTACGCCAGGTAGGAATACCCATTACCTCACAGGCAACGATGAATTCCTGCTCGCGCAGGTACAGGATCTGACCTCTTACCATACGCGCGGTACCACTCCAGCCGAATACGGTCATAATCAGCATGAGGTAGTAAATTCGCATCTCGGTCGGTACATTCCAGGAGTCAATCACGACAGAAGCGATCAGAAGGATCGGGAGGGTCGGAATACAGTTAATCATATCCACCACTCTCATGATGACCTGGTCGATCTTGCCGCCAAAGTAACCGGAAATACCGCCCATAATGATACCGATAATCGTTTCAAGAATAACGACGACAAAGCCGAGCGTCAATGATACACGACCGCCGTACATCAAGCGGATAAAGATATCCATGCCCTTCTCGTCTGTGCCGAGGGGGTGAGAAAGAGAGGGAGATGCATAATAATTGACACCAACCTCTTCCTCAACGAACTGAATGATCTCGTATTCATTTCCTTCCGCATCCGTGGTCGTTACACTCTCGGTGCGGGTTGCACGTTTAATAGTGGGGGTGTGGTCAGTTTCTGTTTCACCCCACTCATAGCCGCAGGCGTGGATGATCGGAGGGCCAAGGAAGGAAAAGGCAAAAAGCACAACAAGCAAAACGACACCTACCAGAGAAAGGCTGGAACGGAAGAAACGCCGCATGACCATTCTCGCGGGAGACATTTCCTTATAGTGAACCTCTACCTCCTCAAGCTCCTCGGAAGCATCGGCCGACTGTATATTTTTTGTTTCGTCCATAAAAATCTCCATTCGCTCCTATCACTTATTTTGACAGCTTGACACGCGGGTCAACGACTGCGTACATAAGATCAGAGAAGAGCGTTCCTATGACGGTAAGAACGGCAAGGAACATGTTGTAGCCCATGATAAAGGGTACGTCGCCCTGCTGCAAGGCCTTATAAGCCAAACGGCCTATACCGTCAATTGCAAACACCTCCTCAGTGATCATCGCGCCGCCAAAGAGCGACGGGAGAATACCGGCAAGAAGTGTCATCAGCGGTATCATGGTGTTGCGGAATGCATGCACGTAAATAACCTTCTTTTCAGAGAGGCCCTTCGAGCGTGCAGTACGAATATAATCAGAGTTCAACACCTCGAGCATATTCGTTCTGGTATACCGCATCAGGCCACCTATGGAAAGCACAACAAGCACGATCATAGGAAGCACAAGGTGGTGAAGCACGTCCAGCATATACGCAATGCCGGTGCTGGATGCGCCGCCGGTAACGAGACCGAACGCCGGGAACCAGCCAAGCCAGCTGGAGAATACCTTGATCAGCAGTGCCGCAAAGAAGAAGGACGGCAAGGAAATACCGATCATGGTAATAACGGTTACCGAGTAGTCAACAACCGAATACTGGTGCGTTGCGCTGGTAATGCCAAGCGGAATTGAAATTGCGAACTGGAAGATCAATGCGACCAACGAAATGAGGAAGGAAATCCACATGTGGTCTGCAATGACGGTACCAACCGGCTGCTGATACAGGAAGGAATCACCAAGATCTCCGCGGAGCATATTGCCAAGCCAAGCGAAATAGCCCGAGAAGACCGCACCGGCCTTGTCCCAAACGGTCGCAACCTTGTAATCGACTGTGATAGGCATAGGATCTGTGCCGCTCTGCAGTACGATACCGGTTTCACTGGCGGAAACGCGACCGGTTTCCTTGACTTTGGTTTCTTCCCCGCTCTTTTCCAGAACGCGGTAAGAGCCATCATCCTTTATTTCGAGGGAAAGCGCATTCGCGCTTCCCTCGTAAGTACCGGCATAAAATTCAAGATAGGAAAGCGTACCATCCTGCACATCTTCATACTTCTGCTGCTTCACATCCTTGACGTAGGTTACATCATCGTATTCAATGGTCAGATACGCATCCGGCATGTAAAGGCCGTATCTCTTTTTAAAATCATCAAGCTGGTCATGCGTGATCGTTCCCTGCTGGATCTGCGCCGAGAACTTTGTTTCCAAATAATCGGTCGGCATCAGGCGGACAAGGAAATAGATGATAACGGATACACCCAGCAGGACAATCACAGAAAGGCCAAGTCTCTTTAGAATATATTTGAGCATTCTGCTTTTCCCCGAATGTTAAATTATTTCGTCTCTTTCAGGCTGACTTCCCACAGCTTGCTCAGCGGTCCGTTGTAAGGAGTAAGCTCAGAAGCCGGCGTAAGCGTATTGACATCAATGATGTTGGTGTTGTACGCAAAGAGGTCACTTCTCTGATAAGTAGGCAGCTCTACGGCAAGCTCCATAACGATATCCAGGGCTTCTGCGTAGTACTGGATACGCTTCTTCTCATCAAGCGTTTCTCTGGCGAGATCGATGGTGTTGGAGAGCTGCTTAACCAGATCAAGCTCTGTAGAATACTTGTCACCTGCGTTCTTGAGGATCGCACGGTAACCCCAGTTTGCCGTAGAACCGGCAGTCGAATCCATGTGGTATACCTGGTACATATCCGGGTCAACGGCGGCGCCCCAAGCAGCTGCCCAAACGGTAAGGTCACCGTTGTTCAGCTTCTTCAGAGCGTTGATATCGGTCTTCACCTCAATATCAAAGCCGTGAGCGTTGAGAATCTCTGCTGCTCTCTTCATGGACTGATATGCGGGGTGGTCGGTCGTATCACCGGCGATGGTGAATACATAAGACAGAACATCAGTACCCTTCTGGTAAATACCGTCTGCATTCTTCGAGTAGCCGGCCTCAAGAACAAGCTCCTCGCTCGTCTTACCGGTCTCGTCAAATGCGTAATACTGGCCTGCCTCATCGGCTGCCTTCGGATATGCCCAAGAAGCTCTGGTCATCGGGCGGGTGATGTGATGCGAATAACCAAAATAGTACTGAACTGCATAATCGGTATTGATGGCGTGCATAATCGCCTTTCTGACAGCAAGGTTCGGAACCTTTTCTGCATTGATACCGATATAACCGTAACCGTTGGTCATAACAGGAACACTGGCAAAGCCCTCGCTCTTCTTTGCTTCAATGCTGTCTACATTCTCCTGCTTGCAGGCGGGCTCAACGAAGTGAACATCGCCGGAATAGAGAGCGTCCAGCATCAGGTTGGTAGAAACTACCTGATAGTTGACATACTTGATCTTAACATCAAAGAGGAAGTGCTCGTTACGCTCGAAGTATACAACGTTATCTGCCTTGAAGGTACCGGCCGTAACATTGGAGGAATCACCGCTACGGGTGGTTGCCTTATACGGACCTGCGCCTACGGGAACACCGATCTTGTCGGGATTCTTAATTACGTTGTCCATGAACTCGATGCTACCGAACTCAATACCAAAATTGGTGGTGTAGTTGAAGGCCTCGATCTGCTCCTCGTTGGAATAGTAGTACATGGGGGCAACGGTAAATGCAAAGTTCCAAATCGCCTTAGGGTCAACCTTTTCAATGGTGATCTCAAGAACCTCATTGGTATCGTTTGTAACAGCGCCGTTTTCATCACGAACAGGAACAGCATACTCTACGCCGTTAACCGTTACGCTTTCCTTAAAGTTGGCATAGCGAATACCGGAAATGTTTTCAATCTTCGTATCCAGGCCTGCAAACCACTTCTGCTGCTCAAGGAAGGAGAAGTAGGTAAGCAGATCGGAAGCGGTCTTCCAGTATCTGATAACCGAAATAACGTCGCGGGGGAAGTAGTAATTGAAGATGGCATCGATTGCCTCTTCCTCGGACCAGTTTTTGGAATCCTCATCAAAGGAATAGACGAACTTATATTCATCCTTGTTCCAGGTAATAAAGCCCTCGTTGTAGAAGAATGCCTCGGTATCGGTGGTAAGACGTACTTCCTTACCATCC
>JAFTQX010000027.1 GCA_017462545.1 Clostridia bacterium
CATCAGCTTTTCTTCCACAGCGTTGTCAGCGGCATTTTCATGTCTCTTTTCGATTTTAGCCCGAAGATCGGCGCGATATTCATCAAAGGTATCAAATTCCGAAACGTCTTTTGCAAATTCGTCATCTGCAGCGGGCAGCTCGGTTTCCTTAATGCCGTTCAGCTTAACCTTGAAAACAGCGGCCTTACCAGCGAGGTTTTCTGCGTGATAGTCGGCTGGGAAGGTAACATTGACATCAAACTCGTCACCGATTGCGTGGCCGACAATCTGATCCTCAAAGCCGGGGATAAACTGGCCAGAGCCAAGCTTCAGGTCAAACTTTTCAGCCTTGCCGCCGTCAAAGGCAACGCCGTCAACAGAGCCATCAAAGTCGATATTGACGCTATCCTCCAGCTTTGCAGCGCGGTCGGTAACCTCAATAACGCGAGAGTTGCGCTCACGGGTGCGGGTGATCTCTGCTTCAACGTCCTCATCGGTCACCTCAGCAACCTTCTTTTCTACCTCGATGCCGAGATAGTCTTCGATCTTGACGTCAGGCTTTACATATACAACGGCCTTCAAAACGAGACCGTTGTTGTCAGCAGAGACAACGTCAAAATCGGGCTGGCCGACAACATCCAGCTTGGATTCCTTGATTGCGCTTTCATAGGCATCGGGAATGCAGGCATTGATGGCATCTTCATAGAAAACGCCCTTGCCGTACATTTTCTCGATCAGCGCACGGGGAGCCTTGCCTTTGCGGAAGCCGGGAACGTTGATCTTTTCCGCATTCTTGCGATAAGCGGCGTCAACGGCTGCGGCAAAGGTTTCGCTGTCAACGGAAATTTCCAGCTCGTACTGGTTCTTTACGGCTTTGGATTTTGTTTTTTTGGTCAGACTCATGGTTTTTTCCTCCGAAAGTAAAATGGTTATATAAATTTAATTACATCTATACTATTGTACAGCAAAAACAAGGCTTTGTCAAGGAGTTTTTGCCTTTTTTGCATGTTTTTTCCATGCGTTTTTAAAAACAAGCACAAGGAAAACCGGCTCGCGACTGGCGAACCGGCAAAATTTTATGAAGAGTGCTTTTCGCCGCAGCCTCCGAACATGTGTGTCATGTCGGCAAACAGTCTGTTTTCTTCGTTGCGGCGGAATCCGATTGCCGTGAGAATACGCGGCTCGGCAGCGTCATCTGCGCAATAAGCCTGATGAATGCCGCACAGATCAATGAAATTCAACATGGCACGCCCCATGAGAAACAGTGCCTCAAAATCATCAAGTCCCTCGATCAGCGTGATGTTGTTGATATACCCCGCGCCTTTTTCCATGGTAAACTGTGCGACACCAATGAAGTTGTCGTTGTCCTTGGCGGAATAGGCCATCATATCGGCTTTATACGGTATGCCACAGCGCGCGCAGGCGGCCTCTTGCTCTTCTTTGCTTTGAATAGGTTTGATTTCCAGCATATCAGTCCTTTGTGCTCCTATACAAATAGTCTATTTCTTCTGGTTCCAGATGTCGCCATTTTCCAACCGCAAGACCGTTCAGGCGCAGCTGGCCGATCGCCACACGAGAGAGGCGGCGAATGGTAATGCCGCATGCGTCACACATCTTACGAATCTGGCGGTTTCTGCCCTCGTAGAGTGACATATGCAGCACCGTGTCCTCTTCCTCGGGGGTGACCGTTACCTCTACCGGCTGTATTTCATAATCGTCGATCACCAGTGGGGAGGTGAGCTTTTCAATCTGTTCCTTGGTCGGGTGTCCGTCCACCTTGACACGGTAGATTTTCGGAATGCTGTGCTTGGGGTGCGTGAGGCGATTGGTCAGGTTGCCATCGTCTGTCAGGAGCAAAAGTCCCTCCGACACGCGATCGAGACGACCGACCGGATACACGCGCACGTCAAGATCCGATAACAGGTCCGTGACACAGCGGCGTCCTTGCGGATCGGTCATGGAGGTGATGTAGCCCCGCGGCTTGTTCAGCATAACATAGGTGTATTTCTTGTGGTGCTGTGCTTGAACTCTTTTGCCGCGATAGGTAACGGTATCACGATCGGGGTCGACCTTATCGCCAACCTTGGCGGTGATACCGTTGATGGCAACGTTTCCGGCGGCGATCTCTGCTTCGCATGCACGGCGAGACATGATGCCGCTGTCTGAGAAAAACTTCTGAAGTCTGATCTTTTCCATAATTATTTATTCCAAATATTTTTTATTTTGTCCCAAAGTGTTTCGTTTGTCTGTATTTTTTCAATAGAATGGTCAGCAAGCAGGGGAACGGTGGCTACCGTTTTTTCGTTTTGTGTATATCGCACAAGACCAAGAACATCACCGCGCCGAACAGGTGCTACCGCAAAGCGATTGAGCTCTACGGACATAGTTAGTGCAGGGGAGCCTTGTTCCACAACAACGGCGGGGGCAGATCTGGCAGAGACGGTTATCTCGGATGATGTTCCGCCGACAACCGGCATCGTGAATGAGAGATCAAGGCAATCGCTCAAAACACGTCCCTCATATTGTGAAAAACCGTAATCTAACATCGCTACATGATCATGCCAATCGTCGGGAGCATCCAATGTTACGGCAATCAGCAGCATACCATTTCGTTCGGCCGCGCTGACAAGGCATCGGCCACTCTTTTTGGTAAAGCCTGTTTTTACGCCCACACAATCAGCATAACTGCGCAGAAGGCGATTGTGATTGGAAAGGGAACGGGAAATCGTACCGTCGCTTGAGGTGATGGTTTTTTGCTTGGTAGAAACGATTTTGTAAAACGTTTCGTTTTCCATAGCCGCAGCAGCAATACGGGCTAGATCCAGCGCAGTGGTATAATGCTGTTCGTCTGAAAGACCATGTGGATTGGTAAAGTGTGTGTCGGCCAATTCCAGCTCTGCCGCATGAGTGTTCATCATGTCGGCGAAGGCCTCTATGCTACCAGCAGTGTGAATTGCAATAGCAGCAGCTGCGTCGTTGGCACTTTCCAATAACAACGCATACAGCAGGTTTTCCATCGTTTGGTGCTCGCCTGCCTTCAAATAAATCGAGGATCCTTCGATGCCGACGGCTTTGGGAGAAACGACAACCTCGTCAGACGGGCGTGTGCGCTCCAAGGCAACCAAAGCGGTCATGATTTTTGTTGTGCTGGCCATCGGATGGCGGCGTGTGGCGTTCTTGTCATACACCATTTTATCCAACGCGGGAATATAGGCGCAGCCGCACTCCCCGGAAATGGATGGATATTTTGCGGCAGACGGTATCGTCAAAATAGATAATAAGAAAGACAATAGGCATGCCGCGAAAGAAAGACGTAAAAAGCGTGTCACAAGAATTTTTCCTCTCTGTGTGTTTTATTTACCTTGCCCGCAGAGAGAAAAAATATGAATGAAACAATTCGGAAATGCAGGGAGAATTATTCTTCTGCTTCTCCATCCAGAGCGGCTTCGGTCAAATCCTTTGTCACCTCAACGCCTGCATCCTCGGCTTCTTGCTTTTTCTTCTTTTTGTCAGATGTGAAAACGCGCTTGATTCGTTCAAGAATGTCGGGGGAACGCTCAATAAAGGAGGTTACCTTATCTACTGTATCAACCGCTCCTGCTTGGCTCGGGCCGGAAATGGGGAGCAACTGGATATTGCCGTCTGAAGAAATAATCAAAAACGCAACCGGCGCAACGGTAATGCCGGTTCCGCCGCCACCACCGAAATTCTGCTTGGTGTTTTCTGCCGTTTTTTTGCCGTTATAGTCGATGCCGCCCGAGGCAAATCCCATCGAAATTTTTGAAACGGGGATAACGGTTGTGCCATCCGGTGTGGTGATCGGCTTGCCAATGACGGTTTCGCCGTCAGCCAATGCTTTGATTTTTTCAAGAGAGGTGCCAATGATGTCGTTTAATTTGCTTTCTGCCATGGTTTTTCCTCCTGTTTTAAAGAGAAGTTCTGGTGGCGCATGCGCCCGATTAAGAAATGATAGAAGAATCGTATGCCAATCTCGATGATTTCGCATACGCGCAGGGAAAACGTGATGTTACAAGCTGCGTGGCTTTTTTCGCCGAGAAAATCTGGGGTAACTGCTATGTCGGTGCGGTATGTGCGGTGAAAGTTCGTGTGATTGTGTAAAATCTCAAGAATATATGCTACCGTTTGACTGACAATGCCTGTGGCAATAGCCGTTTGCGCTGCATCCCCTGTAGCCACAGTAATATGCAGCTTGGCGACATCCATGCGAAAATGTCGCAGGATGCGCGCGTACAGCTTTCTAAATACATAGAGATACAGCCGTATATTGTGCTTGAGCGGCCTTTTTTTCTTGGCCTTTGAAGGAGCTGCTTCCTTTTGCTGCAACGCGCGCTTGCGCTCTTTTTTTCGTTGGGATAGAAGTCTCTTTCGATATTTCTTGTATGTGTATCGCTTGATTTTGACCTTCTTTTTCTTAGGATACAGTCGAAATCGAAGGAACAAGATCCGTAACTCAACAGCAATATTCTTTTCGTAGGATAGGTTAATGCGTATGCGTAGAAGCGCAATTGCAATCAGCAGGCAAAGGATGGTAGCAGTTACGAATAGGGCTGTCATAGTCTGTCCTCCTTATCTGCTTTGAATTATCGCTATTATTCTTCACTTTGCGTTTCGCCGATTGCGGCGGCGGTTGGGTCAGGCTTGCGTTCCTCGTCGTCTTCCTCTATGGCAGTTTCGATGGTGATTTGATTCTCGTCTGTTCCAAGCTCGATCTGCATCTGCCTTCCCAGCTTGGCAAGCAGCTCTGCCGCTTCATCCGAGGAGACGCCCGGTAGTTCTGTAAGCGAGGAAAGACCAAAGCAACGCAAAAAGTCCGGAGTTGTGCCGTACAGCATCGGTCTGCCGGGAGCATCCAAGCGCCCCTTGGATTCAATGAGTCCGCGTTCAAGCAAAGAGCCAACTGCATAGCTGGAATCTACGCCACGCACCGTATCCACATAAGAGCGGGTAACCGGCTGGTTGTAGGCGATGATCGCCAGTGTCTCAATGGAGGAGTTGGAGAGGTTGCCGTTATGACGAATGCCAAGTGCCTCGCGAATAAAGGGGAGGTATTGCTGCTTGGTACAAAGCTGGCAGCTATCGTCAAAGGTAAGCATCATAACTCCGCGTGGGATATCGGATTCATTGTAGCGACAGGCATAGGAATATAAAATCTGCTTGGTCTTGGCGAGTGGCAGATCCAATACTCTTGCCATAACCGTGTAGGGAACGGCATGTCCGGCTGCAAAGAGAATCGCTTCGATCGCTTCGCCGGTTTCGGCGGGAAAGTCTACGATTTGCATTGGCTTAAGCGGCTTTTTGTTTTTGATGCTCTTGGAACTCTTTTTTGTTTTTTCGGTGGTTTCTGCGGGGGCTTGCTCGGCACCCGTTTCTTCTGTCAGGTTAGGATTGGTCTCGGTCATCTTGATTGATTCCTTCCCGGTCAAATTCACTTTCCAAATTTTCCTTTGTGGGGTCATAATCAGGGTTCATGCGAAAACGCAAGAGAAGACCATTTTTTACATCGTTTTCCATAGCGAGCTCGTCTTCTTCGTTATCACAGATCAGCACACGCTTGATTTTAATCAATTCAAGCAGGCCAATAAACATGGCCAGCAGTTGCGGTCGCTCTTTGGCATCCTTAAGCAAAAAGAACAGCGTCGCATCCTCTTTTACGCTCAAGCGCGCTACAAGTCCCTCTACCTCATCCTCAACGGAGTAGACCTTGGCGGTTACCAAGGGCGCAAAGCTTTGCTCCGGCTGCTGCTCTGTTTGACGCAGACGAAGCAGCATGGCGTTCATCGCGCGGGAGAGTAGCATCGGATTAAGTCCCAAGGGCACGCCGCGATCGGGTGGGATCTCGTCAACGTCCTTTGCCATTCTGCCGGAATATTCGGCATACAGCGGACGTAGCTCCTCTGCTGCCTCCTTTGCCTTTTGGTAGATCAACAGGGCATCTACCAGCTCGGCGCGCGGGTCGGGATCGTTTTCCTCATCACGCGGCAGCAGCATACGGCTTTTGATGAGCATCAACTCGCTTGCCATGACGATAAATTCGCTGGCAATATCGAGATCTAACTTCTGATTGGCTTCGATAAATTCCATATATTGATCGCAGATTTTGGCAATCGGGATATCGGTAATGCTGACTTTGTTTTTGGCAATCAGCGTCAGCAATAGGTCAAGTGGCCCCTCAAATTGATCGAGCCGATAGGTCAGTTCTTCCATAGTTCCTCACAAAAAATCAGGGAATCAGTAAAGAGATCAGCCAAAGCATACCGTCAGAAATGGCGTTTACGATCACGTTGATCAAGCCGGAAAAGGCGCCAAGCCATAGCGCGGCTAGTAAAATGATCATGATAACGCGCTCGTATTTCATAATGCGGAAATACAGCCTCGGCGGTAAAAAAATGTAGAGAATACGCGAACCATCCAGCGGTGGAAGCGGAATCATGTTGAATACGCAAAGGCTAAGATTTAAATAATGAAAGGCGGCGAAAAAGCTTGCCAAAATCAAAATAAATCTCAAAAGGAATTCCGTGCTCACGATTGGCAGCAAAAGCAAGGTCAGCCGATATAGCAAAGCGCCGAGAAATGCCAGCAGCAGATTGGAGATCGGACCTGCCGCTGCGGTGAGAGCCATGCCCTTGCGCGGATCCTTGAAATAACGCGGATTGATGGGGACCGGCTTGGCATAGCCGAAGCCAAACAGGATCATAAAGAGGGTACCGATGGGGTCGAGATGCTTCAGTGGATTGAGGGACAGCCGGCCAAGAGAACGCGCCGTGGGGTCCCCCAAGCGATAGGCAACGTAACCGTGGCAATATTCGTGCACCGTCAGCGCAATCAGGGCTGCCGGTATGTTTAAAAGCATACTAACAATATTAATATCATTGCCGAAAAACATAATTCACAATCTCGATTCTTATTGAATGCGTGTGAAGATTTCGTTCCAAACCTTGTCACGGCCAATTCCTGTGACGGAAGAATAGGGAATAACCGTGATTCCCGTTCCACGGAAAACAGTATTTTCCCATTCCTCCAGCGTCTTTTTGAGTGCGGCAGGACTTAACTTGTCGCACTTGGTGGCGGTAACAAAGAAGGGAACGCGTGCATCGATCAGATAATTGATCATCATAATATCATCATCTGTCGGCCCTACGCGAACATCGATCAATTGGTTGACGGCTTTTAAGCGGTCTATGTTGGGATTCTTGACAAAATAGCCGTCGGTCAATGCAGACCACACCTTTTTTTCTTCTGGTGAGCGGCGTGCAAAGCCATAGCCGGGCAGATCCACAAGGTACAGCTGGCCATCTACATCATAAAAATTGACGGTGATGGTTTTGCCGGGCGTGGAGCTGACACGCGCAAGTGACTTGCGGTTGAGTAATGAATTGATGAGAGAGCTTTTCCCAACATTGGAACGACCGGAAAACGCAATCTGCGCGCGAGGATCAGAGGGGAATTGGCGCGGATTTCCTGCGCTCATCTTTAAGGATACATTGTTAATGTTGATTTTTCCCATGGTTGTTTCATCAAACCGTTGCGGCACCGACCGATGCGGCAGGGGTAGAATTGTTTATCAATGCCTGTGGAATGATATTTTCCTTTGTTGTTTCTTTTTTTGCCGGAATCGTCTTTTCGCCGTAGCCGATCAAGGCAGCAGCGAGCACCTCGTCTACATGCTCGCAGAAGAGGAAACGCATGCCGTTCTTCGCCTGCTCGTCGATCTCGTCCATGTCACAGGCGTTATCCTTGGGGAGGAGAACGGTTTTAACACCGGCTGTATAAGCTGCCAGCGTCTTTTCCTTTAATCCGCCAATGGCCAACACACGACCGCGCAACGTTACCTCGCCCGTCATGGCGACATCTCGTCTGACAGGCAGACCGGAGAGCGCGCTGGCAATTGCGGTTACCATCGTAACGCCTGCAGACGGTCCATCCTTTGGAATAGCCCCCTCCGGCACATGAATGTGTAGGTCATTGCTTTTATAGAAGGCGGGGTCAATGCCGAGCTTGCCGGCAATTGAGCGTACATAGCTGTATGCAATCTGTGCCGATTCCTTCATCACATCACCAAGAGAACCAGTCAGCTCCAGCTTGCCCGTGCCCTCCATCACAGAAACCTCGATCTGCAGCAGGTCGCCGCCAACCTCGGTGTATGCCATCCCGTTGACAACGCCGACATAATCTCGTTCGCTGATCTTTTCGGGGCGCACCTTGTGCTTGCCGAGGTAGGATTTGATATTATCAGCAGTAAAGGTTACTTTTGCAGCCTTACCTTCCGCAATCTCGCGTGCTGCTTTGCGGCAAAGATCGGCAATCCTGCGCTCCAGATTTCGTACACCCGCCTCGCGAGTGTAAAAATCGATAATTTCATAGATCGATTCATCTGTAAATTTAACCTGCCGCTTGGAAAGACCGTGACGTTTTAACTGCTTGGCAATCAAGTGGTGCAGGGCAATTTCGTGCTTTTCGCGGCGGGAGTAGGTGGAAAGCTCGATGATCTCCATACGGTCAATAAGCGGTAGCGGAATACCATCATAGCTGTTTGCCGTAGCAATGAACATGCAATCGGAAAGGTCGATCGGCATTTCGACGAAATGATCGCGGAAGTATTTGTTCTGTTCAGGATCAAGAACCTCCAGCAGCGCAGAGGAAGGGTCACCATTGAGCGAGGCAGAGATCTTGTCGATTTCATCCAACACATTCAGCGGATTTCTCACTTTTGCTTGCGTCAGCGCTTCAATAATACGACCGGGCATGGAGGCGACGTATGTTTTTCTATGGCCGCGGATATCTGACTCATCCTTAATGCCGCCAAGCGAAACGCGGACATATTTTCTTTTCAGCGCGCGCGCAACGGAGGCGGCGATAGAGGTCTTGCCCACACCGGGAGGCCCCACAAGACAGATGATCTGATTGCGCAGATCGGGAGAGAGCTGCTTTACGGCAATGTATTCCAGGATGCGCTCCTTCACCTTGGTCAGGCCATCGTGGTCTGCATCCAAAATTTTGGCGGCAGCCGCCACATCGGGACGCTCGGGCGTTGTTTTTGTCCAGGGGATATCAAGGCAAACATCCAAATAGTTGCGAATGACTGTTCCCTCGGCTGAGCCGTAGGGCGTTTTTGCCATGCGAGCAACTTCCTTGTTTAACTTTTCCGCTACCTCTTTGGGGAGCTTTGCTTTTTCGATCTTTTCGTAATATTCCTCACATTCATCATCGCCGCCCTCACCCAGCTCCTGCTGGATGGCGCGCACCTGCTCGCGAAGGAAGAATTCCTTTTGATTGCTGTCAATCTTGCCTTTTACGCGACGGTGGATCTCGTATTCGCAGCGCAGAATATCCAATTCCTCGGCCATCAGCACAAGCAGCTTTTCCATACGAGAAAGAGGATTACGGATGTCGAGGATGATCTGCTTGTTTTGATCGCTGAGCAAAACGCCGGAGGCGAGAAAATCGCAAAGGCGAGAAATGTCCTGAATGCCGCGGGCGGCATAGCGCATCTCATCGGAGAGAGAAGGGTGTACCTCTGCAATGGCATCCAGCAAGGCTAGTGCCTCGCGATACATGGCGGTGGTTTTAACGGTAGCAACCGGCTCGGCGATTGCATCCTCGCACATAACGCTTGCAAAGAAGCAACCGTCGTTCTTGTTCAAAGAATAGACCTTGGCGCGACAAAGGCCTTCAAATACCGCGCGGAAACCACCATCGGGTAGCGGGCCGGCCTGTTTGATGACGCACACCGTGCCGGTACGATAAAAGTCGTGCTCATTCGGATCTTCGACCGAAGCATCCTTTTGCGTGAGCAGCAGAATGCGACCGTCCGCCTTAGAGGCGAAACCGAGAGCCTTGAGAGAAAGGGGGCGGATAATATCCAGACTAAGCGCCACCGTAGGGAACGCGACCGTTCCGCGTACGGAGAGCACGGGAAGATTCAGTAGTTCATTGTTATCTTGTAAGAAAATTTCTGCCATATGTATGTATTTCACCTCGTGTGGAATGTTTTTGCTTCAAGAGAGCATAAATCCCTTAAATAGCATTATAACATACAATGTTTGAAATTTCCATAACAAAAATGAAAAAGTTTTCGACTTTTTCTGTCATATGTGTATTTTTTTGCAACATGCCAAGAAAAAGAAAGTTTTTTCAAAAAAACTCTTGACAAATCACGTCCCGCGTGTTATAATCATGCAAGATGAAGGCGTTGCCTTCCACAATAAAGCAGAATGTTC
Organism: Clostridia bacterium; assembly: GCA_017462545.1. Lineage (GTDB taxonomy): Bacteria > Bacillota > Clostridia > Oscillospirales > CAG-272 > UBA1740. Next base: position 10,218 of record JAFTQX010000027.1, read on the forward strand.
CGTTCTCACCTTGGCGCATAGGCGACCCGGGTTTATAAAAGTACAGGCATGGCCTGTGTTTTTGCGTGCGGGATTTTCTGTACGCATTTTTTGTTTTTCGGAGGTGTACAACCATTAGCACAAAGGATTTGCCGATCAATGACGATATCAAGTGCAAGGAAGTGCGTGTAATAGGTGCCGACGGCGAGCAGCTTGGTATCATGGAGCTCAATCAGGCGAAGGAGTATGCGTATAATCGCGACCTCGATCTTGTTCTGATTGCACCGACCGCTACGCCCCCCGTATGTCGCGCAATGGACTACGGTAAATACTGCTTTGAGCGTGATAAGAAGGAAAAAGAGGCACGAAAAAAGCAGCAGATCGTGAAGGTGAAGGAGGTTCAGCTTTCCTGCCGAATCGATGTTCACGATTTCGAGACACGTGTCAATCAGGCGCGTAAGTTCCTTACCGGTGGCGACAAGGTGCGAGCAATTGTTCGTTTTAAGGGCCGCGAGATGGCACATATGAACCTGGGGCAGGATATTTTGATGCGTTTTAAGGACGCGTGTGCCGGTGTCGGAAATACTGAAAAGGCGCCGATCGTGGAAGGTCGATTCATGTCGATCATCATTAACCCTGTTAAGCAGTAAACATTTTGGCATTGCCAGTAGAATAAAAAGGAGAAAAACCATGGGAAAAATCAAGACACATAAAGCCTCTGCAAAGAGATTTTCTGTTACCGGCGGCGGTAAGGTAAAGATGAATCATTCGCATCACCGTCACAACCTCGGTATCAAGACCGCTAAGCGTAAGAGAAGCCTTCGCAAGGGTGCTACTCTCAGCGAGTGCTTTGCACCGACCATCAGAACCCTTATTCAGAAGTAATAAGCGGCTAACAAGTAAGATTATTGGAGGATTATAGAAAATGGCAAGAGTTAAAGGCGCCATGATGACGCGTAAGAGAAGAAATAGTGTACTGAAGGCTGCTAAGGGATACTGGGGTGCAAAGAGCAAGCACTTCAAGATGGCTAAGCAGGCTGTTATGAAGAGCGGCAACTATGCGTTTGCCGGTCGCCGTATGAAGAAGCGCGATTTCCGTGCTCTGTGGATCACTCGTATTTCTGCCCAGGCTAAGGTTTGCGGCATGAACTACTCCACGCTGATGCATGGTCTGAAGAAGGCCGGCATCAACCTCAACCGCAAGATGCTCTCTGAGATCGCCATTGCGGACAAAGAGGCATTTGCCGCACTTGCCGAGAAGGCAAAGGCTGCCCTTTAAGAATGATTCCGGCTTGACCTTGGCCTTTTTGGCCACGGCAAGCCGGTTTTGTCTTATTTTTTTAGAAAGCGAGCATTAGATATGAAGATGATAACGCCTGTTATCACCAGTCGAAAAAACTCCCGTGTGGTAGAAACTGCGGCATTGCACGAAAAAAAGTACCGCTATGAGCGAGAGCTTTTTTTGTTAGAGGGAGAAAAATTGGTGGCCGAAGCGCTTGTGCACGGCTTGCCGGTCGTGGAGCTTTATCTTTCGGAGGGGAAGAGCGAAGAAATTTTATCGCGCTTGGAGCCTCTGTTACAAAATCCCGATTACGATGAATTGGCAGTTTATATCCTGTCTGACGACTGTTTTTTGAAAATTTCTTCAGAAAAATCGCCACAATGTGTGATCGCGGTTACAAAACATCTTGACTTTTTCAAAAGAAAGACTATAATATATGATGAAGATATTTTGTCGCTCGTTGGGAAACGCACGGTAGTATTATACGCGATGCAGGACCCCGGCAATCTGGGGGCGGTCATTCGCTCTGCCGTTGCCTTTGGGGCAGACAGCATTCTTCTCAGTGCCGATTGTGCTGATCTTTACAATTCCAAAACGATCCGTGCTGCAATGGGCAGCCTTTTCCGCGTTCGGGCCTGTGTTGTGAAGGAGATCGCATCTGCCATCGCGGCATTGCAGCACAGCGGTCGCCGCGTGTTGGCAGCCGAACTGCGTGATGGAGCGGTTTCGCTTTCTGATATATCTCTTTTAGCAAGCGATTGCGTGGTGATTGGAAATGAAGGGCACGGCATACCACAGGAAATTTCAGCTATGTGTGATGCAAGTGTATATTTGCCGATATCCGCCAATGCGGAATCGTTGAATGCGGCCGTTGCTGCTGCAATCTTTTTGTGGGAGCAGAGCAAAGCATAAAGGACGGGGGTCAAAATGGGCGAAAATCTGTATTGGATATGGTTGAGTCGGTGCTGTCTTTACAACAGCGGTACCATTGATCGGCTTTACCGCATATACAAATCTCCGCGCGTGATTTATGAAACGAGCATGACAGAGCTGGAGGAGGCACTTGGTGGAAAGAATGCTGATCTGGTTCGCATGCAGGATAAGGATCTTTCCGACGCGCAGCGCATTATGGATTTTTGCATGATCTCCGATGTAGGCATTCTCACATATAGTGATCCGGCCTATCCGGCACGTCTTCGTCTCTTGCCGGATGCGCCTCCCGTGCTGTATTACAAGGGAAAACTACCGCCGTTTGACGGGCGCTTGCTTATCTCGGTTATAGGCACACGATGGATGAGCGAATATGGCAAGCGTATGTCCTTTGAAATAGCCTATGATCTTGCCCGCGCGGGGACCATTGTTGTAACGGGTATGGCACTTGGCATCGACGGTGTTGCCTCTGCCGCGGCGCTTGCTGCCGGCGGGAAGACTATTGCGGTTCTCGGCAGCGGCATTGATATCGTTTATCCGTCTGAGCATCAATATTTGATGAACGCCATTGCCAAGCGAGGCTTGGTCATAACCGAATTTGCTCCCGGCACGCCGCCGGAAAAGAGAAATTTTCCACGACGCAACCGTATCATTAGCGGCTTGGCGCAGGGCGTGTTGGTGATTGAAGGAAACGAGAGGAGTGGTGCTCTGATTACAGCCAGACTGGCTGCGCAGCAGGGGCGTGATGTTTATGCGCTGCCCGGAAATGCTGACGAGGAAAACAGTCATGGAACAACCTTGCTCCTCAAAAACGGCGCCCACCCGGTCAGCTGTGCTGATGATATTATCAAGCGGTATGAGTCTCTTTATGGAAATCGCTTGAATATTTTCAACCTTTTAAAGCCGACGACTGCCAATGTCGAGCGGGTTATATCAACATACCGCGTTTCGGCAAGTAAAAAAGCACCCGCCCATCACCATAAAGACAAAATGCGTGTTGAGCAGGCTGCACCTCCTGTGGCAGAAAGCAAGCCGATTAAACATACACCAAAGGCGGAAAAAACGCCGCCCGTGAAGCCCTCTCCGATCAATGAAGAAAAATTAAGCAAGCTGGATGAAAGCTTTGTGACAGTATACCGTGCTATGCCGACCGGCAAGGCGGTTACGATTGATGAAATCTGCGCTACCGGCATATCAGCAGGGCAGGTCATGACAGCATTGACCATGCTGGAACTGAACAAGCTTGTTTCTTCGCTTCCCGGCGGACGTTATATACGCGTGTAATTCACAGATTTTTTCGAAAGGAACCTACGCAAGAATGGCAAATTTAGTAATTGTGGAATCTCCCTCAAAGGCCGCCACGATCAAAGGGTATTTGGGGTCTAACTATAAAGTAATTGCATCCAAAGGGCATGTACGCGATCTGCCTAAAAGCACGCTTGGTGTGGATGTTGACAATGATTTTGCACCGCACTATATCAATATTCGTGGTCGCGGCGATGTCATTACACAGCTCAAAAAAGAAGCCAAGGCTGCCAACAAGGTTTTTCTCGCGACAGACCCTGACCGCGAAGGAGAAGCTATTTCCTGGCATTTGGCTACCGTGCTTGGCATTCCGCTTGACAAGGCGTGCCGTGTCACCTTCAATGAGATCACAAAAGCAGCCGTAAAGGATGCCATCAAGCATCCGCGCACCATTGACGAGGATCTGGTCAACTCTCAGCAGGCTCGCCGCATTCTTGACCGCATTGTGGGCTACAAGCTCAGCCCGTTCCTTTGGAAAAATGTGAAGAGCGGTCTTTCTGCCGGCCGTGTGCAGTCGGTTGCTACGCGCATTATAGTAGAGCGTGATGAGGAGATCCGTGCTTTTGTGCCGAAGGAATATTGGACCGTAGATGCGCAGCTGAAAACCGCCTCCGGCGAGGAGCTTGTTGCTCGTTACGTTGGCAAGCGCAAGCTGGAATCCGAGACAGACGCGGCGGCTCTTCTTGCCGATTTGGAGAAGGGTGGCTTTACTGTTGCTAACATTCGTGCTGCTGAAAAGAAAAAGCAGCCTGCGCCGCCCTTTACCACCTCTACGTTACAGCAGGAGGCTTCGCGCAAGCTGGGATTCCAGTCGCAGCGAATTATGAAGGTTGCACAGGAGCTTTACGAGGGTATCAATCTTGGCTCTGAATTTGGCGGCGTACAAGGTCTTATTACCTATATGCGTACCGATTCTCTGCGTATTTCTTCTGTGGCGCAGGAGGCTGCACTTTCTTTGATTCGCGGAAAATATGGAGAAGAGTATCTGCCGACATCTCCTCGCGTTTATCGCGCAAAATCCAACGCCCAGGATGCACACGAGGCTATTCGGCCTTCTGATGTAACTATTGAGCCCAAGCAAATCAAAAAGATGCTGACAAGCGACCAATATCGACTTTATAAGTTGATTTGGGAACGCTTTGTTGCCAGCCAAATGGCGGCCGCTGTTATCAGCACGACGACGATCGAACTGGAGAATGGTAAAAACGCCTTCCGCGCAAGTGGTTATACCGTAAAGTTCCAAGGCTATATGTCGGTTTATGGTACAGATGACCATCAGGATGAGGATGGCAATTACGGTCGCCTGCCGCAGACCGCGGTGGGGGAGACGATGACCACTGTCTCCATTAACCCAACGCAGCACTTTACAGAGCCGCCTGCGCATTATAACGAGGCAACACTGATTAAATTTCTGGAGGAAAACGGAATCGGTCGTCCGAGCACCTACACTCCTATCATCACTACCATTATCGCGCGTAGCTATGTCAAGAGAAATGGTAAGGCGCTTGTTTCTACGCCGCTTGGTGAGGTTACTACTCGCTTGATGATGGAAAACTTCCCGGATATTGTCAATTATGAGTTTACCGCCTCTATGGAGGATAAGCTCGACTCAATTGAGAACAAGCAGAACACCTTACATTCGGTTCTTACGGATTTTTACGGTGATTTCGAAAAGGCGCTTGAAAAGGCAATGAGCCAAACCACGCGCGAAACAGTAGAGATTCCGCCTGAAGAATCCAATGTGGAATGTGAGCTTTGCGGCAGCATGATGGTATACAAGAATGGTCGTTTTGGTCGTTTTCTTGCGTGCCCCCGCTATCCCGAGTGCAAAAACACAAAGGCGATCGACCGCAATGGAAATCCGGTGGTAAAGAAGGAAGTAGAGCGCGAGGTCGCCGATTTCAAGTGTGAACTTTGCGGCGGCGATATGGTGCTGCGCACCGGTCGTTATGGTAGCTTTTACGCTTGTGCGAATTATCCAACCTGTAAAAATACCAAGCAAAAGGTTTTGGAAATTGGTGTTCCGTGTCCGCAGTGCGGTGCCAAGATCGTTGCTAAGCGTGGAAAAGGACGTGCCAGCTTTTACAGCTGTGAGCGCTATCCTGAATGTAATTTTTCTTCTTGGGATATGCCTACCAACGAGCTTTGCCCGCAGTGCGGTAAGCAGTTGTTCCTGCGCAAGAGTCGCAATACCGTGCTTTGCCACGACAAGCAGTGCGGCTATAAGCGTGAGGAGATTGTTTCGGAAAAAAATGATGAGGAGACTGAAGCGTGAGTGGTGAGCATATGCCGCGTATTCGCGTGATTGGTGCCGGCCTTGCCGGTTGTGAAGCCGCTTGGCAGGCTGCTCGCATGGGAGTAGCGGTTGACCTTTATGAAATGAAACCGCACAAATACACCCCGGCTCATCATCACCCCGGCTTTGCCGAGCTGGTATGCTCCAACTCATTGCGTTCAAATGATGTTTCCAATGCTGTTGGTCTGTTAAAGGCCGAGCTGCGCGAGCTTCATTCTTTGATGATGGAGGCCGCGTATGCGACCGAGGTACCCGCCGGCTCTGCCTTGGCGGTTGACCGTGAAAAATTTTCGGCTTACATTACCGAAAAGATCAAGAGTGAGCCGCTGATTGCCGTGCATGAGGAAGAGGTTACCGTCATTGATGACAGTGTGATTACCGTCATCGCGAGCGGTCCGCTGACGAGCGATGCGCTTGCTGCGGAAATTGTCAGACTGCTCGGAAACGATTGTCAGCTTTATTTCTACGATGCGGCTGCGCCGATCGTGGATGCAGCAACCATTGATACCAATATTGCTTATTTTGCCTCTCGTTACGGCAAGGGCGATCCTACCGATTACCTGAATTGTCCGATGACAAAGGAGGAATATGATGCCTTTTACAATGCACTGATTGGTGCAGAGGTGGCAGCACTCAAATCCTTTGATGCCAAGGCGCAAGAGGGCAAGGATCCCAAGGTTTTTGAGGGATGCATGCCGATTGAGGTGATGGCGCATCGTGGATATGATACCTTGCGCTACGGTCCGATGAAGCCGGTTGGCCTGCCGTTGCCGGGCAGCGAAAAAGAGGCTTATGCCGTGGTACAGCTTCGCCGCGAAAATCGTGAAGGAAGCATGTACAATTTAGTCGGCTTTCAGACGCATCTTACGTTTGGCGAGCAAAAGCGGGTTTTTCGTATGATTCCTGGTCTTGCTAATGCTGAGTTTTTCCGCTATGGCGTTATGCATCGTAACACCTATCTTCGTTCACCCGGAATCCTGACACCGCAGTATTCCATGAAGGCAAAGCCGATGGTGTTTTTTGCAGGGCAGATGACGGGCGTGGAAGGATATGTGGAATCAACCTCATCTGGCTATGTAGCGGGCGTAAATGCCGCCCGTCTTGCGCGGGGAGAAGAGAAGATCGATTTTCCCGCAACGACGGAGATTGGCGCACTTGCGCATTATATCAGCGAATCGACAGCATCGAATTTTCAACCGATGAACGCAAATTTTGGTGTGATTGCGCCGCTTGAGAAAAGGGTGAAGGGCGGTAAGGTTGCCAGAAATCAGGCCTATGCAGAACGGTCGCTTTCTGTATTGAAAGAGATGCTTTCTGCAAATTGACTTGTTAAGCCCCACGGCGGGCGGAAAGGTTTTTCGTGAAGATTATTATTGATGTGATGAGTGGCGATCATGCGCCGCTTGAACTGCTAAAGGGCGCGATCATGGCAGCGGAGGAGTACCGTGTATCTGTTACCGTGGTCGGCGATCAAGCAACCATTGAGCGCGTCGCTGTAGAAAATGCATTGTCGCTTTCCTCGGTTGAGGTTGTACATGCTGATGATGTGATAGGCATGGAGGATAAGCCACTGGCAATTATCCATGAGAAGAGCGAATCCTCTATGGGTGTTGGTCTTCGTATGCTGCAAAGAGGAGAAGGAGACGCCTTTGTCAGTGCGGGAAATACCGGTGCATTGCTGGCGGGTGCTACGCTGCTTGTGCGCAGAATTAAAGGCATTCGTCGTGCAGCGATCGCAACAGTATTGCCGTTCCCGCAGCCTGTTCTGTGGATGGATGCCGGTGCCAACCTGAATGTTACACCGGATGATCTTGAGCAGTTTGCTTATATGGGGTCTTTCTATATGGAAAAGGTGCATGGCTTATCCCGTCCTCGCGTTGGTCTTCTGAACAATGGCGCAGAGGCTACAAAGGGCTTGCCGCTGCAATTAGAGGCATACGAAAAGCTGTCCGTCAATGAGGATTTTCATTTTGTCGGGAATATCGAAGGCAAGGACATTCCATTCGATTCCTGTGATGTTCTGCTGGCAGACGGCTTTACCGGTAATATCGTTCTAAAATATACAGAGGGAATGGGTAAATTCATGCTTTCCACCCTCAAACAGCTTTTTACACAAAATGCGGCTACCAAGGTGGCGGCAATTGCGATGAAAAAGCAGCTTTCTGCTATGAAAAAGCAATTTGATGCCTCCGAATATGGTGGAGCACCGTTGCTTGGCATTTCCAAGCCGGTTATCAAGGCGCATGGCAGCTCCGATGCCAAGGCGGTAAAAAATGCGGTCCTGCAAACGATTGCATTTTTAAGCTCCGGCATGAATCGTGAAATTGCCAGAATGGCAGCCGAATTGGATCTCAAGGAGAGAGAGAAGAAAAAAGCAGAAAGCGAAAACGGTACAGAACCTGTTTAATATTTGCGAAGGGGGAATGAGAGATGGCAGAAAAGGATCTTTCCGTCTTACAGGCGGCGATCGGCTATACATTTCAGGATGAATCGTTACTTCTTACAGCACTCACTCATTCTTCTTATTCACACGAAAACAAGAGCACCGCTGAAAACAACGAGCGTCTAGAATTCCTTGGTGATGCGATCCTTCAGATGACTGTCAGTCATTTGCTGTATCGCCGATATCCCGGCGCGTCTGAGGGGGTATTGTCCCTCTATCGTCAGTTTCTTGTGTGTGAGGCTACGTTAGCACGTGTTGCCTCGCGGATATCGCTTGGCCGATATTTGCAGCTTGGTCGTGGAGAAGAGCGACAGGGTGGACGTGAAAAACGGTCGATCCTGGCAGATGCGGTTGAAGCATTGCTTGGTGCCGTATTTTTGGATTCTGCCGCGCAGGCGGTGGAAATCATGCCTGCCGTGCTATATCCGCTTTTTGAAGAGGAGCTGGTCGCCTGTGAGCAATTGCGCACGGGAGACTATAAATCCCGTCTCCAACAATTGGTGGAACAGGATGGTAATGAAAGGCTGGATTATCGCGTGGTTTCTACGCAGGGGCCTGTGCACGATCCGATCTTTCATGTAGAGGCCTTGTTAAACAGCAATGTGATCGGTAAGGGCGTAGGGCACACCAAGCAAGAGGCAGAGCAGCTTGCTGCAAGAGAAGCATTGTTGCTTTTTGGTGCTCGAAATTTGTGATCTGCTTTGATATAAGTGGTATTATTTACAAAGAAGGAGAATAGTCCGTGTATCTGAAGTCACTGGAATTACATGGTTTTAAGTCATTTCCCAACCGCACGGTCTTGAATTTTGAACGCGGAACGACGGTGGTTGTCGGCCCTAACGGTAGTGGTAAATCCAACATTTCGGATGCTATGCGTTGGGTATTGGGCGAATTGTCCAGCCGTAGCATTCGCGGTACAAAAATGGAAGACGTCATCTTTGGCGGCACAAACGATCGGCGCCCGATGGGCTTTGCCGAGGTTTCTGTCTGCTTTGATAATACAGATAAAAACCACGCACTCAACCTGCCGTATGACGAGGTTGTTGTTACCCGCCGCTATTATCGGGCAGGAGAGAGTGAGTATTTTATTAATCGCAAGCCTTGCCGTTTGCGCGATATTTACGAATTGTTTATGAATACCGGTGTTGGCCGTGAGGGATACTCTATCATCGGTCAGGGGCGTATTGCGGAGATTCTTTCCAAAAAGAGCGAGGATCGTCGCAACTTCTTTGAAGAGGCTGCCGGTATTTCCAAATTCCGCTTTAAAAAGCAAGAGGCGGAACGCAAGCTCCAGGATACCGAAAACAATATGGTGCGCGTGCGTGATATTTTGAGCGAGCTGGAGGGACGCGTTGAACCACTTCGTCGCGACTCGGAAAAGGCTCGCCGCTACCTTGAGCTTTACGACACAAAAAAGAAGGCAGATGTCGCTCTTTGGCTGTATGATACACAAAAACTGAGCTCGGATATTCGTGCGTGTGAGGAGGCTTGCTCGCTTTCAGAAAACGAATTGACCTTGATTGCAGAGTCTCTTGCTTCCTTGGAGGCACAAAACGACCGGCTTGATGAGCAGCAGAGAAGTAATCGCTTGCGTTCTGAACAGCTTTTAACACAAATTCGCGATCATACAAAGAATATCAACCATTTGGATAATGAATTCCAGTTGCTGCAAAAAGAGGCCAAGCATCGCGAGGAGATGATTGCTGATTGCAAGCAGCGCATGCATACCTCCAATCAGACCCTGGTAACCATGGCCGAGGAATGTCGCACATATGAGGCAAAAATCAGCGGCTTGAACGAACAAGAGGACAATTTAGCTGACGAGCATCTTGGTCTGCTTGCCGAGCAACAGGCAAAAATGCAAGTGGCACAGGCATTAGAAAATGATCTTAGCCGTGAGCTGGAGGCATCTAAAGAGTTAGAAAATGCAGCCCTTGATCTTCGTGTGCGGATGGATGTGTTGAAGAACACGCGCGAGAGCGGAAATGACCGTTCTGAAAGCCTGCTTGCCGAGATTCACCGTTATGAAGAGGACGGTGAGAAGCTTCGCAAGGAGGCTGAGCGGTGCGAGAAAAACGCCGAGGGCTTCAAAAACAAAATTGCGGATCTTGACGCTATCATTACGAACGGTAATGAAGAAACCGAGCAAGGCAATTCCTCCCGTAGCGAAAAGGTGAACGAGCTTTCCGGCTATCAGGTACAAAAATGCTCGCTTTTGCAGCGCGTAGAAACGTTGCAACGCATGGAAGAGCATTTTGAGGGCTATAACAACAGCGTTCGCTTTGTTATGCAGCGATACGAACAGAATGCCATTCGTGGTGCTGGTAAGATTTACGGCCCGCTTTCCAAGATTATCTCGACTGAGAAGGATTATATCATTGCCATCGAGACCGCGCTTGGTGCCAGCATTCAGAACATTGTAGTCGATAATGAGAGCACCGCCAAGGCTGCTATGGGTTGCTTGAAGGAAAATCGTGCAGGGCGTGCGACCTTTTATCCGATCAGCGCGATCCGTTCTTCCGGCGAGACTGATGAAATTCGCCGTGCATCCTCCTTTACAGGATATGTGAACCGTGCGGACAAGCTGGTTTCCTTTGACGATACCTTCCGCGACATTGTAGAATGGTTGCTTGCGCGTACCGTTGTATTTGATCATATCGATCACGCAACAGAGGCCGCCAAGGCCCTTCGCTATCGGGTCAAAATTGTAACGCTGGATGGCCAGGTCATCAATGCGGGCGGTTCGTTTACGGGCGGCTCTGTCAAGCATGATAGCGGCATTATGAGCCGCGCCTCCGAGATCGAAAGCATGAAGAAGGATGCCGAAAAGCTTTCCGCAACCATCAAGCAAGCAGAAAAGAATCTTGCGGACCTTGATAAAAAGCTGCAGGATATTCATAATACCGTGCGAGAGGCAGAGCAACAAAAGGAACTGCTGCTCACAATGTCGCGTGCCCAGTTTGCCGCATTGGATAGTGCGAATGCCAAGCTGGAGGCAAACGAGAATTTGATAGAAAAACTTCGGGCAGACTATAATTCCATTGCTGAAACCGAGCGTGAAAGTGGCGAAGAGATGGAGAAGCTTCGTCTTGAGCTTGCCGAATACGAGGCAAAGATTGCCGCGATTGCCGATCGTCGGAATGCGCTTGAAATTGATAAAAATGCTATTCTTGACGAAAAGGATACACTTGCTTCCAGAGCCTCTGACGTGCAGATTCGCATTGCTGAGGTGCGTGGTGAAATTTCTGCGGCGAGAAACGCCATTGAGATTGCCAAAGCGCGTATTGAGGAGATTAAGCTGGATAACGGCGAGCAACAAAATCGCATTGCCGAGCATGAAGCCTGGTTGCTTGACCATAAAACAGAGATCGAGCTCAATCGCCGTGAGCGGGAGAAACTGGATACATCTTTGACGGAGATTGACAGTAACCGTCAGAATATTGAGTCTGACAGCGATGACTTTGACAAGCGTCTTGCCGAGTTGAAGCTGCAAATTCGCAACAAACAAAGCCAAAAGGATCTTTGCGTGGAGACTGATAATCGCAACAAGCGTAAGCTGGAGCGTCTGACAGAGGAATTTGATCGTCTCAGCTCCAAGTTGCTTGATGATTATGAGTTGACGGCAGAGAATGCACGCAAACTGGATTATCCGCCCGTTACGGCAGAGAACCACGGTGCCTTTGTTGCTACACAGACCGAATGCAGACAGAAGATCAAGGCGCTCGGCTCTGTAAATGTTGCTGCAATTGAAGAATACGATCAAGTAAAAGACCGGTATGAAACGCTTTCCGAGCAGGTGAATGACCTCAATCACTCCTATGAAGAGCTGACTGGAATCGTAACAAAAATCGAGGCAGAGATGAAAACAAGCTTCATCACAGCCTTTACAGAGATCAACAAGAACTTCGGTGTTGTCTTCCGTGAATTGTTTGGCGGCGGCCAGGCTGAGCTGTTCTTAACCGATCCCGAGGATGTTTTGAATTGCGGTATTGAGATCAAGGCGGCGCCTCCCGGCAAGATCATCAAGAGCCTTGCGTTGCTTTCAGGCGGTGAGCAGGCATTTGTTGCTTGTGCACTCTTCTTTGCGATCTTGAAGGTAAATCCCACGCCGTTCTGCTTGCTTGACGAGATTGAGGCAGCATTGGACGAGGTTAACGTTTATCGCTTGGGCGAGTATATCAAAAAATTCTGCGGCGAGACCCAGTTTATTCTGATTACGCACCGCCGCGGTACCATGCAGATTGCGGATCGTCTTTACGGCGTTACGATGCCGGAGCGCGGTATTTCCCGGGTAATTGCATTGGATATTAATGAAATGGAAAGCAGAAGTAAGGAGTTTACAGATGGGCTTCTTTGAGAAGTTGAAAAATGGTTTGCAGAAAACCAAAAACGCCCTGTTTGGCAAGATCGATAATCTGCTCAAGAGCTTTGTTCGAATCGATGAAGATTTTCTGGACGAGCTGGAAGAGCTGATGATTACTGCCGATGTAGGGGTTGAGACGACAGAAGAAATTCTTGACACGCTGCGCGAAAGAATTCGCGATGGCCGTATTAAGGAAGCAGATGATGTTCGCGCCACATTGCGCGAGATCGTTCGCGAGCTGATTGGCGAGCATGAGCCGCTTGATCTTTCGACAACGCCGTCGGTGATTTTGGTCATTGGCGTCAACGGTGTTGGAAAAACGACCTCTATCGGCAAGATCTCCGCAGCCTTGAAGCATGAGGGGAAGAAGGTCGTTGTTGCAGCGGCTGACACCTTCCGTGCGGCAGCCACCGAGCAGCTTGCCGTTTGGTGTGAGCGCAGCGGTGTTGATCTGATTAAGCAAGGGCAGGGGGCTGACCCGGCATCGGTCGTGTTTGATGCGATTCAGGCAGTCAAGAGCCGTCATGCCGATGTGCTGCTGATTGATACAGCAGGCCGTCTGCATAACAAGAAGAACCTCATGGACGAGCTCGCCAAGATCAATCGTGTGATCTGTCGTGAGCTCCCGGACAGCGCGAGAGAAACGCTGCTGGTGCTGGATGCCACCACAGGTCAGAATGCGGTCAACCAGGCAAAGGAATTTAAGAACGCGGCCGAGATCACCGGTCTTGTTCTGACCAAGCTGGATGGCACCGCAAAGGGCGGCATCGTGCTTTCAATTCGCCGTGAGCTTGGCATCCCGGTTAAGTTTATTGGAGTGGGAGAGCAGATCGATGATATGCGTCCGTTTGATGCTGACGCATTTACCGATGCTTTGTTTGAATAATTATGAAAATCGTACTAGCTTCCAGAAATAAGAAAAAAATTGCCGAGGTGCTGACGCTGCTAAAGGAGCAGGGCGGCATGCTGGCGGATATTGATGTTCTGTCTCTTGATGATATCGGGATGACCGATGAGATCGAAGAAACGGGCAAAACCTTTCGCGAAAATGCGCTGATTAAAGCTTCTGTGCCGGCGTCCTTGGGCTACATTGGTGTCGCAGATGATTCCGGTCTTGCGGTAGATGCGCTTGGTGGTGCGCCCGGCGTTTACTCTGCGAGATATGCCGGCGAGCCTTGTGATGATGAAAAAAACAACCAAAAACTATTGGCAGAACTGGAAAACACGCCGGACAACGAACGTACGGCACAATACGTTTGCGCCATTGCCTGCGTGTTTCCGGATGGACGTCAATTCACGGTAGAGGGCAGCTGTAAGGGATTGCTTTTGCGTGAATATCATGGCGACGGTGGCTTTGGCTATGACCCGCTGTTCTATTATCCCGGATATCAAAGAACCTTTGCCGAAATCAGCGGGGACATGAAAAATCGCGTCAGCCACCGTGGTAAGGCCATGAAGGATTTTTGTAAAAAGCTCTCTGAATATATCACACCTCCCGTTACGCTCAACAGTAAAAGCCGCGCGTACTTGCGGTCACTTTCCAACAACATGCAACCCATTTTTCAAATCGGAAAGGGAGGCATTAGCGGTGAGATCTACAAGCAGCTCTCTAACGCCCTTGAGGCGCGCGAGTTGATTAAGATCACGGTGCTGGAAACCTGCTATGTTTCGGCAAGAGAGGCAGCAGATATGATTTCTGATGTGATTGGTGCGGCTGTCGTAGCGGTTACCGGTCGCAAGATCGTTTTGTATCGCGAGTCACAAGAAAACAAAAAGATTTTTTTGCCATGAGCCATCAGCGGATAGGTATTTACGGCGGTACGTTTTCGCCGCCACATTTCGGTCATCGTCGCGCACTAGAGGCGTTTATTGCGCAGGAGCGCCTGGATGCTGTCTATGTCATACCGGCACTTATGCCGCCACACAAGCAATTACAAGGGGATGCCACACCGGAACAACGCCTTGCCATGTGTAAGCTTGCTTTTGTAGGGCTACCCGTAACAGTAAGCGATATAGAAATTCGTCGTGGGGGCAAGAGCTATACCGTGCTGACGTTAGAAGAGTTGAAGGCTGCCGATACAACTTTGGTGATGCTTTGCGGTACCGATATGTTTTTGACACTAGACAAATGGTATCAGCCGGAGCGCATTTTTGAGTTGGCTGAAATCGTTTTTGTACAACGTGAAACGGGAGAAGCCGGAGACGGCATTCCTGAAAAACTAAAAAAACAGCAAGATTTTTTGAGGCAGACATACCACGCCACCACGCGGCCACTTGCCTGCGATGCGCTGATGATTTCGTCCAGCGACTTGCGCACGGCGATTCAAGGTGGCTGCGATACATCTGCATATCTTGCACCGCAGGTGAGGAGGTACATTGATACATGGAATCTTTACCGTGCATAACAGAAAAAGCTCTTGATTCCTTGCGCAAGACGCTATCCGGGCGCATCAAAGAACATCGTTTTTTGCATACGCTTGGTGTAGAAAAAGAGATTGTTAAGTTAGGAAAAATCTATCTGCCGCAAGATATCCTTCGTTTGCGTGCTGCCGCGCTGCTGCATGATGTCACAAAAGAATATACGACACAAGAGCAGTTGGAATTGTGTCGTCGCTATCATCTCCCGGTTACCGAGGTAGATCGTCTCTCACCGAAAATATTTCATGCTCGTACGGCAGTTGGCGTTATACAAGATGAATTTTCCGCATTCGCCGATCCCGTCATACTGGATGCGATTGCCAAGCACACAACCGGCGCGCGGGAGATGTCTCTGTTTGCCAAGCTGCTGTATTTGGCTGATTATATCGAAGAGACACGCACGTTTGATGATTGCGTGATGCTACGACAAGCATTTTGGGAACCAATTTTCGCCTTGTCGCAAGAGGAACGCTTGGCACACTTGAATCGCGTGCTGTTGCGCTCGTTTGATATGACGATTGTTTCCTTGCTGAAGGAAGGTTGCGTGATTGCGCCGGCGACCATTGATTCTCGCAACGCTTTGATTGAAGAAATTAACAAGCATAATCCCTGATCTTCAAAACGAGACTAATATAAATATTAGTCCGGAGTTTTGAAGATGAAAATAAAAGTGTTTCTTTTTATATGCTTGGCGTTGGTATGTGCCGTTTTGCTTGGTCATGTGTCACCGGCTGCAATACAAAGCATGCCGACCTCTCAAACCCCTTCATCGGTTACCTTTCTCTTGCTGGGCGTTGATTCGGCTGCCTGTAATAGTGACGTTGTGGTTCTTGGCCGTTATGAAAGCAGAGAAAACAACCTTACGCTTATGCAATTGCCTCGTGATATGTATATCGAGGGGGCAGATGATACACCAAAGCTGAACCACATCTATGCTGCGTGTCGGGCAAACGGCATGGCGGATCGTGAGGCATTGGCCTATACGGTCAATACCATCTCCGAGGCATTTCCCATTCGGATCGACGTTGCCGCTTGCTTGGATCTTTCCACCTTTGGGGCTTTGGTTGATGCGGTTGGCGGGGTGCCTATCACCGTTCCGTTTGATATGAGCTATGAGGATCCTTACCAGGGGCTGTCGATCGTTCTTCGCAAGGGGGACACCGTGCTTGATGGAAAAACTGCTGAGCAGTTTGTGCGGTATCGCAGCGGCTATATAGAGGGTGATCTTGGCCGTTTAGATGCGCAAAAGATCTTTTTTGCTGCATGCTTGCAGCATGTGATCAAAAATATGACCGTCATGGATATGCTTTCGCTGTTTATCCAGTACAGCGATCAGCTTTGTTTCTTGGGAGATCGATCACAGCTGCTTTCTATTGCCAGTGAAGTGCTTGCTGCAAGGAAAACGCTTTCTACGCAGTTTTTATCTATCCCAGGCGAGGCTATTTGTGCAGACAACGGCGTTTGGTATTATATTATCAACCGCGATGCAACCTGCGAGGTTATGAATCGTTTTTTTGCGCCGTCTGTACCGTTTGATAAAAACACGTTTGACCCCCAAGGACGCTTTTATCGTGAAAACACCAACATTTCGAATATCTACTTTTCTGCCACCATGCCGTATCGCGTGTACACGGCAGAAGAGATTACCGATATCAATATTTTAAAAAAGGACTGATTGTATGGAGATTACTGAAAAACAACCGAATGGGCGTGATTTGAGCAAAGACCCACGCAAAATCGCCGAAGAGGCAGCCTTGGCGCTGTTTCGGAAGAAGGGCATCAACATTCGTCTTTTCCATGTAGAGGAAACGACGGTGATTGCTGATTATTATGTGATTTGTACGGCACGCGCCTCCACCCACGCGCATGCGCTGACTGATGAGGTAGATTATCGCCTTGGTCTTTGCGGGGTAAATACACTGCGTACAGAGGGGCGTGATGGCGGCGAATGGCTGCTGGTTGACCTTGGCACCGTGCTGGTACACGTCTTTACACGGGATGCAAGAGAGTATTATAATCTTGAGCGCCTCTTGCCGCCCGAAGGAGAGATTGATCTGACAGATCTTTTTGAAGAAATGAAAAATAAAATAGAAGCCGGAGAAATAGAAGCATGAAGTACGATTACAAAAGCATTGAAACAAAATGGCAAAAGCGTTGGGAAGAGGAGCATGCCTTTGAAGCAAAGGATATGAGCGAAAAGCCCAAGTTTTACGGCTTGGTTGAATTCCCGTATCCCAGTGGCACCGGTATGCACGTTGGTCACATCAAAGCTTATGGCGGTCTTGAGGTTATCAGCCGCAAGAGAAGAATGCAGGGCTATAATGTTCTGTTCCCGATTGGCTTTGACGCCTATGGTCTTCCCACCGAAAACTCTGCCATTAAAACCGGGATCCACCCGCGTGCCTTGACCGATCGAAACATTGAGAGATTTACCGATCAGCTGAAGCGTGTTGGCTTCTCCTTTGATTGGAGCCGTGTGATCGATACCACGGACGATGCATATTATAAGTGGACGCAGTACATTTTTTTGAAGATGTTTGAAAAGGGGCTGGTCTTCCGTGATACGGCCTTTGTAAACTATTGCCCGAGCTGTAAGGTCGTTCTTTCCAACGAAGACTCGCAGGGCGGCAAATGCGATATCTGCCACAGCGACATCATTCAAAAATCCAAGGATGTTTGGTATTTGCGCATCACGGCATATGCCGATCGTCTGCTTACCGGCTTGGATACGGTAGATTACTTGCCGAACATCAAGCTGCAGCAGGAGAACTGGATCGGTAAGTCCACCGGTGCGTTTGTTGATTTTTCGATTGCAGATGTAGATGAAAAGCTGCGTGTATATACCACGCGCCCTGATACGCTGTTTGGTGTTACCTTTATGGTTATTGCACCCGAGCACCCGATGATTGATAAACTTGCAGACCGCATTGCCAACATGGATGCGGTTGTTGCCTATCGCGAGGAATGCGCAAAGAAATCCGAATTTGACCGTACGCAGTTAGTCAAGGACAAGACCGGCGTTTGCCTTGACGGTATTACGGCAATCAATCCCGTATCCGGCAAGCAGATTCCGATCTATATTGCTGACTATGTTATGATGGGCTATGGTACCGGTGCGATCATGGCAGTTCCTGCGCATGATGAGCGTGACTATGCGTTTGCTAAGAAGTTCGGCGCGGACATTATCCCCGTTATCGAGGGGGGAGACGTTGCAAGCGAGGCCTACACCGGTGACGGTAATATGATAAACTCCGGTTTTTTGAATGGCATTTCTACCAAGAAGGAAGCAATCGCCAAGATGATTGCACATCTGGAGGAGCGCGGCATTGGTGAAGCAGGCGTACAGTACAAGATGAAGGAGTGGGCCTTTAACCGTCAGCGGTATTGGGGCGAGCCGATTCCGATCGTACATTGCCCGCATTGTGGCATGGTTCCCGTGCCTTACGATGAGCTTCCTCTTCGTTTGCCCGAAATGAAGGAGTTTGCGCCCGGTGAGGGCGGCGAAAGCCCTCTGGCAAAGGTAGAATCGTATGTCAATTGCACATGCCCGCGTTGCGGAAAGGCTGCCAAGCGTGAGACGGATACCATGCCTCAGTGGGCGGGTTCTTCTTGGTATTTCCTTCGTTATATCGACCCGCACAATGAGCATGCTTTGGCAGATCCCGAAAAGCTGAAGTATTGGATGCCTGTTGACTGGTATAATGGCGGCATGGAGCATGTTACCCGCCACATGATTTACTCTCGTTTCTGGCATAAGTTCCTGTATGATATCGGCGAGGTGAATACCGATGAGCCGTATGCCAAGAGAACAGCGCAGGGCTTGATTCTCGGTCAGGACGGCGAAAAAATGAGTAAATCCAGAGGAAATGTCGTTGATCCCAATGAGGTTGTTGATGCATACGGCGCAGATGTGCTGAGAACATATATTCTGTTTATGGGCGACTATGCCAGCGCAGCACCTTGGTCGGATGCCGGTGTGCGCGGTGCAAAGCGTTTCTTGGATCGCTTTGCCGATGCATATGACTTTATCTCCGAGAAACCGTCCTCTCCTGCCTTAATCAGCGCAATTCACAAGACGATTCGCAAGGTGGGAACGGATATTGAAGAAATGAAGTTCAACACGGCAATTGCTTCCATGATGGGCCTGCTCAATACCATCTTTGAAGAGAAGAGCATTGCAAAAGAGGAGTATGGCATTCTTGTTCGTCTGCTGTGCCCGTTTGCACCGCACCTTGCCGAGGAGCTGTGGGAGATGCTTGGCGAGAAGGGGCTCTGCTCACTTGCTGCATGGCCGGAATATGATGAATCGCTTACAGTCGATCAGACGGTAGAGTTGGCTGTTCAGATCAATGGTAAGGTGCGTGGCGTCATTGCTGTTGATAAAGCGCTTGACCGTGATGGCGTTCTTGCCATTGCCAAGAACGATGAAAAGATCAGCCCGTTGCTGGCCGGCAAGACGATTCTCAAAGAGATCGTAGTGCCGCAGAAGATTGTTAATTTCGTTGTAAAATAATATTTTGTAAGAAAAACTTGCAAAATATAGTGAAAGTACTTGACAATTCCATCTGAATGCGTTATAATATTCTCGATGTTTTAGAGACGATGTTCTCTTTGCATGCGCGAAGGGAGGGGATATACGATGGCAGAAGTAAGAGTGAAAGAAAATGAGACACTCGACAGCGCATTGCGTCGCTTTAAGCGGCAGTATGTAAAGTCCGGCGTTCCGACTGAGCTCCGTAAGAGAGAGTGCTATGAGAAGCCGAGCGTAAGACGCAAGAAGAAGTCCGAAGCAGCCAGAAAGCGCAAGTACAAGTAATGAACGACAAAAAAGGCGAGATGTATTCTCGCCTTTTTTATATTTCTGGTTGATTTTACAATGTGTATATGCAGGGTGAAGCGTGAAAACTATATTTGTAGATTGAACAAAACAGGTGAATTCATGAAACTTCAAAAATATTCAAAGCAATTGTTATCCCTTGTGCTGGGTCTTGTCCTTCTTTTATCACCCGTTATGCTACAGCATGTATGCGCCGCCGCAAGCAATACAGGTAAGGCATACCATTGGTATGTGAAACGAAACAATGAGCACAAGCAACCTCTTGCCGATCGTCAGCAGGCTTTTTTTGAAAAGTACGATGCGTATTATATTGACAAAAAGCACGGCGATACAGCAGAAGACAAGGTGATCTATCTGACCTTTGATGCGGGATATGAGAATGGGAATGTGGTAAAAATTTTGGATGTTTTGCGAAAGGAAGAGGTGCCTGCCGCGTTTTTTGTTCTGAAAAACATTTTACTCAATGAGCGTTCGCTCGTTGAGCGAATGATAAACGAGGGGCATCTAGTTTGTAATCATACAAAAAATCATAAGGATATGTCTTGCTCGTCGCGTGAAGAATTTTCTGCCGAGCTAAATGGACTTGCTGATATATATCGCGAGCAAACGGGAAAGGATATGCCGCGCTATTACCGCCCGCCGGAGGGGAAGTATAGCGAGGACAATCTGAAGTACGCGCAAGAGCTGGGTTATAAAACGATTTTTTGGAGCTTTGCCTATGCGGACTGGGATAATGATAAGCAGCCGAGCGCAGAAGAGGCAAAGAAAAAAATCATAGACAATATGCATAACGGCGCGGTGCTGCTATTACACCCCACCTCGGCGACCAACGCTGCCATCCTTGGCGATCTCATCCAGCAGTGGAAGGCGGAGGGGTATCGTTTTGGTACACTGGATGAGCTGGTGGCGAGGTGAACATGAAACGTAGCATCCTGTTTCGCATGATTGCTGTGGTAATAGTAATCGCTCTTGCTTTCGCACTCTGCCCGACTTTATATGCACAAAAACAGCTTGATGTATATTATCATGTCGCAACTACGGAAAAGGTGATCGCTCTTACGTTTGACGATGGGCCACACCCGCGTTTTACAGATGAGATCTTGAACATTCTAAAGGAAGAGAATGTTCGTGCAACCTTCTTTGCTATCGGTAGCAATGTTGAGGCGTACCCGGATGTGATGCGGCGTGTAATTGCAGCGAATCACGAAATTGGAAATCACACCTATGGTCACCCCTTGATACAAACAGTTACCGATTTTCAGCTTGAGGAAGAGATAGAAAAGACAGATGCGATTTTAAGAGATATCGGATATCAGGGCAACGGCCTTTTTCGGCCGCCGCAGGGAAAATGCTCCAACGGCATGCCGGCGTTGCTGGAACGCACCAATAAAACGGCCATCCTCTGGAACATTGATACAAGAGACTGGGCACATCGGCCAAGCGAGGAAATCGTGCGAGAGATTGAAAACCAGGTATGCGGTGGAGATATCATTTTGTTTCATGACTATGTCAGCGGTGAAAGCACGACCATTCCGGCATTAAAAAAACTGATACCCTTGCTCAAGGAGCGCGGATATCAGTTTGTGACCGTATCTGAGCTACTGTCACTAAAGGACAGTTAATCAGGCATTTTCTGCATCCATTTCGTTTGCAAAGGGCTCATCGATCTCATCGATGGGCTCTTCTGTTTCTGCGCCATGCTCGGCCTCGTACGGATCAATCATGATTTCCTTGATCTTGAAATAAGCCGCGTAGGTAGACATAAACGCGCCGTTAGAGAAGAGAAGAACAAAGGGAAGCAAAATAGCAGCCGCCATTAAAAATCCACCCGTTCCAAACGCAAGGAAAAGATTGATCACCACCAAAAGAAGGATGCCCAGCGTTGCCATGAGATTGCGCTTAAAGCCAAGCAGCGCAAAGATCAGAGAGTTCTTCAGGATCTTGTACAGAGATAGATCAAAGGTAACCATCTGAATGTAGATATAAAATCTCATCCAACAGTAAATCAGAGCAACGGCCGCCGTGATGCCGAAGAACATGCTCATCATCAAGCCGCCATCTGCCGTGTAAAGATAAAAAAGGTCAAAGGTGATCAGCGCAAGGAAAAGTGAATCTAAAATACCAAAGGGGAGTGCTTGCTTCCAATTCCGTTTGATGGCATAAAAGAAATCCGAAAAGATAAATACCGGTTCGCCCTTTACCATGTTGCGCAGAACGTACGTGCTGCCGACATTCACGATGCCAAAGGTAAAGAGCACCAGCAGAGAGAGTGCAAACAGCACATAGGTCGCTGTTGTCATCGCGTTTGCTTCAATTTGCATGCCGCCGGTTCCCATGGAAATGAGTGTAGAGGCAGAAATTTCGCTTTCCTGCAAAAAGATGCCTCGTAAAACAGGGAAGAAGGATGAGGCCGGCGCCATGTACATGACACGGGTAAAGGTTGTCATAGCGATCAATGCGAAAATAAAGGGAAAATTCCCAAGCACCATGAGAAGGTTGACCGTCAGCAGATTGGGAAACCACTCTTTATATTTCAAAAAAAAGCCTTTGAGATCGGTTTTGGTATAAACGTCACCCTTTTCAATGCCGCGGCCTTCGCGTTGGGAATCAAATAATTTAAATCGTTTTTTCTTATTCTCCACGTTGAACCCTCTTTGCGTTTTGGATATGATAAAATATATTACCACTTTTCAACAAAAAAATCAACTATAAATTATGAATTTCGCATTTTATCTCTACTTTTCTGTTGACAGCTGTGCTATAATGAATATAGTCAAGCAAAGGAAAGTTTCTATATGAGAAAAAATGAGATCACACACCTATTTGCAAAAACAGAACAACTGGCATCCGAGCGGCTTTTGTTTCGCAAAATGCAGAAAAAAGATGCATCTGACATGTTCGACTATGCCAAAAGGCCGGAGGTAACGCGGTATCTTTTGTGGCATGAGCATCCGGATCTAACTTATACCAAGCGGTATCTTGCCTTTGTTGAGGCCTGCTATCGAACGGGGAAGTTTTTTGATTTGGCCGTTATCCATCGTGAGAGCAACCGCATGATCGGTACTTGCGGCTTTGCCCACATTGATTTTTCTAACAATGCAGCTGAGCTTGGCTATGTACTGCATCCGGATTTTTGGAATTGCGGCATAGCAACCGAGGCGGCAAGCAGAATATTGCAATACGGATTTGAGGTTCTTGGTCTTCACCGCATTGAGGCGCGATACATGAAGGATAATTTAGCAAGTCGCCGTGTGATGGAAAAATGCGGGATGCGTTTTGAGGGCATTCAACGTGGCTTGATGCAAATCAAAGGACGATATGAGGATATCGGGGTTTTTGCCAAAACCGAAGAAGATTAGCCTGCTTTTGCAGGCTTTTTCTTTTTTTCGTGATAATTACAGCAAAAGATTCATAACATGTGACGAAAGAATAAAACAAGGAGATCTTGTATATGAAAAAACGTATGTTAGCCATTCTTCTTGCTTGCTGCTTGCTTTTGTGCATGATTCCTGTTGTATCGGCAGAGGATACTATGCCCGTCGGAGAAGATGCCGGCGTTAATTTGCAGCTAAATGCTACCTCGGTTGTTTTGATGGAATATGAAACAGGGCGTGTGCTTTATGAGCAAAACGCGGATGAGCAGCTGCCTCCCGCCTCAATCACCAAGATCATGACACTCCTTTTGGTGATGGAGGCGCTTGATCAGGGAAAATTAACCTGGGAAGAACAGGTCACCACCAGCGAGCGCGCGGCATCGATGGGCGGCTCGCAGATCTACTTAAAGGTTGGCGAGCAGATGTGTGTGCGTGATATGGTTAAGTCGGTTGTGATTGCCAGTGCCAATGATGCAGCCGCAGCACTTGCCGAGCATTTATGCGGTTCGATTGAAGCCTTTGTCGAAAAAATGAACGAAAAGGCCGCCGCCCTCTCGATGAATAACACGCACTTTGAAAACACAAACGGCTTAGATGACACGACAACAGCACATTATACCAGTGCACGAGATGTGGCGATCATGTCTCGCGCGCTCATCGCCTATCCCGATATTTTGACCTACAGCTCCACATGGATGGACAGCGTGCGGGAGGGTGCTTTCGGCTTGACTAACACCAATCGCCTTGTACGCTTTTATCCCGGCGCCACAGGGCTGAAAACGGGCTCTACGGCGAAAGCGAAATTCTGTATTAGCGCTACGGCTCTGCGTGATGGAATGCATTTGATTGCCGTGGTTATGGGATCACCCACAAGAGATATCCGTAATGAAGAAGCAAAGAAGCTGCTTGACTACGGCTTTGCCAATTATGCGGTTTACACAGAAGAAGAAAGTAATCTGACAGAACTGACCGTGAAAGGCGGCACAACTGATGTTTGTCGTGTAAAGAGCTTGAAATTTTCGACCTTGATCGATAAGGGCGCCAAAAGCCGCATAAGGAAAGAGGTGCACCTTCCGGAATATTTGGCAGCTCCCATCAAAACCGGTGAGAAGATAGGGACGGTTGCTTATTATGTAGATGATCGTTTAATTGGAGAAACAGACATCGTTACATGCGAGGATATTATGAAAATTTCCTTTGGAGAGATCTTCGTTCGCCTTTTCAAAAGTTGTTTGGGGATAAAGTTATAAAAATTTCAAAAAACAGTTGAAAAGAAAGGGATTTCATTATATAATATTGTTATCAAAAAAATCGTCTTCTGACGTATGCCGGAGGTTAAAATGACTGTAAAACTTAATGACAAATTTGTCACACCCTTTGTTGCGGCGCATGAATTAGAGAACATTCGCCCCGCACTCTCGGCCGCTTACAAAACGCTGATGGATCGTAGCGGTGCAGGCAATGATTTTCTTGGCTGGATCGATCTGCCCGTAGAGTATGATAAGGAAGAGTTTTCCCGTATCAAGATCGCTGCTGAAAAGATCAAGAAGTCCTGCGATATTCTGGTTGTTCTCGGCATTGGTGGCTCTTATCTTGGTGCGCGTGCCGCTATCGAATTTGTAAAGTCCCCGCTTTACAACTCGCTGAAAAAGGATACTCCCGATATTTACTTTGCAGGCAACAACATCAGCCCCAATGCGCTTTCTGAGCTGCTTTCCATTTGTGAGGGGAAGGATATCTGCCTGAACGTCATCAGCAAATCCGGCACTACCACCGAGCCTGCCGTTGCTTTCCGTGTATTCCGCGAGCTGCTTGTCAACAAGTATGGCGTAGATGGCGCGCGTGATCGCATTTTCGTAACCACCGATAAGTGCCGTGGTACGCTGAAGAAGTTCTCGGATGAGAGCGGATACGAGACCTTTGTTGTTCCGGATGATGTTGGCGGTCGTTTTTCGGTATTGACAGCTGTTGGTCTGCTGCCGATTGCCGCTGCCGGCATTGATATTGATGCATTGATGCAGGGGGCTGCTGATGCACGCAAGGAGCTTGCAAGCGATGACATTGAGAATAATGATGCAATGAAGTATGCTGCGCTGCGTACCATTCTCTATCGCAAGGGCAAGGTAACCGAGATCATGGTTGGATACGAGCCTTATATGCTCATGTTCTGCGAGTGGTGGAAGCAGCTGTTCGGTGAAAGCGAAGGCAAGGACCAGAAGGGCATTTTGCCGGATTCCGTCAATTTCTCAACCGATCTGCATTCCCTTGGTCAATATATTCAGGATGGCACACGCAATCTCTTTGAGACCGTTTTGAACGTCAAGGATTGCGGCTGCAAGTTTATCATTCCGGATGATCCGTCCAATGTTGACGGGCTGAACTTCCTTTCCGGCAAGGAACTGGATTATGTAAACAAGACTGCCATGCTCGGCACATTGATGGCACATACGGATGGCGGCGTTCCCAACATTCTGTTGGAGATTGATGATCGCTCTGCACACTCGCTTGGCTACCTGATTTATTTCTTTGAGCTGGCGTGCGCGGTAGACGGTTACATGCTTGGCGTTAACCCGTTTGACCAGCCCGGTGTAGAGGCATATAAAAAGAATATGTTTGCACTTTTGGGCAAGCCGGGATACGAGGAAGCGCAAAAAGAACTGCTTGCGCGTATGAAATAAGAAAATTTTAGAAAAATATTTGATTTTTCTATTGAAATTTCATAGTTTTTAGTGTATCATATAAATAGAAAGTGGTAAATTGCCACAAAACCATCGTAAAGGAGAAGGATTCATGGTAAAACTGATTGTCGGCGTAAGAGGAACTGGAAAGACCAAAACACTGATCAGTATGGTAAACGAGGCTGCTGAAAAGAGTAAGGGTTCCGTTATCTGCATCGAAAAAGGAAATAAACTGAATTTTGATATCACTCACAAGGCTAGATTGGTCGATGCGGACGCTTATGCGATCAACGATGCACAGGCACTGTACGGCTTTGTAGCAGGCATCGTGGCAAGCGATCATGATATCACCGATCTGTTTATTGATTCCACGCTGAAGATCTGCCAGGGTGATGTACCGGCATTTGAAAAGTTTGTTGAGGAGATTACTGCCTTGACACCTGATCTGAATGTTGTTTTAACAGCATCCATGCCCGTGGAAGATTGCAGTGATGCGTTGAAGAAATACATCTGATTGTTGCTTTGTCAGTTTCCCTAAAATTGCATATGATATTATCGAGGCGCGTAATGTGTCCTCGATAATATTTTTTAGGGGGAATAACATCAATGTCAGAGAACAGATGCTCCTGCAGCTCAGGCGGCGCCTCCTCCGGTGGAAGAGAGACCATCTGCATCGATACCAATCGCGTATTGGATTCTTGCCGCGACAGAGACTGCTATGAAAATGCCCGCGTTTATGTAAGCCAGGCCGGGCAGGAATTGCTTGACCATGTCGGCTGCACCGTGCGCGTCGTATGTGCCAAAATTCTTTGGACATATATCTCGGTTGACCCGATTCAGTTCAATCGCGGCTTTTATCAGATTACGGCACGCTTCTATATTCACGTGAAGCTGGAGGCATGTGTCGGAATGGGTAGATCCCAGTCGTTTGACGGCATTGCCGTGGTAGAGAAAACCGTCGTTCTGTTTGGCGGAGAAGGGAATGTCAGCATTTTCCGCAGCACCCCTGAGGCAAACCGCTGTGCGCCCTGGAATGGCTCTCATCGCTCCAACAATCTGCCTACCGCCGTGGTAGAAACGGTAGAGCCTGTTGTACTTGGCTCTACCGTTGTTGAGCCAAGTTCCTGCAATTGTGCCTGCTATACCTGTTGCTCCGCGAGCGACATCCCGCAGGACATTTTGGATCAGGGATGTCTTGATAACGTGTGTGACAACGACGATGGGAATAAGCTCTATGTTTCGCTTGGGATTTTCACCGTCTTCCGCATTGAGCGCCCGGCTCAATTCCTGATCTCGGCCTCGGATTACTGTGTGCCGGATAAGGAATGTGTTTGCGACGAGCCGAGCAGCCCTTGCAACCTCTTCCGCAACATGGCCTTTCCGACGAGTGAATTCTCGGCCGGCTGCCGTTCGGCAGATGATACGTGCAACAGAAAGCATTAAAAACGCAACCAAAAGCGACACAGGTTCCTGTGTCGCTTTTGGTTATGAAACCCGTATAAATACTGGATTTTTAGCAGTTTTTAATTGAACTCAATTTGCACAAAAACATAAGATACATAGCAAAAGCGAGGTGAAACTCACCTCGCTTTTATTATTGACTATTGACAAAAACGCAATCTCGTGATATACTTATAACATCGTAATATATAAGAAACGAGGAAAGAGTATGTCAAATTTAGCACCTGCAGCCGAGGCATCCACAAAAATAATCACCTTTCTTGCGGAATGTGAGCAAGAAACAGGCATTTCCGAAATCAGTCGCGGAACAGGAATTAATAAAAATATGGTGTTTCGCATACTTAACACATTGGAAAATGAGGGGTGGGTATATTGTAACGGGCAAAAGTACAGCTTAACTCTTTTGCTTTTTGGGTTGGCATCAAAGCCGGTTGCAAGACTTTCCTTGAATACGGCGGCTACCCCTGTTCTTCATGATCTGTTAAATGAAACAGGTGAAAGTACATATCTTGGAATATTAAAAGACGATAAGGTAATGTATCTGCAGCATCTTGATGGTATAAAAGACGTACGGGTCGCCGGTAAGCTTGGCGGTGAATATGATCTATACTGCTCCGCTCCCGGCAAGGTATTGCTTGCATACGGCGATGATGAGTTTATTGAAAGTTATGTTTCAAGGCAATTAGATAAACGCACCGAGAACAGCATAACAGAAAAAAGCGCTTTGCTGACAGAATTGGAAACGGTTCGTCAAAATAGTTACGCAACAGACCGCGAAGAATTTGGTAACGGTATCACCTGTGTTGCAGCGCCTATATATGATTATTCCGGTAAAGTAATTGCTGCTATAGGATGCTCGGCATTTACGGTTAATGGAGAGTGTCAGGAAATTATAGATAAACTTTTACCAAAAGTATTATCAGCAGCAAAGAAAATTTCGCTCATTCTTGGCACAAAAAAATAATCGGAGGTTGGATTATGTATTACAATATAATTGAGCATATAAAAAGCAAGTATTTTGATGACTTGGAAGGATATTCGCCATGTATTCGCCAAGCTATGCTATTTAAGTACGTAACGGAAGAAATACCATTAAAGTTAATGGACACGGATCATATAGCGGGGTGGTATGGCTTTGAAAATAAAAGTGACGTGATGGAATTGGAAAGAAGATCTTTTACCCGCGTTTCTGTGTTAAACGATGAACAAAGGCAAAGGATCAAGCATCTTGATAATGATTTAAAAACCAAGATTGCTTTTACATCCGCTCACACTTGTATTGACTATGAAACGATTGTTCAAAATGGATTGGCGTATTATATTACACGCGTAGAGCAAGCTATTTTAGAAAACCCTGATAATGATTATCTAAAAGCTATGAAAATCAGTCTTGAAGCCGCCTGTGAATATGCCCTTCGTTTTGCCGATGTAGCTAATGAAAAAGCAAAAAACTCAAAAACGTCAGAACAAAAGAGACGTTTTGAAAGCATATATTCTGCTCTTTGCCGTGTGCCGCGCAGTGGGGCGAATAATTTTCTTGAGGCGGTGCAATCGGTTTGGATAATGCACTCCCTTATTCCAATGGCAGAAATGAGTTGGGCAAGCATTTCCATAGGACGGATAGATCAATATTTATATCCGTTTTACGAAAAACATATAACGGATGGCGGAAATAAAGAAGAGATCAAAGATATTTTAAAAAACCTATTCGTACTTCTGGACTCCTACGGCGACGGCGCTTGTGCCATGAATATCGGCGGAATGGACGCTAAGGGCCAAGATATGATTAATGACCTTTCAAAAATATTGATCGAGGTTGAAAAAGAAATGTCACTGCGTGCACCGATCTTTGCGGTGCGCGTAACTCCTGATATGCCCGAAGACGTTTTGGATTCACTCATTGATTTTGATTTGTTTAAAATAGGTCAGCCTACGTTTTATTCTGAACTTCCGTGTCGCAAAGCTATCATGGGCAGAGGAGTATCGGAAAGCGAGGCGGTTGATTTTGCTGCCAACAGCTGTATGGGGCTTATTCTTGCGGGGCGAGAATTTGCAGATATGTGGGGGATCATGTTTAATTCCCATTTGCCGTTAGAGCTTGCCGTTAATCACGGAAAACCGCTCAACAGTAATTTGGATGTTGAGTTTGAGACTCGCCCCACAGAAATAAACGATTTTGAGGAGTTGTTGCAGAAATATAACAGCTATTTTTCAGAATTAATAGCGCTTTGCACTAATTTATATGAGGTGTTAGCCGTAGAAAAAGAGGCTAATTGCCCCGATCCGTTGCTTTCTGCAATAACTGAAGGGTGTATTGAAAACTGCGGAGACAGAGCAAACAGCGCAACGTATAATACCGTAACCGTAGAAACCATGGGGCTTGTAAATACCTGTGATGCATTAGTGGCAATAAAAGAACTCGTGTACGAACAGAAAAAATATACTCTAAAAAATTTTATCACAGCAGCTAAAATGAATTTTGAGGGCTACGAAAAACTGTTGTCGGATATATCTGAATGTAAAAAATACGGAATGAACGATTTGGGTGTTAATGCAATTTTTGAGCGGATATGTAAAATGGTATCTGCTGCTTGTAAAAAGGTTTCTCACGATAACCGTTTGTTTATACCGTCCTTACATACTATTGATGTCAACGTTGGTTATGGCAGAATTCTTTACGCTACGCTTGACGGCAGAAAAGCAGGCCAACCTGTTAATAAAAATGCAAATCCTTCAAATTTACTGAAAAAAACAGAGCATACAAGTCACGTTTTATCAGCTACAGCATTTGACCAAACCGAATTTTCAGGCGGTCAGCCTATTGATCTGTATTTTGACAAGAAATGGTTCGAAACAAAAGAATCAAGGGATAAAATAAAGGCACTTATCCGCACCTATTTTCAGCTTGGCGGATTACAGCTTCAGGTCAACAGCATCGATATCGAGTTGCTTGAAAAGGCACATAATAACCCTGAGGATTATCCGTTTGTGATAGTTCGAAAAGGAGGCTTTAGTGTACGCTTCAACGAAATGCGCAAAGATACTCGAGAAGAATTCATCGAGCTTGCAAAAAGGATGGAACAGAATGTGTAGCGGTGTTGTTTTCAACATTCAAAAATTTTGCATAAATGACGGTCCCGGTATCAGAACAACGGTATTTCTTAAAGGCTGTCCGTTGCGATGCAAGTGGTGCCATAATCCCGAATCGCATTTTTACAAACGGGAGTTGCTTTATGATTCGGAAAAATGTGTAGGTTGTGGACGCTGCGGTGATGTCTGCTCTCAAAACGCACATTCTTTTGAAGGCGGGCATAGTATAGACCGCAACCACTGTGTTTCCTGCGGTCGGTGTGTCAAAGAATGTGGCTTTGATGCGCTGGAATTTTCCGGTAAAGAGGTGTGCGTTCAAGAGGTTTTTAATGAAATTTTAAAGGATAAAGTCTTTTATGATAATTCAGGTGGCGGATTGACACTGTCGGGTGGCGAACCGCTGATGCAGTTTGATTTTGCTTATGAGCTTTTAAGGCAAGCAAAAAAGAATGGGATACATACCTGTATTGAAACCTGTGGATTTGCCAAAACAGAGGATATTTTGAAAATTGCGGAGTATACCGATATATTTCTTTATGATTGGAAGCTGACCGATGAAAAATTACATAAAGAATATACCGGTGTGAGTAATAGGTTGATACTTCAGAATTTAAAGTCGATCGATGCTGTTGGCTCCAAAATCATTTTAAGATGTCCTATCATTCCAAGTGTAAATGATACCGAGGAGCATCTTCTTGGTATTATTAGCGTTGCGAATTCTCTTAAAAATATTTTGGCTGTTGAAATTGAGCCGTATCATTCGTTGGGCAACAGCAAATACAAAAAACTCGGAAAAACAGAAAAATGCCAAGCTTTCTGCCAACCCACAGAGCAGCAGGTTGAAGCTTGGATCACGAAAATTCAAAAGCACAGTAAAACCGTTGTAAAAAAAGCGTAGCAAATCTATTTTTTAAATCAGTATAAATCTCCTTGCTTTGCAGATACTAACAGTACAAATCTGTAAAAACAAGGAGATTTTTATATATTATGAAAGCCACAGGAATTGTACGTCGCATCGACGACCTCGGACGTGTCGTCATTCCCAAAGAAATAAGAAGAACAATGCGCATTCGCGAGGGTGACCCTCTTGAAATCTATACCGATCGGGAGGGGGAAGTAATCTTCAAAAAATATTCACCGATCGGTGAAATGGCATCCTTTGCGGCACAGTATGCAGAGACGCTGCAAAAGACCTGTTCCATGGCTGTTGTCATCTGTGACCGTGATGCCGTTATCGCGTCTGCCGGTGTGCCCAAACGGGAATATGCAGACAAAAAGGTTTCATCCGCTTTTGAAGAGATCATTGAAGGCAGATCGATTTACACGCACAAGGAGAACGGAGAGCGCATTTCAGTCATCGAAGATGGAGGCTCCTATTATGTTAGTTGTGCCATGCCGATCATTACAGAGGGAGACATTGTGGGCTGCGTAGCCTCTGTTTTACCTCACGATGGTGAGGGGGTTGATCGTATTCCCACCGATTTAGAAACCAAGCTGATTCAAACAGCAGCTGGCTTTCTTGGTAAGCAGCTTGAAAATTGATAGAAAGAGAACCGACAATGTCGGTTCTTTTTTACTGGAAAGTGCGGAATTCATAAAAACAACTTGCAATTCCTATAAAAGCCGTGTATAATGGAATAAAAACAAAAAAGGAAACAAGAATGAGCCTTTATCGCTGTTCGTTGAAGCCGGGGATCTTTTTAAACCACTTAAAAAATGACCGGTTTAAGACGGGGTATTTTTCGCTGAACTTTATTCTTCCGCTCTCCATAGAAAACGTAGCGTACTATGCGCTGCTTCCTCGTGTTTTGCGTAGTGGATGCGAATCCTTGCCGAATCGACGTGCTATCGTCAAACGGTTAGAGGAGCTATACGGGGCTGACATTTACGTCCGGCATTACGGACGGGGTGACAAGCAGATTATTTCCTTTGCTGCCGATTTTATTGATCGTGCATATTTGCCGCAGGACGAACGAGCCGATGTGTTTTCAGAAACACTTGCCGTTTTACGAGATTTAATTTTTTCACCCATTCAGCAAAACGGTCTGTTTTTACAGGAATACGTCGATATGGAACGGCGCAATTGCGCAGATGCCGTTCGTGCAATGATAAACAACAAGCAACAGTACGCCATTCACCGCTGCACGATGCTGATGTGTGAGGGAGAGACGAGCGGCATTCCGATTTTGGGAACAGTTGAAGACTTTGAAAACCTCCTTCCTCAAAAGCTAATAGAATGCTACCGCCACATGCTTGCCCATGCTCAGGTAGAGATCTTTTATGTTGGTTCGTCGTCACCGGCTGCTTTGGAAACTGTTTCTGCCGAGTTTTTTTGCTCGAAAATGGACGGGCGTGAACTTCCGCAAACACAATCAGCACGCATTCTTCATGCAAACACAGCAAAGCAATATGAAGAAACCGCCAACGCCGTACAGGGAAAACTAGTACTTGGTTTTCGTACGGGTGTCTTTTTGGGTGATACAACGCAATTTGCTTATTCGCTGTTCAACGAAATCTATGGTGGCTCGCCATCCTCCAAGTTGTTTTTAAATGTACGCGAGAAGAAGAGCCTTTGCTATTCTTGCTATGCACATGCCGATCTCTTGAATGGAATCATGTATGTGGCGGCCGGCATTGATCGCGAGCAGAAGGATGTTGCTATCAAAGAAATCTTGTTACAGCTAGATAAAACCCGGCAGAACGAGATTTCCCAAGAAGAACTCTATTATGCCAAGCAATCGCTTGCCAATGGCTATCGCAGCTTATATGATAGCCCTGAAGCATTGGAGGTCTGGTACCTGCGGCGCATCCTTGCAGGGAGTGTCCTTACACCGGAAGAGGTGATTGAGCGCATCATGCAGGTAACTGCTCAAGATGTGGCTGCCATTGCCCAAAGGGTTTCGCTGGACACGATTTACTTTCTGCGCGGTGACGGCACATGCACAGATGAGGAAGGGGAAGAAGATGACTGATAAAATTGTCAAAGAAAACAATACCCTTCGTGAAAAATATTATTTGATCCGTCACAAAACCGGCTTGCAAATTTACGTATTTCCCAAAGAGATGTCCACGTTTTACGCCCTGTTTGCCACAAAATACGGAGCAATTGACAATTGCTTTCGTTTGCAAGGCGACAAGGAGTGGACACGCGTGCCGGATGGCATTGCCCACTTTTTAGAGCACAAGCTCTTTGAAAATGAGGATGGAAGTGAGACGGATGCACGTTTTGCAGCACTAGGGGCCTCTTCGAATGCCTTTACCTCGTCAGACATGACTGCATACGAATTTTCCTGTACCGAAAATTTCTATGAATCTCTTGAAATCCTGCTTGACTTTGTTACGCATCCCTATTTTACAGAGGAAAACGTGAAAAAAGAGCAGGGGATCATTGGTCAGGAAATTGATATGTGTGACGATATGCCGATGCGCCGATTATATTACGAGCTGCTTGAGGCTTTGTATGTATGTAATCCAACGCGCATCAACGTATGCGGCACGCAAGCATCAATTGCGAAAATCACGCCCGAATACCTGTATACTTGTTATCATGTGTTTTACAAACCATCCAACATGATGCTGGTTGTATGCGGTGATATCGATCCCGACCGCGTAGAAAAACTGGTTGATACCTATGTAACAACACAAAAAGAGGCAGATATCGAGCGATATTTCGAGGCAGAACCAACAAACATTGTTCAAAAACGTCGTTCTGTTTCTATGGATGTTTCACGACCGTTGTTCGCTGTCGGCATAAAAGACACATCGCCTTTGATCGGAACATGCGAGGCAGTGCGCCGCGGCTTGTTGTTTCGCATTGTGTCGGATTGGATCTTCGGCACATCCTCCTCTTTCTACGAAAACGCGTATAACGAAGGACTCATCAATGCTCGTTTTTCGGCCGGATATGAAAACTATCGCACCTGCGGATTTTTTATGCTTTCCGGCGAGACGGATGATCCCGAGGCTGTATATCAGCGCATTCTTAGTGAAATTGAGCAGGTATGCCTTACACCGCCGCTAAGAGAGGACTTCTTACGTGTCAAAAAAGCACTATACGCAGAATATATTCGCGATTTTGACTCTACCGAGGAAATTGCCAACAATCTGTTATCGTACAGGATGATGAATGTCGATTTGCTTGAGGTGGGCGATATCATTAACGGCATCACATACGAAGAAACGATGGCTGCTATGCGTGAATTCTTTTGCATAGATCATTTTGCAATGGTTACTATTTTACCAAAAAACAAATCTGCTGAAAAATAAATAGCGAAAGAGGTGCATTTTATGGCTACCATGATTGATGGAAAAGCAGTATCGGCTGCATTGCGCTCCGAGTTGAAAGAAAAAATAGCCGCGTTTGCCGCAGCGAGCGGCGCGGCGCCCGGCCTTGCGGTGGTGCTTGTGGGGGATGATCCGGCATCTTCGGTATATGTCCGCAACAAGCATCGCGCATGTGAGGAGGTTGGAATATATTCCGAGGTTTATCAGCTTCCTGCAGAAACAAGCGAAGAGGAGCTGCTCGCCTTGATCGACCGCTTGAATGCGGCAGCAAACATTCACGGAATTTTGGTGCAATTGCCTCTGCCGAAACATATCTCGGAAGAACGTATTGTTCTTGCGATCCATCCCGATAAGGATGTTGATGCGTTTCACCCTTCCAATGTTGGCAAAATCATGCTCGGAAATTATCGATTTTTACCTTGTACACCCGCCGGGGTCATGGCGCTGCTACAATATTACAACATCGAGGTAGCAGGGAAGGAGTGCGTGGTTGTCGGACGGAGCAACATTGTTGGCAAACCACAAGCTCTGCTTTTGTTGGAGAAAAACGGAACGGTTACCGTATGCCATTCACGCACAAAAAACCTGGCAGATGTCACTCGACGTGCTGACATTTTGGTAGCAGCAGTTGGCAAAGCAAAGTTTATTACGGCAGACATGGTAAAAGAAGGCGCAGTTGTCATTGATGTGGGCATCAATCGCATGGAAAACGGAAAGCTTTGCGGGGATGTAGATTTTGAGGCTGTTTCGCAAAAAGCCTCCGCCATTACGCCGGTGCCGGGAGGTGTCGGCCCTATGACGATTACCATGCTGTTGCAAAATGCTTTGCGCGCTGCAGAGATGCAACAATAAAATTATCAAAAATTTATGGAAAAACTATTGACAAATCAGAAACAATATGATAGAATAATTTGACGCTTATCCTAGGCTCCTAAAGGCATATGCCGCCTAAGTGGTAGCGATTATGTAAAGAAAGTGAGGTGCTTTTCGTGTACGCAGTTATTGAAACGGGTGGAAAGCAGTACAAAGTCAGCGAGGGCGATGAGATTTTCATTGAGAAGCTCGAGGTTGAAGACGGTGCTACCGTAACCTTTGATAAGGTTTTGGCCGTTGCCGGCGAAACTCTTTCTGTTGGCGCTCCCTATGTAGCAGGTGCTACTGTTGAGGCTTCTGTTGTGAAGTCCGGCAAGGGCAAGAAGATCTACGTTTTCAAGTACAAGGCTAAGAAGAACGAGAAAAAGAAGATCGGTCACAGACAGGCTTATACCAAGGTTCGCATTACCAAGATCGCAGGCTAATTATGACAAAAGTCACATTTTATAAGTCCAACG
This sequence comes from Clostridia bacterium, assembly GCA_017462545.1. Lineage (GTDB taxonomy): Bacteria > Bacillota > Clostridia > Oscillospirales > CAG-272 > UBA1740. The sequence goes on from JAFTQX010000027.1 coordinate 46,289, forward strand.
GTGTTTTTTACGCCTTTGAGGAAACCGGGCATACCGGCTACGGTGAGGCGGGCGATGATGTGCTTTGTGCGGCACTTTCCGCAATGACCATGCTGATTATCAATGCGATAGAGATTTCTTACGCATCAGATGTGCAGTACATCATTGATGAGAAGACGACCGACATCAAGGTGATCGCGCGTGGTGCACTTCCTGCTTATGAGGATGACGACGCCAAGCGTTATGCCGTTTCCGGACTTATACAGGCTTACTTCTTCCAGTTAAACGATCTCGTTGAGGAGTATTATGACTATCTCAGCGTTGAAGAAGTAGAAGCATTGATCGTTTAAGATCGTTTCGGCGAAGCCGATTATTCTGAATGGAGGTACTTGAGAATGTTGAGACTCAGTTTGCAGTTCTTTGCTCACAAGAAGGGCGTAGGTTCTACGAAAAACGGTCGTGACAGCGAATCCAAGCGTCTTGGCGTGAAGTGTGCTGATGGTCAGTTTGTTCTGGCAGGCAACATCATTGTTAGACAGCGCGGAACCAAGATTCATCCGGGCACAGGCGTAGGTCTGGGCAGCGATGATACCTTGTATGCTCTCGTAAACGGCAAGGTTAAGTTTGAGCATATGACCAGAGATAAGAAGAAGGTCAGCGTATACGCAGACTAATTTGCAAGAGAGCAGAGTAATATCTGCTCTCTTTATACTATTACATAAAGGAGAACGATCTTATGACACTTTTGGTTCTTGCAGCCGGCATGGGTTCTCGTTACGGTGGATTGAAGCAGCTTGACCCTATGACGCCGCATGGTGAGTTTATTATTGACTTTTCTGTATATGACGCCATTCGCGCCGGTTACAACAAGGTTGTATTCATTATTAAAGAAGAGAATTACGAGCTTTTTCGTTCTACCATCGGTAAGCGTATCGAAAAAGTGATTGATGTAGAATATGCGTTCCAGGGGATGGAAATTCCCGCAGGTACGGTTGTAATACCGCCTGAACGTGTAAAACCGCTTGGTACTGCACATGCGCTCCTGTGCGCAAGAAAGAACGTAACTGAAAAGTTTTCGGTTATCAATGCTGATGACTATTACGGCCCCGAGGCGTATCGCCTGGCAGCTGAATACATGAATCAGTCTCCGGACTACGGTCATTTTTGCATGGTCGGTTATGTGCTGAAAAACACGCTCACCGAGCATGGTACAGTTTCTCGTGGTATTTGCGTTGCCAATGAAAATGGCATGCTCGACAGCATCACCGAGCGCACAAAGATCCGCCATGCAGCCGATCATAACAACGCGGAGTATACAGAAAACGACCAATGGTATCCGCTTGCCTATGATAGCATCGCATCTATGAATTTCTTCGGGTTTGATCCGTCGATCTTTGATTTTGCAGAAGAAGGATTCCGCAAATTCTTGACCGATCCGAACACCGATTTGTTAAAGGGCGAGTATTTCCTGCCTTCTGTCGCTTCTGCCATGAACGCAGCAGGGAAGTGCGACCTGAAGGTTTTAAAAACGACCGATAAATGGCATGGGGTTACTTATCCTAAGGATAAGGCCGAGGTTGTTGATTGCATCCGCGAGATGATCGCAAAGGGCGTTTACCCCGACGGGCTTTGGAAATATTTTATTCATATATAAGGAGGATCTATTATGGCAATTCTCGTAACAGGCGGTACCGGCTATATCGGTTCTCACACAGTGGTAGAGCTGCTGAAGGCAGGCGACGATGTTGTTATCGTTGACAATCTTTGTAACAGCAAGCTGTGCGTACTTGACCGCATTGAAAACATCACCGGCAAGCGCCCCACATTCTATCAGGTAGACCTTTTGGATGCTGACGCGTTGGATGAGGTGTTTGCAAAGCACCCCGAGATCAACGCCGTTATTCACTTCGCAGGGCTGAAGGCTGTTGGCGAATCTTGTCAGTTGCCGCTGCTTTACTATCACAACAACCTGACCGGCACCTTTATTCTTCTCGAAAAAATGCAGAAATACAACGTCAATCGCATTGTATTCAGCTCTTCTGCTACGGTATACGGCATGCCCAAGAGCGTTCCGATCCGCGAGGACTTCCCGCTGTCCACTACCAATCCGTATGGTGAGACCAAGCTGATGATCGAGCGTATTATGAAAGATGCTTGCACGGCAAATAAAAATCTGAGCGTATCCATTCTTCGTTACTTCAACCCCATCGGCGCACATGAGAGTGGTACCATCGGTGAAGATCCCAAGGGCATTCCGAACAATCTGTTACCTTATGTTGCCAAGGTTGCCGCAGGCAAGCTGCCGCACCTGAACGTGTTTGGTAACGACTATCCTACGCCTGACGGCACTGGTGTACGCGACTATATTCACGTTGTAGACTTGGCATTGGCGCATCTCAAGGCACTTACTCGCACAGAGAAGGTGCAGGGAATTGAGTATTTTAACATCGGCACCGGTGTTGGCTATTCCGTTCTGCAGATCGTAGCCGCATTTGAAAAGGCTTATGGTTCTGAGGTGAAGTATGTCATCGCAGATCGCCGCCCCGGTGATATTGCTGAATGCTACGCAGATCCGACCAAGGCAGCTGAGATTCTCGGTTGGCGCGCTGAGCGTGATCTGGCAAAAATGTGCGAGGATTCTGCAAGATGGCAGAAGATGAACCCCGACGGATACGGCGAATAATTCCTCATATAAAATTCGGCAGATCTCATTTTTCTATAAAAAATAAAAAAAGGCCTCCTGTTTGGGAGGCCTTTTTAGTGTTTAGCATATTACTCGCAATTCTGTCTGAATATTTCATAAGCGAGCATTGTTGTAGCAGATGCGGCAGAAAGGGATGCCCTGAATTCACGACCGTACCCGATTTTGACAAGCAAGTCGGCTTTGTCTAATAGAGCGCGAGAAATACCGCGACGTTCGCCACCAACAATTAACAGGATTGGTTTTTTCAAGGGTGTTTTATGTAGTAAATGATCTGTTCGCTCGTCTGCACACACAACTGTGTAACCACGTTCGTGGAAGAAATCAGCCGCCTCAAGCGGTTCGGATACATAGACGGGGAGCATCTCGGAAGCACCGGCTGAGGAGCGCGCTACAACACCGGCCGCGCTTAACCAATTGCGCTCGGGTAGAATAATGCCATCTACACCGCAAGCATACAGCGAACGAATGGCATAACCAAAATTATAAGGATCCTCAATACCTTGTATCATCGCGTAAAATCCTGTTTTTTTGACATTGCCGGCCTCGGACAGCATCGGTAATGTACGAGATCCGCACTCGGCGAGCAGGCCGCCATGCGAATTGCCAATGGCAAGCGTGTTGATCTCTTCTTCGCCGGTCGGCAGCAAAGGAAAACCGTATTCTTTACTCATTGCGCGCAAATAGGAAAGCTCCTTATACAGCTTATCCTGCTTTTTTTCATCGTACAGCAGTCGCTCAACAGGTCGATCATTCGTTCCGGCCTTTCGCCCCGCAAAAAGAGCGCGCAGGGAAGTCATACCTTCCAAAATAGTAGAATTTTGAAATTTTATATCTTCTTTTTGCATGTAAAAAACAAGCCTTTCATATATTGAAGTATCAAATATAGGGAGAGGCTGCTACCATTGGTGGCAACCGCAGAGAGTCATGCTTTATCAAAACCAGGGTGAAAGATGTGAAATGTTAGCGCAATATTTGATTGAACATCACGCAACAGTGCGACAAGCTGCACGGGTATTCGCAGTTAGTAAAAGTACCGTACATAAGGATGTGGCCGTGCGCTTAAAGCAGGTCAATCCAAGCTTATTTGAATGTGCCAAAAAAATTCTTGAAGAAAACAAATCAGAACGACATTTGCGAGGCGGCGAAGCAACCAAGCAAAAATATCTATACCTACAAAACACACTTAAGAAAGCCGCGAACGAAGAAACTCAACCGTTTGTGACGAAGTAATACGATAGGCAGTTTCGCCACGCATGTTTGTTATTTTATTAACAAGCGATGTGGTAATAGGCGGACGATCAATCGCATTATGCGCATTGGAGCCGAGAAGAACGTTTTTTTCGGCAAGAGACAGCTTGATGACAGTTTGCGCAATTTCAGAATAAATCAACGCATTGGCACCAACCTGGAAAATGGTATTAGGTAAGCCGCAAAGACGTGCAAAGTCGGCCGCGCTATACATAAAATAGTACCGTTCCAAATGACAAATAACCAGTCTGAGTTGTCTCTTATGCAGAAGTGCTGATATTTCGCGCATCATCCAATCTTCAAATTTGCCAAGTGGTAACGCAATCGGTAAATAGGGTGTGCCGGGTATGCACAATTTTTGTAACTGCGCAACACTACCGAGCCCGGGCAGCAGAAGCACTTCAGCAGAAAGAAACAACCGAAAACGATTAAACGTATCACCAAGAGCCAAGCGCAATGCTTGATGACTTTCGCGCCGTCGGCGCAAAAAGATATCGACAGTTTCACGATCCGCGTAAAAATGTGGGGTAGCGATAGCCAACCGACAATCTTCATGCTTTAAATAGCGAAACATCTGTACGGCGGCATCTAAGCAAGGACCGTTATCCATGTTCGGCAAAAGATGGATATGCGCATCGTAATACATAGAAAACTCCATTCATCATCCCATGGGTATATCATAACAGATTTTACCTTAAATTACAAGATGGAATAAGAAAGTTTCTTGTTATGCCATGATTGCAAACCATAAAATAAGCTAACAAAAAACATGCTCGCTGCATCCAAACGCAAAACACCCCCTCAAAAATGCCGTACCGAGCACCATTTATGGCAAAAGCCCTCCCCTTGATTATACAAAATTTACATTTTGTATAATCAGCACGCTCGCTATACATTGTAGCACATCTATGCTACTCTGTCAAGGGGTGTTTTTCTTTTTGCCTATTTGAGTATATCGCGTAATGCCTGTAACGCTGTTTGCTCGTCTACGTGGAGCACGTGAGCGATCAACCAAAATTCTGCCGCGGAGATCTCGCGGACGCCCATTTCGATGGTTGTATACCGTCGATTGATATCATAACCGACCGACATTTAGCCAGTTATGCTTTTTGTGAGATGCATTTTTTGTAAAGCAACAATTTCCTCCGGCATAGATAGAAAAACGCTATTTTATTATCGTTTCTAGGTTTTAAACCAATTTTTATATATATCCAAAAACTAAATTTGCGTTTTTTCAAAAAAACTCTTCCATTTTTGCTAGATGTATGTTATAATATATAAAAATACACAGGCCATGCCTGCCTACGGAGGATATTGATTATGAAATTGCGCGTTCTTACTGCTACCAACAAAGGTAAACTGATTTCTATTGCTGAAATGCTTGCCAAGAAAGGTGAAGCTGAATACGCTGTAGATGTAATTCCCCCCGCATATTCTTGTGACCGCGAAAGACTGGTTATTCTTGTTGTATCTGCAGCGGCAAAAATGCCCAATGCATTCTCTATCTTCTGTAAGGATCTTGGCCGTGGCAGAACGCAGCATGTCGCTCTGTTGGTAGACGGTACTCCCGAAAATGCCGCCCCGATCATCGAGTGGATCAAGGGCGCAGGCTCGCACGTTTGTGATGAGGTGCTTTATATGAAGGGCGGTCTTCCCTTCAAGTTCTTGCGCGGCGTTTCTGAAGAAGAGACCGCTACCGCTGCTGCTTGGCTTGATAGAATCATGGCCGACATTCAGAAATAATTTTCGTTCAATCCCCACCGCAAAAACGGTGGGAATTGTTTTTTTCTTTTAAAAAACTTAAAAAAATTCTTTATAACCTATTGCATTTTTGGAAAAAATATGTTATACTATTGGAGTCGTGGAGAGATGGCTGAGCTGGTCTAAGGCGCACGACTGGAAATCGTGTAACCGTTGATAGCGGTTCAAGGGTTCGAATCCCTTTCTCTCCGCCAGAAAACCTCCATCGCAAACGCGATGGAGGTTTTTCTCTTCCATATCTTGTAAAAAGAGGTATATTATGATTGCCGAAGCATTGATCTATCAAGTAGGCTTGCTGTTCTTGATGCTGATACCCGGTATAATACTGGCCAAATGCGGCCTTTCTACTGAAGGGCTTGGAAAAGGGCTTGCTAACCTTGTTCTGTACATCGCGCAGCCGGCCTTAATCGTGGTCGCCTATGTGCGTGCGTTCGACCAAGAGATCCTATGGAACGCCATATGGGTATTTATTTTTTCCATTCTCTCTCACTTCCTTTTTGCCGGTGTAGCCTTCCTTTGCTTCAAAAATGCTGAGGAAGGAAAACAAAAAATCCTACGCTTTGCGACTATTTTTTCCAACGCCGCTTATATGGGCATCCCGTTGATCGTGGCAGTATTGGATGACGAGGCTGCCATCTATGCCTCGATTTACAACATCACATTTAATCTGTTCCTTTGGTCGCTTGGCGTCATCATTTGTACGGGAGATAAAAAGCAAGCTTCCGTCAAGAAGGTTTTGCTGCATCCTGTAACCATTTCTGCCGCAATTGGTCTTGCCATCTTCCTGCTGCCGATTGATACCTATATTCCCAAGATTTTGGTTGATGGCATGGACATGCTGAAGAATTTGGTCGCGCCACTATCCATGATCATCATTGGCTTGCGACTGGCAGACCTGAAATTTCGTGGAATCTTTCGTGATCGATATCTCTATGAGTTTTTATTCATTCGCATGCTTTTGCTGCCCGCGGTAATCTTTGTCATAATGAAAGGACTATCCTTTATTTTGCCCGGCATTAACGAAACGGTCATGACAGTAATTTTGGTAACTGCCGCAACGCCTGCGGCAACCGCAACCTCGATGTTTGCTGAAAAATATGATGGGGACGCCACTTACGCCGGCACACTTGTTTCGCTCTCTACCCTGCTCTCCGTGTTGACAATGCCGCTGATTTCCCTACTTCTCAATGTTTAAATTTTAAAATGCCGAAGTCCATAAGACTTCGGCATTTTTTATCCTTTGACAGCTCCGGCAACGACACCGCGTATAATATGCTTTTGCATCAACGCATAGAACAGAACAATCGGAATGATGGCGAGCACCAGCATGGCCATCAATGCCCCCATATCACGCGAACCGTATCCCCCTTGTAGATATTGCACCGCCACCGGAATGGTTCTGTATTTGGAGCCAATAACAAGGAGCGGCAGCAAATAATCGTTCCAAACCCACATGGCATTCAGCACGGCTACGGTAATCGAAATGGGTTTCAAAATCGGTAGAATGACATAAAAGAAACGCTGGGGCGGCGTGCATCCATCAATTTCTGCCGCCTCTTCAATTGCCAACGGAATGCTACGAATAAAGCCATAGAACATAAATACAGAGAGCCCGGCGCCGAATCCAAGATAGATCAAAATGATACCAATCGGGTTTTCCAAGTGAAGAACATTGGCTATCTTGGACATCGTAAACATGACCATCTGAAATGGGACGATCATGCTGAAGATCAACACATAGTAGATGATTTTTGTCGTCCGTGTTCTTACACGCGCTAAATACCAGGATGCCATGGAGGTAAACAACAGGATAGTCAACACAGAAAACACCGTAATAAACAAGGAATATCCAAGCGCACTGAAAAAGCCGATCTTTTGAATGCCGCTGATATAGTTCTCAAGTCCGACAAACGTATCGGGCGATGGGAGTTTAAATGGCTCTGCCGAGATATAAAACTGCCCTTTGAAGGAGTTCATCAGAACGATTATGATAGGCAGAATGAATAATGCTGTTAGGGCGGCCAATAGAATCACAAGAAGTGTGTTCGTAACTCTTTTGGAGATTCTCATACATCAGCCTCCTTGCGGCGTGTCAGGCGCATCTGAAGCAATGCCAGCAACGCCACCAGGATAAAGAAAACGACCGCTTTGGCCTGCCCCACTCCCTCTTGTCCGATGCTGCCGTAAAAGGTATTATAAATATCCAAAGCCATCATTTGTGTTTGTTTGCCGGGGGCACCTGCGGTTAAGGCATAGTTCTGATCAAACATTTTGAATGAGTTGCTGAGCGTAAGAAATGTGCAGATCGTAACCGATGGCATTACAAGCGGGAGTGTAATGTTTTTTAATGTTTGCCAGCCGCTCGCACCATCAATAGCTGCTACCTCGTGCAGCTCATGCGGAATGTTTTGCAAACCGGCGACATAGATAATCATCATATAGCCAATCATCTGCCAATTCATCAACACAACCAATCCCCAAAAGCCATATTGTGCGCTATAGGTTAGATCTACACCGCGTGCAGCGAGAATGCCGTTGATAATCAGCTGCCAGATATATCCCAACACAATGCCGCCGATCAGATTTGGCATAAAAAACGCGGTTCTGAAAAAGTTCGTGCCGCGCAGTCCTTTCGTTAGCAAAAGCGCGAGGATAAAAGCCAGCAGATTTACAGAAAGAACAGAAACCACCGTAAACTTTGCGGTAAAGCGAAATGCATTTAAAAAGTCACTGTTTGCTGCAAAGGCCTTTATATAGTTTGAAATGCCCACAAATTTCGCGTCGGTAACCGTAGTAAACTCGGTAAAGGATAACCCAACGCCCATGACAAACGGCACAAGAAAGGCAATCACAAACGCAATGAGCGTAGGCAAAAGAAAGAGCCAAGCATATTTTCGCAGACTTCTCTGCATCAGGCGATTTCATCCTTCCAGCGGGTGACAAAGAGTGAGACGACGTCCTCCCATGTCTTTGTTCCCTGTGCGTACTGCAAAAGTGCCGCGCCGAAATCTGTCTTGAAATTCTGGCTCGGGAATATCGAGAAGATCCACGGAACGGTCTGTACGCCTTCTTTATTCATCCATTGATAAACTTCCTTGCCAAGAGGATCGGATGGCTCCTCTACCTCCTCAAACGTGTCGTAAGGGGCAATAAAGTTCAGCTTGTTGGTAACAAAATCCTTCCCGCTATCGCTGGTGTACAGCCATGTGAGAAAATCCTCAGCCATTTTTTGCTTTTCGGCACTGACTTGCGAATTGATGGCAAAAAAGTTTTCTGTACCTACACAAAGCCCTTGATTTTCTTCTCCGGCCATGCCGGTATACAGCGGTAAAAATTTAATGTTCTCTGCCTTTACACGGTTGCCGCTTACCTCGTTGATCTGACTCCATGCCCAGTTGCCGTTTTGCACCATTGCGCATTGACCAAGAGCGAATTCTGCCATAGAATCGGCTACTTGCTTGCTGCCGAGCAGTTTGGGATCTGTTGTGGAATGATTGATATAAAGATCAAACAAATTCTTATACTTATCCTGGTAGATGAAACTGATATTGCTCAAATCATCTTTACTGATATCAATGTTTTTGTCTTTTAATTCATAATAGATCGGCATATTGGCCAGATGCGTTTGATAACGCCAGTCCTCGCCGGATTTGAGTGATGTGGAAGCAAACACACCATTGATGCCCAACTCACTTTTTCGTGCTGTCATATCACGAACAAGTGCAGACAGCTTTTCAAAATTGTTGACCTCATCCATAGAGGAAAAGCTTGTAGCCCGCCCGGAAAGCGCAAAATACCGATCGGTGATCTCTTTGTTATAAATGATACCATATCCCTCTACAACGGCAGGCAGGCCATAAACACCATCGCCGGATGTGATTGCCAATGAGGGGTCGGTCAAGTGTTGGTACAGTTTTGTACCGGAAAGATCCTTGCAGTAATTCTTCCAAGCGGCATAACCGATCACGCCGTTGATCTGGAATAAGACAGGTGCATCGCTTTTACTGATTTCGGATTTCAGCGTCTGCTCATACGTGCCCGATGCAGCAGTTACAACCCGCAGCGTCACCCCGGTTTCTTCTTTATATTTTGTTGCGATCTCTTGATAGGCCGCTGCAGATTCCGGTTTGAAATTCAAAAAGTAAAGTGTATTTTCATCATTCTGCGCACAAGAGACAAGCGGCAACATCAACACGCACAGAATGCAACATAGTAGTATCCTTTTCATGGTTTTCTCCTTCCTTTTTCATGCATGATTAGTGTATCACCAATTGAAGGACACATGCAAAAAAGCGCCCTGCCAAATATCGGCAAGGCGCTTTTTTTATTATTCAAATTTGATCTGCTGCAGTTTAATGTCTTTTTCCGCGAGAAGAATGCCGGTTGCCGGAATTTTCTTTTTGCGATATCTGTCCGGTGTTTCATATTTTTCCGTAAAATCGCGCGTGGCAAAGGCGAGATTGGTTTTTCCTTTTTTCATGGTAAACAAGGTCACACCACCTGCAGTTTTTGTTGCCATCTCGGGTATAATCGAGGAAGAAAGCAAAATGGCACGATGAAGATTATCTACCATCAAAATATCAAACGGCTCTTCCTCATAGAATGCAGCAACAACCGGTGAGGCCTTTGAAAAGGCAGAGGTCAGCTTTTTACGTTCGGCACTATAATTATCTACCGAAACGCGCACACCCTTACCATTTTCAAAGAGAAAGACAATGTGGTGCTTTGAAGAATATCCGGTCAACGCCTTAGCAAGAATCGGTCGCTCCCCTTCGTTCATATTGAACCGAGCGGGCAAAAAGTCACCCAGCGCGGATGCCTTGGTAACATCAAAATCCGCAACCTTGGCCTTGAATACGCGCGCTTGATTGGTAAAGACGACCAACTCGCCGAGATTGTCGGTTTCCTCTTCGGAAAGGATGTAGTCCCCATCCTTGAGGTTTTGTTCGTCGTTGCCGCGCAGCGATTGCAGCGTGATCTTCTTGAAATAGCCGTCATGCGTCAAAACAAGACGGACATTATAATTTTCAATCAGGTCCTCTTCGGCTACTGTAACGATATCCTCCGTACCGATCAGCTGCGTTTTACGAGGCATGCCGTACTTTTTCTTGATTTCCTTCAGCTGCTCGGCGATTAAAGCCTTTTGCTTTAGCTCATCGGCCAATATTTCTTCCAGCTTGGCAATATCTGCCTGTAAATTCTCAATTTCTTGTACGCGGTTGAGAATGTATTCGCGGTTAAGATGGCGCAGTTTGATCTCCGCAATATATTCCGCCTGGATCTCATCGATTGAAAAGGCCACCATAAGATTGGGGACAACGTCCTCTTCCTTTTCGGTGTTGCGAACAATGCGCACCGCCTTGTCAATATCCAACAAAATGGTGGCAAGACCAAGCAAAAGATGGAGCTTATCCTTTTTCTTATCCAGATCGTACGTCAACTCACGACGCAAACAACCAAGGCGGAAGCGAATCCACTCCCGCAAGATCTCTACAACACCGATCTGACGAGGTGTGCCATCAATCAGTACGTTAAAGTTGCAGCTAAAGTTATCCTCAAGCGAGGTCAGCTTGTACAACTTGGCCATCAAGCGATCGGGATCTGTTCCACGACGAAGCTCGATCGTCATCAGCTTGGAGCCGTTGAGGTCGATCGAGTCACGAACATCGGTAACTTCCTTCAATTTGCCGCTCTTAATCAGCTCGGTGATCTTCTCAATGATGTCCTCCACCGTTGTACTGTACGGAATCTGAAGAACCTCTATACTATTTTCTTTGGCGTTGTATTGATACCGCGCGCGCACCTTGATGGTGCCATCTCCATTTTCAAACACGCGCTGCATAGCATCACGGTCGTAGATCAAAAGACCGCCACCCGGAAAATCCGGTGCTTTGATGAGATCCATCATTCTCTCGGTGGTGGTATTGGGATTCTTTAGCAACGCAATGGTACCGTCACAAATCTCGCCCAGGTTAAACGAGCAAATGCGGCACGCCATGCCAACGGCAATGCCTAAGTTCGGAGAGATCAGAATGTTCGGAAAAGTTGTTGGCAACAAAGTCGGCTCTGTTGTGGTATTATCATAGTTCGGTACCATATCAACAGCATTTTTATCAATACCGCTGAATAATTCATGGCAGATCGGCGCCAGTTTCACCTCCGTATACCGCGAAGCGGCGTACGCCATATTACTGTACTGCTTACCAAAGCTACCCTTTGAGTCAACAAATGGATGCAAAAGAGCCTCACATCCACTCGTCAAACGCACAAGCGTTTCATAGATGGCAGCATCGCCATGGGGATTGAGATGCATCGTCTGTCCCACAACGTTGGCACTTTTTGTACGGGCACCGGTCAAAAGCCCCATCTTGTACATGGTATAAAGCAGCTTACGATGGGAGGGCTTAAAGCCATCAATATCCGGCAGTGCACGCGAAACGATAACACTCATGACATATGGCATGTAGTTTTTTTCAATCGTTTCGGTGATCGGCTGCAATGTGATTTCTGCAGTTATCTTTTGTGCAGGAGTCGCATCTGCCTTCTTTTTTCTTGCCATAATTTTACATTCCTTCTTGTAAATGCACAATATGATGCGCCGCTGCACGAATCATACGATTGTACAATGCCATGCCGATATCATCGGTTGGCGGTAGTGGTGCATATATTGCATCAAAATTCAATTTGTCTATTTCACGCAGTAAAAAGAACAACCTTTGCGCTTGACGTTTCCTGTTCTTTCGCTCGCCGAGAGAAAAGCAGCGATCTGCCTTTAAAAAAGTCTCAAAAATTGTTCTTTCTTCTTCATAGCAAAGCATTGCCACGCGTCCCGTCTGTTGTTTGATGTAGTCGGCCATTTGCGCTGCAGTTCCATCTAACAGGAACAGCGGCGCACGCGGCGCATAATGCCGATATTTCATGCCGGGAGAAAGAGCAACAGCCCCTTCCGGCAAGCTACCAAGCACCGCTTCTGCGATCTGTATCTTCCCTGCTACCGCCTCCAACATTTCCTGGGTAATGCCTCCCGGTCGAAGAAGTGTGAGAGTTTCGTCCGGTTCGATTTTCACAATGGTGGATTCCACGCCGATGTCGCAATCTCCGCCGTCTAAAATCATATCCACGCGGCCATTCATGTCGTCAATCACATGAGCGGCACAGGTTGGCGAGGGACTTCCTGAAAGGTTCGCAGAGGGCGCAGCAATCGGCACGCCTGCTGCAAGCAGCAGCGCGTGTGCAACGGGGTGTGAGGGGCAACGAATGGCAACGGTAGAAAGCCCTGCCGTCACCGTTTTCGGAATACTCTCCTTAACGGGCATGATGACCGTCAAAGGCCCCGGCATGAACGTCTCTGCCAAGCGCCAATATAGCGGCGGTACTGAGGCATACTGTTCAGCATCTTCAGGTGCGGCAACATGCACGATCAACGGATTATCCGATGGACGCCCCTTGGCGGCATAAATCTTTTTCGCCGCATTGGCATCGGTGGCATCCGCTCCCAAGCCATACACCGTCTCGGTCGGAAAAACCACCAAGCCGCCCTGGCGCAACAGAATACCTGCGCGCTGTAACGCCGCCCGCTCTCTTTCGGCCTCTATGTTTTCAATTTTGACGATCTCAGTTTTCATGCTCGCCAGCCTTCATTTTTTCAGCAGTATCCGCCGTAATCAACGCCTCGATAATCGCCCCGATATTGCCGTTCATAATGCTATCCAGTTGATACAGCGTCAGACCGATACGATGATCGGTCATGCGACTTTGTGGGTAGTTGTAGGTACGAATCTTTTCACTACGGTCTCCCGTGCCAACCTGGCTGCGACGGGTTGCGGTCAAATGATCCGTCTGCTTTTGTTGCTCGATCTCATACAGCTTGGCACGCAGCATGCGCATCGCCTTGTCGCGGTTTTTCATTTGGCTGCGCTCTTCCTGGCAAAAAACAACAATGCCGGTCGGCTTGTGATAAATGCGGATTGCCGACTCGGTTTTGTTAATGTGCTGACCGCCGGCACCGCTACTCTTAAGCGTTTCAACCTCAAGGTCGGACGGATGAATGGTAATCTGCACATCCTCCACCTCAGGAAGAACCGCAACCGTAACGGTGGAGGTTTGAATGCGACCTTGCGACTCTGTTTTGGGAACGCGCTGTACACGGTGTACACCGCTTTCAAATTTCAGTTGCGCATAGGCCCCTTCTCCTACTACCATAAACGAGATTTCACGGTAGCCGCCAAGCTCTGTTTCGTTTTGGTTAATGGGCTCCAGCTTCCAGCCGACGCTTGCGGCATACATGGTGTACATACGGTAAAGGTCGCCCGCAAACAGGGCTGCCTCTTCCCCACCCGCGCCGGCTCGAATTTCCATAATGACGTTTTTATCATCATTTTCATCACGCGGCAAAAGAAGCTTTTTTAGCTCAATTTGCATATCTGCAATGGACGCACGCAAAGCAGCACACTCTTCCTCGGCCATTTCGCGCAGCGCGCTGTCAGAGGTATCGTCGCTTGCCAGCTCCTCTGCCTCCTGCAGCTCGCACTCCATTCTCCGAAAGGCACGAAATGCCTCTACCACAGGCTCCAGCATTTTGTGCTCTTTCATCAAATGGCGCAGTTTTTCAGGATCGGAAAGCACATCCTCCGCTCCGAGATTTTGCTCAATCTCCTCAAATCGGGTCTCAATCCCGATCAGTTTGTCACGCATAAATTATTTCAAGAAAGCGCAGAAGGCTTCGTGTGTGGTATAAACATCAGCCTTGGAAACGACCTCATACGGCGCGTGCATGGAGATAACCGGAACACCCATATCAACCGTATCAATATTCATGTTGGCCAAGAACATTGCTACCGTTCCACCTCCGCCTGCATCTACCTTACCAAGCTCGGAGGTCTGCCACACAATACCGTTTTCCTCGAACATGCGGCGAACGCGCGCCACAAACTCAGCGGAGGCATCACTTGTGCCGCTCTTGCCACGGGCACCGGTATATTTGGACATGGTAGTTCCGCAAGAAATCATAGCGCTGTTGCGGCGCTCATAAACCTCGGCAAAATTGGGGTCATAGGCTGCGTTAACATCTGCCGACAGGCACAGCGAATTGGCGCGAACCAACACAGGATTAGCACCGCGCGCGGCGCAGATCAGCTCGATCATATCCTTCAGGAAGCAGTTCTGCATGCCGGTAACGCCTGCACTGCCAACCTCTTCCTTATCTGCCAAAATAGACATGACAGTGTGCTTCGACTCGGTCTCAAAAATTGCCGTCATCTCGGGGTAAGCACAAACGCGATCATCGTGACCATAAGCACCGATAAAGGCGCGATCAAAGCCGATATCACGCGCACGGAAGGCAGGAACAGCGCTCAGCTCGGCACTCATAAAATCTGCCTCGGTAATGCCGTATTTTTCATTCAGAATGTTCAGGACATTGAGCTTGATCTTATTATCGACCTTGTCATCGGCAAAAGGAACGCCGCCAACCAGAATATTCAGCGTCTCACCCGCAATGGCACTTGCCATGGGCTTGGTCATCTGATCGTGTGCTAGGTGAGGCAGTAGATCGTTAACATAAAATACAGGATCACTCTCATCCTCGCCAATTACGACATCAACCGTCTTGCCGTCAGCCGTTACAACAACGCCATGCAGCGCAAGAGGAATTGCCGTCCATTGATACTTTTTGATACCGCCATAATAGTGCGTCTTCAAAAAGCTCATGCCGCTATCCTCATAAAGCGGATGCTGCTTCAGATCAAGACGCGGAGAATCGATGTGTGCGGCAAGAATGCGAATACCGTCCTTTTCCAAATCCTCTTCGCCAATGCGGAAAATAAAGAGGTTTTTATCGCGGTTATTGTAATAACGGCAATCACCCGGCTTCAAAGCCTCGCCGAGCGTATAAGCAGTAAAGCCGGCAGCCTCTGCCAGAGCAATGCCGCGGCGAACAGCTTCTCTTTCGGTCTTGGCGGCATCCAAAAACGCCTTGTACCCTTCTGCGTATGCAAAGATCTTTTCAATCTTCTCTGCATCATACACCTCAAACACATTTTTCTTTGAATAGGCAAGAGCCTCCATACGCTCCTGACCAACTGTCTTTTCGCTCATGTTTTTTCTCCTTTATGTGAAATATTTTTTATTATGATAACAGCAAACCAAGCTGACTCGCAATCTGCTCGGCTTCTTTTTTCAATGTGACCGTTTCGCCATGATTATATACAACCGCGTTGCATCGTTTTTTATAAAAATCATCATCCGGTTGTGCCGCAAGACGGCGACTTGCCGCCTCTGCTGTCAAGCAATCCCGCGCCATAATGCGCGCAAGGCGCGCTTTGTATGTAGCAAGAACACCGACTGTATAATCGCACATGGCATCAAAGCCGGATTCAAACAAAAGGGGAACATCCAATATGACAACAGGCTCTTCTTTTTTTTGATATTCTGCCAACCGTTCTTCAAACGCCAAGCGAACAAATTGATGGGTAATGCTGTTTAATTGTGCCAATTTCGCCTTCGCAGAATCATCCTCACAAAAAACCACTGAAGCAAGCCTAGGACGATTTAGAGAGCCATCTTCGCACAAAACGCCAGCACCAAAAGCGTCAGCCAAAGCCTCTGTACAGGGAGAGGGGGCTACGATTAGTGAATGGTACACCGCATCGGCATCAATCACCGGGGCATGGCATAAATCCCGGAGCTGTTGACAAAAGCAGCTTTTTCCGCTTCCGCTGCCACCCGTGACACCGATTACGATCATGTCTTTTCCTTCCTCTCAAAGAAAATACTTACAATATATTATATTATATCCCATCTCTTTTGTCAAGGCAAGAAATAACCAAAGATGAGAAAAAAGCATACAATGACATTGAATTTTCAAAAAAGGAGGCAAACCATTGAAACAAGTAAAGAAACCGACGACAGTACTCCCGCATCGTGAAAACAAAAATACATATTTCATCGCCGCAAACGGGTATAGTGGCTTTCGTTCACGGTACGATGTGGTGTTCCATTCTCTTTCTTATACGCGCGTTTACATCATCAAAGGCGGCCCGGGGACAGGAAAGAGCCGCATGATGGCCGAAATTGCGAAAGAGATCGAAAAGCGCGGCGGAAACGTTCAATACATCTACTGCTCATCCGACCCTGATTCACTTGACGGTGTGATTTTAACAAACCACGAGCGACGAATCGCCATATTAGACGGCACGGCGCCGCACACGCGATGCACAGACTATCCGGGCGTGATTGACGAAATCATCAACCTGGGCGAATTTTGGGATGATACATGTCTTTCTGACCAAAAAGACGAGATCGTGAGGCTCTGCCACAAAAAATCTGCGGATTATCAAATGGCGTATCGCTATCTTGCTCTTGCCGGATCGGTGGACGAAATAGCGACAGAGCTATTGACACAATGCCTAGATCAAGAAAAGCTCAAGAAAGCCGTCTCGCGTTTTGTTTGCAAGTGCAGGACCTCCTCCGCCCCTCAAGAAACCATTCAATATTGGAGCGCGTGCAGCATGAAGGGAAAGGTTTCTTTTTCGCCGGTTCCTGATGATGCTGCCGTGATTTATGTGAACGATTATCTTGGCAGCGGACGTTTTTATCTCAATGCTCTGCGGGATGCCTTACGAAAAGCCGAACGCTACACATACCTTCTCATTCCCTCCTGTTATACCGACGAACGAACAGAAGGCATCTATCTGCCGGATGATAATCTTCTTTTTGTTATAGGAGAAGGAAAAACAACCGAT
The DNA here is from genome assembly GCA_017462545.1 of Clostridia bacterium. Taxonomy (GTDB): domain Bacteria; phylum Bacillota; class Clostridia; order Oscillospirales; family CAG-272; genus UBA1740. Next base: position 63,722 of record JAFTQX010000027.1, read on the forward strand.
AGCGTGATCAACATGCGTCGTTTCTTGCTTCATGACCGATTAGTGGCATTACGCCCGCAATTGCGTAGTCTTTCCTCTCTTCACAACACTGCAACCGATACTGCGGTTTCCTATCTGCGCGAGGCGGGCTCTTATCACTTTGCGTTGGAAGAAATCTACGGTTCTGCCATGGATTTTGCGGCGAAGGAAAAATATGTCAAAGACCTCTTGGTCCGTATACAGGAACAGCTCTTCCCTCTCGAAAATATAGATTAAGTTGACAATCGCGCCGTTTTGTGATATGATATCCACGGCGTTTTCATAAAAAGAAAATGCCGGCGAGTATCATCGCCGACATTTCTTTTGTTTTATTTTTGAAGTGTTTTTACCAGCTTTTCAGTATCCGATGCGATAACAAGCTCCTCGTTGGTAGGAATGATGTATACCTTGACGCGGGATCCATCCTTGCTCAAGCAGGTGGTCTTAACAGGGCGAGCAACCGAGTTGTTGGCCTCTTTGTCAAACTCAACCCCCAGATACTCCAGATCCTGGCACGCCAGCTCACGAATGGAAGCCGTATTCTCACCAATACCGGCAGTAAATACGATCGCATCCAGGCCGCCCATAGCTGCGGTGTAGGAACCGATGTACTTCTTGATCTGGTAGCCCAGCATGTTCATTGCCAGCTTGGCACGCTCGTTGCCTGCCTCAATCGCGGCAGTAACATCGCGGCAGTCAGAAGAAACGCCCGAAACACCGAGAAGACCGCACTTCTTATTCAGATACGCATTGACCTCATCGGGTGTCATGTTTTCCTTGCTCATAATAAACGGAACAACGGCAGGATCCATATCACCGCAGCGGGTGCCCATCAGTACACCGGCAAGAGGGGTAAAGCCCATGGTGGTATCCATCACCTTGCCATCCTTAATGGCAGAAATAGAAGAGCCGTTTCCAAGGTGACAGGTTACAATCTTCGTCCCCTCGGTCTTGCCGAGGATTTTCAGCATCTCACCTGCTACATAGCGATGCGATGTGCCGTGGAAACCGTAGCGACGAAGAGCGTATTTCTCATAGAGATCATAAGAAATACCGTACATATACGCCTCAGGAGCCATCGTCTGATGGAAAGCGGTATCGAATACCAAAACCTGCGGGGTATCGGGCATAACCTCTAAGCAGCCCTGAATGCCCTGAATGTGAGCGGGAGTGTGCAGCGGTGCCAAATCACGGCAAAGCTCAAGCTTGGCAAGCACATCGTCATTCAGCAGTACAGATTCCGAGAAATAAGCGCCGCCGTGCACGATACGATGACCAACCGCTTCAATCTCTGCCATGCTCTTTACGCAACCATACTCGGCATGCAGCAACGCGTCTACAACATACTTCGTAGCCACCGTGTGGTTGGCCATGGGAAGCTCTGCCTTATATTCCTTCTTGTTCAGCAGATTGGTGTGCGAGATTGCGCCAATGGTGCTTTCCCCATTGATGCCGATTCTTTCGCAAAGCCCCTTTGCGACGACCACATTATTCGCGGTATCAAACAGCTGATATTTGAGAGAGCTGCTGCCCGCATTAACGACCAAAACGTTCATACAAATCCTCCGGTATTGAATATTTCTTACCGTAATATTATAAAACATTTGTTGCACAATTGCAAGATTTTTTTCAAAAAAAGGACATATTAGGTAAAAAACATGAAGAAACGAAAAATTGCTGCCGTAATTTGTGAATACAATCCATTTCACGCGGGGCACGCATCCCTCCTTACGCAGCTGCGGCAGGCGGAGGGAGAAGAAACTGCCATTGTCGCCATTATGAGCGGAAACTACACGCAGCGCGGTGAGCCGGCTCTCTTTCCCAAGCACATACGGGCAGCCTGTGCCATTCACGGTGGCGCGGACTTGGTATTAGAGCTGCCGTTTCCCTACTCCTGCTCTGGCGCGGAACGTTTTGCCAACGCGGGCGTGCACATCGCCCACGCGCTTGGCGGAGTAGATCTGCTCTTTTTTGGCAGCGAGTGTGGTGACACAGAGGCGCTCACACATCTTGCCGAGAAGCTGGAAAATCCCGCATTCCTAGATGCCTTTTTCGCAGCATCCGAAAGCACCAATATCGGTTGCGCCCAAAAGACCGAGGTGATATACCGTTCCGTATACGGAGAAAAGGATGCATATCTTTCTCTTTTACGAGAGCCAAACAATCTGTTGGGGGTAGAATATATTCGTGCCCTAATGCGAAAAAACAGCAGCATACGCCCTCTCGCTCTTTCACGAATCGGCATGCGCCATGATACGCAGGACACACCATGTCGTGATGCCTTTACCGCAGCAAGTGCGGCGCGAGCTGCTCTCTTGCAAGAGCAAGAATGCGAGTGCCATGATGCGCTTTCCCGGCTGCCGCAAGCCACCGTGCCGATCCTGCGCCAAGCCATGGAAAATGGGCAAATTCTTTCTTCTGACAACAAATGGCTCTCCTATTGCCTGTTATACTACCGTCATTGTGATCGCGAAAAATTACGTCTGTGTGACAGTATGAGCGGCGGTCTTGGTGATCGTATCTGCCATGCAGCCATGACATGTCGCACGCCAAGCGATTTTTTTGCCGCATTGCGATCCAAAAAGCATACCGATGCATATCTACGACGCGCACTGCTTTACGGCGTATTTAACATAGAGCGCGCAAGCTTGAACGCGCCGCCTACATACACGCAAATCCTCGCCATGAACGCCCGCGGGCGGGAGGTGCTCGCCTATGCCAGAAAGCATCGTGCCATCCCCATCTTTAATCGTCCATCCGAAATCAACCACTTACCGGATCATGAAAAAGTTTCTCTTCGTGCAGATTCGGTGTATTGTGCGCTTTTAGAACAGCCTTCTCTCCCCTCCGACCTGCTTCGCTATCAGCCCTACCGTGAAAATACATGAAAGATGACGACATCTTCTCGTGGACAAACCCTTGACATTTTCGGAAAAATATAGTATCATATTCTCACAAACGTTTGAAGCCACTTTGAAAGGAGTACTCATATGGCAGAGACTACGATCGGTATCAAGGGCAAATTCCTTGAATATAAAGGAAAGCCTCTTGTTCGACAGGATGACGAGTTGTATTACGGCAACATGTCTGACAAATTTATTCTTTTTCTCATGATTATGAACTACAAGGAGGATGCCAAGCTTCACGCAAAGGTTCCCGGCAAGGTAATGGTACAGATCATCCCGACTGACGGAAGCCAGAAGATTGAAAAGCAAGGCATGGCAGACGGACTTTACGAGGCGCTGGATCTCGGCAGCGCATGGCTTGAGCGCGCAAATCGCGTATAACCATACCGAGAGGAAAAATAAAATAGCGGTTTATATAACCCAAGGAGGTATCCGTATTGAAGTCGCATCAAAAAAACGCGGCTTACAGATGCGCGACGGTTATATTGTCTGCAATTTTAGTCATAGCATCTCTAAGCATGACCGGTTGTTCTTCTTGTCAATCACTCATTCCCAACCGTGACCCACAGCCTGACGACACTACCATTATTCAGCCTGAAAACACGGACCAGAACAATTCCCAAGAGCCAAAGCCTGAGGATGAGCCTAAAGAAGACAAGCCTGTTTTGCCGAGTTACTATAACCCGCTTACAGGGCTGGCGTCCGAGACGGATTTGTCTCTCGTCCGCCCTGTTGCTATTTGTATTGGTAACACGGCATCTGCTTTATCCCCATTCGGTTTACACACGGCCGAAATTGTTATTGAAGCCCCGGTTGAAGGCGGTGCTACAAAATTAACGATACTGACCAGTACGTATACCCATGCAGCTCAGCTTGGTGCTGTAGGGGTAACACGCAGATATCTGCAATCCTTTGCGGCGGCATTCGGTGCTGTCAATGTTTGCGCGGGGACCAGCGATATTCTCCAAAGCGCGGGAAGCTCACCTTTTCCTGCTATTGATTACGCAGAGGGGGGACTTTCTACCGTTTTCTTCCGCAACGAAGAAATACCGGATGCGCTCTTCACCTCTGGCACAAGGTTGATCGGCGCTCTTGAAAACTTTGAAAAGTTTGGAGCCAAGCTTCCCTTTTCGTTTTTGCCGTACGGTACTGCAGCTGCCGTCAGCGACCAAACAGCCACGGGTGTTGTCATTCCCTATTCTGACACGCATGTCACGCAATTTGCCTATGATAAAGACGGGCAGAGATACATTTGCTCGCAAAACGCAGCAATGCAAGCCAACGGAACAAACGAGGCGCTCGCGTTTACCAATCTTCTGCTGCTGACATGTGAAAGCTCTATTCATCACAAGACAACAGGCACAGAGTTTGAATTGAATACCGAAAACGGCGGCACAGGCTATTATGTCTCGCACGGCAGTTATATCGAAATTTCTTGGTCGATTGATGAAAATGGTGCTCTGCAAATCACCGACAAAGATGGCGCAACGATTGTATGCAATCGCGGCAACACCTATATCGGACTGATCGATTTAGCAGAAAGCAGTTCCCTGCTAATTATTAAATGATAAAAACGGTCTCCCATAGGGAGACCGTTTTTATTATAATTAAAAATTAAATAAGATGATATTCCTTACCGGCGATTGTTTCTTGCTCAACAAGCTTATCGGCAAAGCGAAGCGCAAGGCGATTGCCAAGCAAGGAACGAACGGTCAGCTTTGTCAGTGTACCATTTTTCCAAGCCGCATCAATAACAAAGCCCCCGCGCGCACGGAAACCACGGAAAGAACCTTCCTTCCATGCTGCAGGACAAGCGGGCAAGACGCAAATGGCATCCTCATGGCTTTGCAGCAGCATTTCTGCGATTCCTGCAGTTGCACCATGATTTCCATCCATTTGGAAAAAGACGGTTGGATGATGATCGAACAGATTTCGATACGTGCCATGCTGAAAGAGGTTCTTCAGCATTTCATAAGCACGATCACCCTTTAAAAATCTGGCAAAGAAGCAAATGATCCAGGCATTGCTCCAACCTGTGTGCCCACCACCGTTTTCCAGGCGACGGTTGATGGACACTTGTGCTGCCTCAAACAGATTGGGCGTTTTCTCTTTTGTGATCAAGGCTGCAGGATACACCCCATACAGATGCGACATATGGCGGTGGCCCGGTTCGATCTCGTCATAATCCTCTTGCCATTCAAGCAGCTGACCATGCTTACCGATCTGGAAAGGCGGCAGCTTTGCGCGGGCAGCACGCCATTTCTCTGCCAGATCAGCATCCTGGCCCAATATTTCAGCACAAGAGATCGCGTTATCAAACAGCTCAGCAATGATGGAATTGTCCATCGTTGGGCCGGCACACATCGCAATGGCCTCTCCGCTTACAGGATCGATATAACGGTTTTCGGGAGAATTGGAAGGTGCCGTCACCAGACACCCGTTGTGCGGATCGGTAACCAAGAAATCCAAGAAGAAGATCGCACTGTCTCGAATGAGCGGATAATATTTTTGCAAGAACGCAGCATCGCCTGTATACAAATAATGTTCATATATATCGCGGCAGCACCATGCCCCCGCGCAAGCAAAGGCGCCCCATGAGGGGTGATTGCCGGGAGCGGTAAAGCCCCAGGGATTAGCAATGGTATGGGCTACCCACCCACGGCAGCCATACTGAACCTTGGCTGTTTTTTCGCCGTGCTCGGCCAGGTCTTCGATATAATGAAAATAAGGCTCCATATATTCTGTAAGACCCAGGATTTCCGCATGCCAGTACATCATCTGTAAATTGATATTGATGTGAAAATCCGCGCTCCATGGCGGCGTGCAGTCCTTCACCCAGATTCCCTGTATGTTGGCAGGCAGCTTTCCGCGAGACGAAGACATCAGCAGGTATTTTCCAAAGTGGAAATACAAGGCGGCAAAGGAAACATCTTCTTCTCCACGGCAAATCGCTTCCAAGCGTTCATCAGTCGGAACGGCAGAACGATCCGCGCCACCGAGATCAAGCACAGCACGCTCCATTACCTCGCGGTGTGCGGCAACATGCTCCTCATAGATCTTATCAAACCCCGCCTCACGAGCCAAACGAATACGCTCACGGCATTCTTCTTCCGGCGATTTTGTGGTTTTATAAGAGGTTGCAGTAGTAGTGTAGATATAAAAACGTGTGGTAGCATGGGTAAAAATACCGGCAGCTTCAGAATCTGCCCCTCCCTCTGCTACACTTTCGGGTGCTACAACAGAAACGACGGTACAATAGGAGCTCGCCCCCTCACCGACAAATGCGCCGCGCGCTACGATATTCCCCTGCGATTCATACATGACATCCGCATTGGGCCGATCAAAACGAACCTTCAACCGTTCGGGTGCTTTGCAGACGATCTCGGTAGCCGTAACTCCATATTTTTCCGAGACGAGATGTCGACGTGTATGCGTGCCGAAGTGTACGGTTGCTACACCATCAAATATGTCCAACTCACGCCGATAGTGACTGCTGTCAACAACAGGCTTGCCGATCATCTGAATGGTGACATCTCCCGCCGTTTGATAGGTGCCATACGGTGCATCCGGCGTTTTCCAATTATCGCTTCCTTTTTTGCAAACAAGATATTTGATGCAAAGTGCTTCTGCCTCTTTGGCTTTGCCGGCAAACAGCAGCCTTCGCATTTCCTCCAAATACTCAAGACATTCGGGATTATCATTGTCGTGGGGGCGGCCTGACCACATCGTCTCTTCAGATAACTGCAACCGTTCTGTCTCGACACCGCCAAACACCATCATGCCCAAAGCGCCGTTGCCGAGTGGAAGTGCCTCCTCCCATGCAGCTGCAGGCCGACGATACCAAACCTTTCTTTCCATTACATTATCCTTTCTTTATACGAAGCGTTACAATCTCGAAGGGCTTGATGGTTATATCGACACTATTGTTACAAATCGCAATAGGTGCGCCTTTCTCTTCCATCAAATTGCAAATCTCTACCGACGCAACCGCAAAGCCAAATGTAATATGGCAGACCGAACGCATATTCTTGGCGTCATACATACGAACGATCAGATCCTCGCCATCCTCGCTTTCCTTCACCGTTTCCATGATTACATTTTCACGATTGCACGAAATCGTGGAGTAAATTTCGGGCAGATTACCATCACCATCCATGCCCTTGCACACCGTCATGGGGAGATTGAGGTTATAGGCATGGCGCAAGGTATCGGCTGCTGTCAAATTGCCGGCATGTGGATAGATCGAATAGGTAAAATCATGTGCCCCCTGATCTGCAACAGGATTGGGGTAAGTCGCGCACTTAAGCAGCGTCAATTTCATCACACCATCATGAATGTTGTGCCCATATTTACAATCATTCAGTAAGCTGACACCGTAGCCGTTATCCGAAAGATCGGCATATTTATGGCCGCACACCTCAAACTTCATAGCATCCCACGATGTATTGGAATGGGTGGGGCGTTCTACCGTGCCAAACTGCACCTCATAGGTAGCATGATCGGCGTTTACATCCACCGGGAACTCAGCTTTGAGGAATTGGTGCTGCTCATGCCAATCAAGATGTGTTTCAAAATCAATTCTGTCTAGATCTTGATAGAACCAAATCGTTTGCGTTACGGTACTGGAAAGATGAGGTCGAACAAGGCGAATACCAACGCGTGCTCCTTCATCAACCGTCTCATGCGATGTATATGCCGTCAACGGGTAGCCCTTATCCTCGTGATAAGCACTCATTTCCCATCCATCCCAATTGTAGGGATAGTCCTGATAAATCATCAATCGGTTGCCGATCGATCCATCCGTCAGCACCTCGCGCGCGTTTTTCTTATCAAACAAGCGGACAATCTCATAGTTCTCATTAAACGAGACCGAGAAAAATGGTGTCTCAATGTTTCTGCCGCTGATTAAGATGCTGTTTTTCTGTTCCTTGAGATCGATCACCTTGTAGCCCTTGGCGGGAATACCAGTTACATAGTATGCTTGACCGTCTACTACCACAATATCGTTGTTTTCAAAGGAGTGTGGATTGAAAACAATGTATCTGCCTTCTGCCTTGATTTTTTCTGCAATTGAAGATGCTGCGGCGCTTATGGCATTCTCGCCAATCGCGCGGATTCTTTTATACATTTGATCGCAATCATCATACACCTCGCGAATAGAAGAACCGGGAATGATATCGTGAAATTGATTGGTCAGAATGTCCTCCCAGCCTTCGTGCAGCTCCTCCTTCGGGTATGGCAGACCGGTCAGCAGCTTGGCCATAGAAGAAAGCCATTCAGCGCTTTGATATAACTGCTCGCTCTTACGATTGTTACGTTTGTTTTTGCCAATGCCTGTCAGCGTGCCGCGGTGCAGCTCAAGGTACAATTCCCCGCGCCATTTCGGTACGCTCGGATTGTTTTCCATCTTTCGTGCCAACCGCGCCAACGCGTTGCTTGGAAATTCACTCTTGCCATTCGGGCAGCCGGGAATGCCGTAGGCTGTGCGGCGCAGCATCTCAATATGCTCCTTGGTAGGGCCACCACCGCCGTCACCATAACCGTAGGTCAGGATGGCTTCATTATTGATATCCTTTTGCTGGTAACGGTGATAGGTGCCGGCAATCATTTTGGCATCGGTCGTTCCCACATAGGTCGTATATCGCTCCGGCCCGCGACCGCGATACTGCATTTGCGGCGTAAGGAAATACGCATTGATTTCCGTACCGTCAATGCCCTGCCAACGGAAGGTATCGTAGGGCATCTGGTTGCATTCATTCCAGCTGATCTTGGAGGTGACAAACCAATCGACCTCGCTCTTGCGCAAGATCTGTGGTAAGGCAGCCGAATAACCGAACACATCGGGCAGCCAAAGGATGTGGCTGTCCACACCAAATTCCTGCTTGAAGAAACGCTTACCGTACATCACCTGACGTACAAGGCTTTCACCACTTGTCAGGTTGCAGTCCGCCTCTACCCACATGGCGCCTTCGACTTCCCAACGCCCGGCAGCAACCATCTTTTTTATTTCTTCATAAAGCTCAGGTGCCTCTTCCTTGGCATCCTTATAAAGAAGCGCTTGGGAGGACATGAATTTGTATTCCGGATACCGCTTCATCAGCTCGACGACGGTAGAAAAGGAGCGTTGTACCTTCTCCTTCGTCTGTGCCAATGTCCAAAGCCAAGCACAGTCAATATGCGTGTGACCAATACAGATCGTGCTGGCCTCTTGTTTTTTGCAGTATTTTTCATAAAATTCCTTCTGCATATACCGCTCGGCAGCCTCTACGGATGCGTAGAACGCATCCGACGGCACGCAAAGCAGATCTAGCAGATCGACAGCCTTGCTCAAATGCTCGAGCGTGGTGGCATACGCCAAGGAATTGGTATCGAGAAACTCAAGAACCTGCAGCGGTACCAGTAGATCGTAATACAGTTTTTCCACCAAAGGATTAGGCGTATAAAGCGAAACGTGAAGCTCTACCGTCGGGATGTTTTGGCCGGTGTACGCATAAATGTATACATCGAAATCATCCTTCCCATCTAACAAAAGGTCAGTGTGATTCGTATCCAGCCCCTGCTGCATTTTGCCATCTACATACGCAAGAAACTGTGGATTGAGACAGGCGCGATCCGTATGCTCACTGGCAATGCTGAGGTGTAGCTCCTCTCCCTTCATCGCTTCGGGTCTTGTCACATGAACATAAAACCAGGCATGGCTATCGTTTCCTGTGCCCCAAGTGCCGTTCATATCGTACGGCACAAATTCTGAAAGCGGAGGCGGCGTGTTGCCCTGCTTATAGCCACAGGGGCAGATAAGCACCTCACCAACCGACGCGCGGCGACGCACACATTGCGGCTGCAGCACCTTCAACAGGGTTTTGACCTTTTCGTAAGTAAATTTGTACTTCACGCTTCTTTCTCCAATCCTTTATAAAACGTTTACAGTAGCAACCGAGGACCAAACGCGGGGATTATGCCCCTTGTACGGCAAAATCTCCTCCTCCAGCTCGGGGATGCCAGGCACCTCTCCATCTAAATATTCGCGCAATATTTTACGGCAGGAAACGATTCTTTGCCGCAAAGCACCCAATCGAATATCCTGTACGTCAAACCCGTGCGGCTTGTTTTCCGCCATCCACTGTGCACGAAAATCCTCCCACAAGCGATCAAGCCGTCGCACTAGCTTATCGCAATCGGCAAGGCAAGCGGCAAGTGCATCCTGATCCTGATTTTGATATGCCGTTCGCAGACGGAGACCGAAATTGTATTTGATCTGTAAGAAGAGTACAAGCGAGCGATACATACGGAAAATATAACCATACTTCTCATTTTTGGCGCACCTTGTTACAACAGGAAGAACGGCATTCAAGCCGTCCTTGGTTCTTTGGTCGTCAAAGCGAGCATATCTGTCCAAAATTCCAAGAAGCGGATCGTTATAGATCAAATTCGTAGCAGGATTTATGGTGTCGTTTAAATGATTTAATGTGTTAAGGGCCATGAAATCATTGTAGTACATGTTCGTCAATGCACCAAAAAAGTCAGCAACCTTTTCTCCATCCGTCTGTTCATATGCGGCAGAAGCGGTATAGACCAAACCGGGCAACAGCGCATATAGCGAGCACTCGCTGCCGTTATCTCCCCAAACCGTAGCGATCATGTGCTTTACGCCATGCTGAATGCAGGACCGAACGGCGGGCGCGGTTGTCAGGATAGATTTATCATTGGTCGGAGCAAAGCCATAGGTACGAGACGAGCTGCTTGCGAACCAAATCTCACGATGAAACTTTTGATGGGAACGGATCATGGCATCATAGGACTCTTGCTTGCTATGATAATAATCCCAATAAACCAGCTCAATATCTTCAGGCAGATTCTCAAATATGCGTTCCGGAATCTCACAGGTCCCCGTATTCAAATAATACTCTCCGTGGTTGGCAAGGCGGAAAAACATATCGCTCCACATGCTTGGCTGATAGCCATATTTCCGCGCGATCTCACATACACGAGCAAGATGCTTGGCAAGGATCTCAAACCGATCGTGGTAACCGTTTTGATCTAAATACTTACCAAGTCCGACCATATGTGCCTCGTCCATGCCGATGTGGATGCGCCGAGACCGCAGACATTCCGAAAGAGATGCAAACATCCGATCAATCAGCTCATAGGTCTTCTCTTCCTCGCACAGCATGATATCATTACAATCATGCACGGGCGAATACACGCCCCAATGGAAGATGGAATTGAGGTGTGCAAGCGTTTGCATGCAGGGCATCAGCTCAATACCGAGTTCAGCAGCATAAGCATCTAGCTCCTTTAGCTCTGCCTTACTGTATCTGCCACGCAAGTAGCCAAAGTACGGCTCTCCGTCAATCTCATAGGTATCCTCGGTATAGAGCTGCAGCATGTTATAGCCCATCAGTGCAAGCATACGAAGCAAGCGTTTGGTATTTTCAACTGTGAGAACCGCATTGCGCGAGCAATCGATCATGACACCAAGCGTTTCAAAGCGACAAAACTCCTTGTGCGTATAAGCACTTGTCGTTCCAAGCTGCTTTACCAGCACCAAGCCTCTTGCCAGATCAACGGGTGCTTGATAGGTCAGCGTCGCATGGGTACCGTCGCAATGGATCTCAATACCGTCCCCCCCTTGCAGGATGGTAAGATTGTTCGGCATTTGCCAGTTAATTTCTTCCAACAGGCTCCGGATCATTTCTTGTTTCATACAAATTCCTCCTATAAACGGTAGTACCGTTTCAGACATCATACCACAAAGTCAGATGTCCGCGCCGTCTCATTTTCTCTTTTGCTTGCAGAATTTTATCTATATTAAATCGGGTTAACAGAGGCGATCTTATTCCATACACCGGTATACGGGCAAACCTCGGGGAGGATTTCTTCTTCCAATTCAGCAATTTTATTCAGTTTTCCAGCCAAATATTGGCGCAATATTTCGCGGCAGCTCTTAATTCTCTGCGCAAGTGCCCCTAGGCGAATATCCTGCACATCAAACCCGTGCGGCTTTCTTTCACATACCCACTGCTCACGGAAGGTAACAATAAACCGATCAAGCAGCCGAAGCATTTTATCACACTCGTCAAGGCAGGTTTCAAGGCCAACGCGATCGTTTTTCTGATACGCAGCCCGCAGGCGGATTCCAAAGTCAAACTTGATCTGCAGTAGCAGACCAAGTGCCTTTTGCGTACGGAACAGATACCCAAACCGTTTGTTCTTCGCAACACGATTGAGCAACGGAATGGCCGCGGCCAGTTTTTCCGTCACGACTGCCCTGTTCTTTTCAATCATATCATCATACTGCCCAAGCAGTACGTCGTTATAGAGGAAGTATTTCGCAGGAGCAGAGCCGCGCTCGTTATGTAGGTAAAGCTTATTCAGCGATTCAATCGCCATGTAGTCATCAAAACGCACACCGGTTAAGGTACGGAAGAACCGCTTGGCCCCCTTCATGCCATAATGGCCGTAAGCGATAGAGGCGGTATAGGCAAGCGTCGGCAGCACGGAAAGCAGCGAGCATTCGCCGCCGTTATCCCCCCAGGCAGTTGTAAAGAAGTTACGAATATCGTTGCGAATGCAGGATTTTGTCGCCTCTGCCGTTGCACCAAGCGAATTGGTATTATCCGGTGCAAATCCACACCAGCACCAAGCACCGCCTGCAAACCACACATCACGACCAAACAGCTTATGCGCGTTGTTCATTTCGTCGTAATCCTTGCGGTTATCATGATAATAATCCCAATAAACAAGAGCAATATCTTCAGGCAGATTCGCAAATACGCGTTCCGGGATCTCACATTTTCTGCCATCCAGATAATAATCACCATGGTTGGAAAGACGGAAGAACATATCGCTCCACATCATGGGGTGGAAACCATATTTCGCAGCCAGCTCACATACGCGAGACAAATGCTTGGCAATAATATCAAACCGATCATAGAAGCCGTTTCTATCCAAATACTTACCAAGGCCGACCATGTGCGCCTCATCCATACCAATGTGAATACGGCGGCTGCGGAAGCTATCGGCAAGGGAGGCAAACATGCGATCAATCAAATCGTAGGTCTTCTCTTCCTCGCACAGCATAATGTCATTACAATCGTGAACGGGTGCATAGGCATTCCAATGGAAGATAGCAGCAAGGTGCGCAAGCGTTTGTATACAGGGGATCATTTCGATCCCCAGCTCTGCTGCATAGGCATCAATTTCACGCAACTCGGCGCGCGAATAACGGCCACGCAGATAGCCAAAATACGGCTCGCCATCTACCTCATAGGTATCTTCGGTGTAAAGCTGCACCATGTTATAGCCCATCAATGCCAACAGGCGCAGAACGCGCTTAAGCCCGTCTACGGTAAGGATCGCATTGCGAGAGCAATCGATCATGATACCAAAGGTATCAAATGCGCACTTCTCTTCATATGTATACGACCGATTGGATCCGTACTGCTTAGCCAGCACAAGACCGCGTGCAAGGTCAACGGGAGTCTTATAGGTCAAGGTCAGACCCTTTCCGTCCGACATGAGATGAATGCCATCTCCCCCTTCCTTGATGGTGATGTTTGCGGGCATTTGCCAGTCCAGCTCTTCCAGCAATTGGTTTAAGAGAATGTTGTTCATAGTTTTCTCCGTTTCAAAAAAATTCATCACCTGTAGTTTACAATATTTATCAGTAAATGTCAATAAATTTCGATTATTTTGACATCTTTTTTCTGTTGATTTTTTCATACTTTTCAGGCGCGAAACATATATTGTGACAAAGAACAAGAAAAAGAAACGAGAGGTAAAAGCATGTCATACAAACCGGAGGGATATTTGATCGGTGAAACCGAAAATCTTGAGTACCTTTCCAACATGGCCGGGCTTGAGAGGGCGTTAGAAAAGCAAAAGATTTTAGAGTCAACCGCACTACTGTGTGATAATACCTTTACGCTACACTTTGATTTGTGCGGGATACACGGCATCATGCCAAGGAATGAGGTGCAATACAACCCGGGCGGTGAAGAAACAAAGGACATCGCCATTTTAACACGCGTGGGAAAGCCCACTTGCTTCAAGATTATCGGATTTCGACGAGAAAAGGACGGTTCCCTGTGCGCCATGCTCTCTCGCCGCGCCGCGCAAATGGAGTGCCGCTATCAATTTATCAGCGCTTTGATGCCGGGGGATATATTACCCGCCCGCGTCACACATCTTGAAAATTTTGGTGCATTTGTGGATATCGGCTGCGGGATCGTCTCCTTACTTTCGATTGACACCATATCGGTTTCTCACATCACCCACCCCAAAGACCGTTTTCAGGCAGGTGACCGCATCAATGTTATTGTCAAAACGATCGATAAGGAAGGACGCATCTACGTCACCCAGCGAGAATTGTTTGGCACATGGTTAGAAAACGCCTCGCGTTTTTCTGTTGGGCAAACGGTCGCAGGCATTGTGCGCAGCATTGAGACATACGGCATATTTATTGAGCTAGCCCCCAATTTAGCCGGGCTTGCCGAATGGAAAAGCGGCATAGAGGTCGGTACACAAGCCGCTGTGTATATCAAAAGCATCATTCCCGAAAAAATGAAGCTGAAGCTGGTATTGATCGATGCGCACAACGGTGCGGCTCCACGCATGCCCCTGCGCTACTTTATCGACCCCAAAAAGGAAAATCATATTTCATATTGGCGATATTCCCCGGAGGTTTGCAGCAAAGTGATAGAAAGCAGCTTTACATAAGAAAAAAGCGGTGTTACACCGCTTTTTCTTATACGAATATTCCAAAATAGAGGAGGACCAACACGCCAAGCACAATGCGATACCATCCAAAGGCCTCAAAGCTATGGCGGCGAACAAAGTCCATCAAGAAACGAATACAAACGAGTGAAACGACAAACGCGATCACCGAGCCAAAGATCAGCATGCCGATCTCATCGCCTGTGCAAGCATACCCTTCTACCCCTGCCATTGCAGAGAGGGCGTATTTTCCAACCTTGAGCAGAGACACACCCGCCATAATGGGAATCGCCATAAAGAAGGAGTATTCTGCTGATGCGCCACGTGAGATGCCAAGAACCATACCGCCTAAAATGGTAGAGCCGGAGCGCGAGGTACCGGGAATGATAGAAAGGCATTGAAACAAACCAATCAGCAACGCATCCTTCCACGTAAACTGATCTATCGAACAAACACGGAAGTGGTCACGCTTTTTGCGTCTCTCGATCAAAACATAGAGAATGCCATACACAATCAGCATGGCTGCCACAATGTAAGTCCCGAAATTGGATTTTACAACATGCTCGTCAACCCAGTCATCCAGCAAAAGACCAATCACCGCAGCAGGAACAACACCAACCAGCACCAGCATCCACGTCCGCCAGGTCGACTTTTTCTCTTGACTACTCTTTTTTGGTGAAAACGGATTCAGGCGACCAAAGAAATACACGATAACCGCCAAAATCGCCGCAAGCTGAATCACATAAAGAAACATCGAATAGAACGCATCGCTCATCGCCTTTAGCGGTAGAATGTTTTCCAAAAGGATCATATGACCTGTACTGCTGACGGGCAACCACTCGGTAATTCCCTCTACGATTGCGATCAATAGCACCTTTAAGTATTCAAAAAGAATCATGTTCCCCTCCTTTAATCAACTGCCGCGCGAAGAATATCGCCCGGCTTTACAGGAAACGGCATCTTCATATAGTATTTCATCTGCGGATGTGGAACCGCCTCAATCGGCTCATGCTCTTCATTCCACATCTCGCCCGCAACAAACGGTCTACCGATGCTTCCCGGTGTCAACAGCTCGACAGCATCGCCGCATGAATACTTGTTTCTTTGTTGTAACAGTGCCACGCCTGTTTCTTCATCATATGAGCGCACAATGGCCAGATATGCATTTTCTCGCAAATAGCCCGGATATTCGGTCACATTGGCCTGTTCGGTCGGTTGATCAAAATAATATCCTGTGTGATACGGGCGGTGGCTGACGCTGTCCAGTTCTCTTTCCCACGCCGGATCGTATACATAATTCCCAGCAGCATATGCATCCATGGCCATGCGATAGGTGTTTGTCACAACCGCAGCATAATAGGCACTTTTCATACGCCCTTCAATCTTGAAACTGTCAATACCGGATTCCATCAATGCAGGAACATGCTCGATCATACAGGTATCACGTGAGCTCATAAAGAAGGCCTCGCCATGAACCTCCTCAATCGAAATCGGCATATCCGGCCGTTTTTCCTCTATCAGCTCATAATGCCCACGCAAGCTGTAATTCCAACGGCAAGGCTGGGTACACATCCCGCGATTGGCATCGCGCCCGGTAAAGAAGTTGGATAGTAAGCACCTGCCGCTGTAGGAAATGCACATAGAGCCGTGTATAAAAGCCTCCAGCTCCACATCCGGCACGGCATCACGAATGCGTTTGATCTCCTCCATCGTCAATTCTCTTGCGAGTACAATGCGGCTTGCACCAAGCGCCTTATATGCGCGACAGGTTTCCGCGGAAACAACATTTGCCTGTGTGGAAATGTGAATCGCTACATGGGGCAGCATCTCCTTTGCCAAAGCAAGCACACCAAGGTCAGCAATAATCAAAGCATCGATCGAAATGCTTTTCAGTTCCGAAAAATATTCGCGCAAAAGTGGATATTCATGCTCACGCGGCATGACGTTGACGGTGAGATAGACCCGCACATGATGCTCATGCGCATAGTCTACCGCCAGGCGCAGCTCATCTATAGAAAAGTTGTCGGCCGCAGCACGCATGCCGAACATTCTGCCGGAAAGATATACGGCATCGGCGCCATACAAAACAGCAGCCTGCAGCTTTTCAAAATTTCCGGCGGGAGCTAACAATTCCGGCATAACAATCTCCTCTCAAACAGCATATAGTGTAATTTCCCAAGCAGGAAGGCAATTAACGCGGCGAAGATAAAACCGATAATTTGGACAAATTTCGCGGATAAGAAGCGGCAGATCATACAAGTCCTCACTACGATGATACAGCGAAACAGCAAGTGCGGGATGATCTCGCCGGATAACGGCTTTGCTGCCAAGCAAGGCCTCGCGCTCTGCCCCCTCGACATCATATTTGATATAATCAATTCTTTCCTCTCCGACAAGCGCATCGATTGCCACAAGAGGAACAGTTACGTCTTTATGTTCGTAAGAAGATGCCATCAGAGAAGAATTGCGATTGCCACCGGCGGCAAAGCATCCGTCTCCCATTTCGCTCCATAACGCCGCATGAACGGGAATGATTTCAACTTCGTTTTGGAAGTCTGCTGCAAATTTAGTCAACTTTTTGAAGTTTTTTGCATCTGGCTCAATCGCATATATCTTTTCAAGGGAGGAAAAATGTCGACACATCTGCTCGGCGGTATCTCCATTGTATGCACCACCATCAATCGCCCTTTTGATTGTATGGCCGCCAAGACATGCGTAGTCCTCGTCCTCGGAAGAGTGAGCATCTTTCAGATATCGAATATCTCCTGTCAGCTTGTATTGCAAAACGGAGGTATAGATCCTTTTGGACAGATCATCTGCAAGCAGATTGTAAACCATCTCTATGCTATCTTGATGTTCTTGATACAAGGCGGTAGTAAAATCCCGCTCTCCCACAACAGGCATATCCGGCAAAAAGAGCGGGTATTGCTCCGCCATGTGGAACAACGTGCTCATCACGGCAGGCAATCGGCTGCCAAAGGAAACAAGAATCACAAAATCAGAAAAACGCTCACAAATTTCAGAAAATCGGCACACCCGAAAGCCATGGAAGGACTGGCCTCTCACAAAATCATCGCTAGCAAAGACGGCAGCAGGAGTCTTTCCAATACGTGCCAGACGCTCAATCAGTTTATCAGCACCATTCCCCATGCCGTAGATCACAAGCGGCCGTTCTTCCTTGGCAAGAGTTTGCCAAATATCACCGTTTGCCAAAAAAAGCGGTTCGTTCTTTTGCATTTTCACCACTCCGTGTCTTGTAATTTCGCCCGCATTCTGTTATAATAAAAGAAAAAAGGAGTTTTTACTATGGATTGCTTATTCTGTAAGATCGCTGCCGGCGACATCCCATCTGATAAAGTGTACGAGGACAATCAAATCCTCGCATTCCGCGATATCAACCCGCAAGCGCCTGTGCACGTGCTGGTCATTCCGCGCACACATATTGCATCGGCAGACGAGGTAACGGCAGACAACAGCGCTCTCGTTGCTCGCATCTTTGCTTGCATTCCGCAAATTGCAAAAAAAGTAGGGCTGGCAAACGGTTATCGCGTCATCACCAATTGCGGAGAGGACGGCTGCCAATCTGTCAAGCATTTGCATTTTCACATTCTTGGCGGAAAGAAGCTGACTGAGAATATGGGATAATGAAAAAAACAGCCGTTATGAAATAACGGCGTTTTTTTCTTTTTGGGAGCAACCGACTTAGATCTTCTCTTTGGTCTTTGCTGCCTTACCAACCCTGTCACGCAGATAGTAGAGCTTTGCGCGGCGAACCTTACCAACGCGGATAACATCTACCTTTACTACGTTAGGAGAATGAATCGGGAAGGTCTTCTCAACACCTACACCGTAAGCAATGCGTCTTACAGTAAAGGTCTCAGAAATACCGCCATTGCGCTTAGCAATTACGGTGCCCTCGAACATCTGGATTCTCTCCTTCTCGCCTTCCTTGATCTTGTTGTGTACCCGTACGGTATCACCAATTTCGAACTTAGGAAGCTCGGGTTTCAACTGCTCATTTACAAAAGCCTGAATCATATCCATGAAATGATTCCTCCTTTAACACCGAACATTCGTGCAGAGCAATGCAGAGGACTGTTCTAATATTATGCCTATACAGACACCAATGTATTATACCATCTCTTTTTCAAAAAATCAAGTGTTTTTTCAAAAAAATGTTCTTGTATATTCATCTTTTTCATGTTATAATAATGTAGATACATATTTTCATTTCAAAATATAGAAAGAAGGCAGAAAACATGGCACAAGATATGCACCCGGAAGATAAAGCAGAGATTCTCTCCACCGGTTCGCCCGACGAGATTGACGGCTCTGACCTTGGCGACGATGAGATCGCCCCCGGCGAGATCCAAACAAAAACCAAGCCGGCTATTGAAATTTTTGAATTTTTGGAAATGTTGATCCTTGCCGCCTGCGTCATTATGCTGATTTTCAGCTTTGTGGCAAGAATATGCACGGTAGACGGCCCTTCGATGAACAACACGCTTACGCACGGCGACAAGCTGATCGTCTCCAATCTTTTTTACACGCCGTCACAGGGAGATATCGTTGTCTTCCAGGATCTTGATCTGCGTGACGACAAAACCGGCAAGCCGCTTTATGAAAACGCAATCATCAAGCGTGTTATTGCTACTGCCGGGCAAACCGTAGTGCTGAACTACGAAACACAAGGTGATCTCTATATCGTTACTGTAACCATTGATGGCGTACCACTAGAGGAGCCTTATCGTTATTATGATGCTTCGTCTTCCCCTTCCAAGATTGACGGGATCACCTCAAAAACCGAGACATATATCGTTCCCGAGGGATGCCTGTTCGTCATGGGGGATAACACCTACCACTCCGAGGATAGCCGTGGCAGATTTGGCTATGTAGAAACAAGCAAGGTTCTCGGGCGTGCGATTTTCCGCCTTGGCGGCAAGGATCTTTCCAGCCTGTTCAGCAAATTTGGTTTTATTGAGTAAGGAGCACACATGCCATCACAAGTCATACAATGGTTCCCGGGGCACATGGCAAAGACACGCCGCCTGATGCAGGAAAACCTCTCCAAGGTGGATGTGCTGATTGAGGTACTGGACGCACGCATACCGCGCAGCTCGCGCAATCCGGAAATCCATCGCATTGCAGGGCAAAAGCCAATGCTGACGCTGCTTAACAAAGCAGGACTCGCCTCTCAAGCGGCAACCGACCTTTGGGTTGCGCATTTCAAAAGCAACGGCGATTACGTCCTCCCGATCGATTGCGTCAGCGGCGACGGAATCAAAAAAATCCCCGATGCCATTCGCGAGGTGCTTGCCGAAAAGGTTGAGCGTTATCGCGAAAAAGGCATGGAGGGGCGACGCTTGCGCGCGATGATCGTCGGCATTCCCAATGTAGGAAAATCCTCGCTGATCAACCGTCTCTGCGGTTCCGGGAAAACAAAGGTCGAAAACCGCCCCGGCGTAACCATGACCAAGCAATGGGTCGGCACAGACATCGGCCTCGATCTGATGGACATGCCCGGCGTTCTTTGGCCGAAATTTGATGATGCCAAGGTGGGAGAAAACCTCGCCTTTACCGGCGCGATCAAGGATCAGATTTTAGACACCGAGGAGCTTGCTATGCTGCTATGCGCACGGCTGAATCGGCTATGTCCCGCACTGCTTGCCGCGCGCTACAAATTAAACGAAGAGGACCTCCGGGATTTGGACGGATATGACCTGCTTGCCCTTATTGGTAAAAAGCGCGGCATGCTCGTCTCCGGCGGAGAAACAGACTTTGCTCGCACAGCAAACATGCTGCTTGATGAATTCCGCCACGCCGTTATCGGGCGTATCACGCTTGAAAAACCGACGAAGGATTAAGCTATGCCAACATACGAACTCGAAAGAAAATTCAAAGCAGACGGCTATTCCGTTATTTGCGGTGTTGATGAAGCAGGCCGAGGCCCGCTTTCCGGTCCCGTTTTTGCCGCAGCTTGCATCCTGCCGGACGGATTGGAAATCCTCGGGCTCAATGATTCAAAAAAACTGACCGCAAAAAAGCGCGAGGCCTTGTTTGATATCATTTGCCACGAAGCGATTGCCTACGCCATCGCATCTGCCTCTCCTGCAGAAATCGACGAGATGAACATTCTAAATGCCGACATGCTTGCCATGCGTCGCGCCATTGAAATGCTCTCCCCCGCCGCTGATTTTGCTTTGATTGACGGAAATATCGCACGCGATATGCCCATTCCTGCATATCCTGTCATCAAAGGAGATGCCATTTCCTGCTCCATTGCAGCGGCCAGCATTCTTGCCAAGGTTTCACGAGACCGCATGTGCCTTGAGGATGACCGTCTCTACCCACAATACGGCTTTGCCAAGCACAAGGGCTATGGAACGAAAGCACACATGGATGCATTGCGTGCATACGGCCCATGCCCCATACATAGAAAATCCTTTTTGAAATTTCTAAATTCAGAAAAATGAAAACAGAAAAACGACGTCTCGGCGATCTTGGAGAGGATGCTGCCGCAAAATATCTGCGCAAAAACAAGATAAAGATTCTTGAACGCAACTTCACATACGGCCCGCATGAGATTGACATCATCGCTGCCAATCGAGAGTTTTTGATTTTTGTAGAAGTAAAAACACGCACCCATCGCGAGGAAACCATCGCGCAATACGGTCGCGCATGCGAAGCAGTCGACCATCGAAAGCGGCACAGTATGCTGTGTGCTGTACGCGGATACTGCAAATCCACCCCACCAAAGAAAAAGATCCGCTTGGATGTTGTCGAGGTTTACTTTGAAAACACAGATCCCCCCAAACTGCACGCCATTCACCACATGCCTGATGCATTTCGCATAGAATAGGAGAACATATGAATCTGGTAGATCTGCATTGTGATACCCCTTACCGCATTTACGATCAGAAGCTCCCTTTTGATGACGACAAATTACAGGTCTCCTCGCGCAAATTGTTTGCCTTTGATAACATTACGCAGGTTTTTGCCTTCTGGTGTGACAAGCGCTTGTCCGACCAGGATGCCTATGCTGCTTTTTGGGATATGCGTCGTTCTTTTTTGGAAGCCCTTGACGAGGCGCATCTGCCGCCGCAGTTTACCTATCACTTGGCCGTTGAGGATGCACGCCTTCTTTGCGGTAACATCGAGCGCCTTGATATTTTACACGGCGCAGGCGTTCGCATCCTGACCCTTATGTGGCACGGCTCTACATTAATTGGCGGTGCATGTGATACCGATGATCCTTTGATGCCCTTTGGGCATCAGGTTGTGCGAAGATGCTTTGAAATCGGTGTTATTCCCGATGTTTCACACGCATCTCGCCGCTGCATTGAGGAAATTGCCGATATTGCAGCAAAATATAATAAGCCCTTTATCGCCTCCCATTCCAACGCCTATGCCGTCACGCCACACAACCGCAACCTCACCGACTGGCACTTCAGCCTGATCAAAAATGCCGGCGGCCTGGTTGGTATCAGCATGGCGCCCCGCCACCTTTCCTCCGGTGACCGCTGCAGCATTGCCGATGTGATTGCGCACATTGAGCATTTTTGTGCACTGGGCGGCGAAAATCACATTTGTCTTGGTTGTGATTTTGATGGGATCGACGCAACGCCTGCGGGTCTCGAATCGGTTGATCGCCTCCCCCGCCTTGCCTCTGAAATGTCACGTCTTGGCTACCGTGACGAGCTGATCAATAAGATTTTTTACGATAACGCACAGCAGTTTTTGTTTAAATATATCAAATAAAAAAGGCAGACCGAGAAACCCGGTCTGCCACGGTTTACATTACGACTCTTTCGGTTTAAAGGTCGCGCAAACCGTCTCGCTGCTGGAGAGTGCGTAGCTGGGGCCAACGGCAATCTGTTCTGCCATGCAGCAGTTCCCCCCCTCGTGATAAACGCAATTGCGCACATCACAAACAATACCCTTGTTGGGCTTGTTTCCGCAGTCTTTTCTTTCGTTTTCCATTTTCTTTCCTCCTCTATTCGGGTCTGTCATTATTCTTGCCATCCGTAGAAGGAATTATTCTGTATTTCGGAGAATTCTCATGCTATATGTAATCGCGGATTTGCATCTCTCCACCATGGAGGGAATGAACAAATCCATGGAAATATTCGGCCGCCGATGGAGCGGATATGTCGACAAGCTGCGCAGAAATTGGACAGCAGTCGTAGAACCGGAGGATAGTGTTGTCGTTCCCGGTGATATTTCATGGGCGCTCTCGTTGCGCGATGCTGTGTGTGACCTGCACTTTTTAGACGATCTGCCCGGGCACAAATATATTGGCAAGGGCAATCACGATTTTTGGTGGTCAACAGCAGCAAAAATGGAAAAGCTGTTTGCAGAGGAAGGAATTGCCTCCATTTCCCTGCTCAATAACAACGCCTGGCTTTGCGAAAACGATTTTATTTTATGCGGCACGCGTGGCTGGTATCAAGATGAAAGCTGCGACAACATGCCAAAGGACACAGATTTTGACAAGCTGGTGACTCGCGAGGCCATGCGGTTAAAGCTCAGCTTGGAAAGCGGACATTCGCTTGCGGCAGAAAACCCGGGGCGCGAAATGCTGGCCTTTTTACACTTTCCCCCCATTTGGAACGGCCTGCATTGTCAACCGATTCTTGATCTTTTACAGGAGTATGGCATTCGCCGGTGTTTTTTTGGGCACATCCATAGCAACTACACCGCCCCTGCCAGTTTTGTGGAGGATGGCATTCGTTTCTCCCTGATTTCGGCCGACTTCTTGAATTTCTCTCCTCGTCCCATTTTACCGGATATTCTATAAGAAAAAAGAGGCACATGCCTCTTTTTTGTTTGTAAATAAAAAATCACACATATTCTTACGAATACATGTGATTTGGTGCTCCATCGGAGACTCGAACTCCGGACACCATGATTAAAAGTCATGTGCTCTACCATCTGAGCTAATGGGGCGTATGTAGCCGATGCATTGCATCGACTTGAATATGATACCATATTTTTTCATATTTGTCAAGGCATTCAGCAAATTTTTTCTGAATTATTCGCCATATACAGAAAAACCGGACATGCACCCTTCCAGTTTCAGAAGGCGGTTGTATTTTGCCACGCGTTCGCTGCGGCAAGGCGCGCCTGATTTGATATACCCGGCATTCACGGCCACCGCAAGATCGGCAATCGTGGTATCCTCTGTTTCGCCGGAACGGTGAGACAGGATATATCGATACCCCGCACGCTGTGCCATGCGAATCACATCCAGCGTTTCGGAGAGGGTGCCAATCTGATTAGGCTTAATCAGAATCGTATTGGCTGCGCCACAACCAATCCCCATCTTCAGACGAGCCGCGTTGGTAACAAACAGATCGTCTCCCACAAGCATCACCTTATCTCCAAGCGACAGCGTCATCACACGCCACGCATCAAAATCATCCTCTCCCAATCCATCCTCGATTGAGGCAATCGGATAACGATGAACCAGCCGTTCCCAATACGCTATCATCTCTTCTGTGGCAAGATGCTTGCCGCGTTTGGGAAGATGATAGCCCTCCTTTCCCTTTTCGCACCACTCGCTTGCAGCGGCATCCAACGCAATTTTGACCGTATCAAAATCGTATCCCGCCTTTTCAATCGCCTCACAAATCAGCTCAATGGCATCCTCATCGCTACCAAGGTCGGGAGCATATCCCCCTTCATCCCCTACCGTAGTAGCAAGTCCGCGTACACGCAGCAATTTGCCAAGCATTTTATAGATCTCGCTCCCCATTCGCATCGCCTCGGCAAATCCGGCTGCACCAACAGGCATAATCATAAATTCCTGAATATCTACGTTATTGGCAGCATGTGCTCCACCGTTGAGGATATTCATCATGGGAACAGGCATGCGCTTGGCCATCGTTCCCCCCACATAACGATATAACGGTTGCCCGAGTGATAGGGCCGCTGCCCGTGCCGCCGCAAGAGACACTGCCAGAATGGCATTCGCCCCCAGCTTGCTCTTGTTCTCTGTTCCGTCCAGCACCAGCATCGTATGGTCAATCTCCTCTTGGTCATAAGCAGAAATACCGCTGATGGCCGGAGAAATCAACTTGTTTACATGATAAACGGCATCAATAACACCTTTTCCCTCATATCGCTGCCTGCCGCTATCGCGAAGCTCGTGCGCCTCAAAGCTGCCGGTGGATGCCCCGGAAGGCGCAGCAGCAATGCCTGTTGTACCATCCGAAAGCAGTACGCAAGCCTCAACCGTTGGAGTTCCACGGGAATCCAGAATTTCACGCGCAGTTGCGCGAACAATTTGATTTTTACCCATCACACACCTCATTTTTCAGAATAGTGATAGTATACCCCGCGCTTACCAAATCCATACAAAAAGCGATGCCGCACTCGGCATCGCTTTTGCGTCAAGAGATATATTCGCGAATCTTTAAGGTAACACCAACCGTATCACAAAGGCGGCGACATTCCTCCAGCGCCGTTTGTGAAAGAAATTGACGAACGACCGAAAACATCACGCACGGCACATAAGGCTTCACGGCCTTGGCAAAGGAAAACATCCCGTCAAAGGCTGCCAAACCATATTTTGAATGACAAATGGCATCATATTCTTCGGCAGACGGCGCATTCAGACTAATAGAAACGGTATCAAAGCACCCGGCAAAGCGAGAGGCAACATCCTCGCCATAGATAAGAGAGGCATGACCATTAGTGTTGAGACGGATTTTCAGAGCGGGATATGTCGCGCGAATTTGACCACATACCCAAAGCATATCATCAAGGCGACAGGTAGGCTCTCCGTAACCGCAAAACACGATCTCGCAATAGGAGGTGGGCTCTGCAGCGACAATCGCCTCCCAAACCTCTTCCTTGCTCGGTTCGCGCTCCAACCACAGGCTGTCACTACCGTAAGCGCCATCACCATTCTTGCGAATGCAAAAGTCACAGCGGTTGGTACAGCGGTTGGTCATGTTAATATACAGGCCGTTTTCTACCACATAAGTAATCGTCATTTATAGATCCCTCCCCAAGCGAAACAAACGCTTTGCGTTTTGCATGGTAAGCTCGGCAGCCGCCTCATATCCAACACCCCAAAGCTCACCCAATTTTTCCGCAGTATGGGTCATCAACCCGGAATGGTTTAAATGCCCCCGAAAGGGGTGCGGGGCTAGATAGGGGCAATCTGTTTCGATTAAAACACGGTCGTGTGGCAGAGATGCCGCAACTGCCGCGATTTTTGTTGCATTTTTGAAGGTGATGGTTCCCGAAAAGGAGATATAAAAGCCGCGACGAATCAAGTCCTGCGCCATCTCTGCGCTACCACTATAACTGTGAAACACGCCAAACACACCGGGATGGCGGCAGATTGCATCAAAGCAATCTCCATGCGCTTCACGATCATGAATAATCACAGGCATATCATACCGCACAGCTAACGCAAGTTGGGCATCAAGATATTCTGCCTGGAATTTTTTATCGGTTTCCGGATAATGATAATCCAGACCAATCTCACCAAGCGCTACAATCTTGTTCTCTTTTGCGTGTTGCAAAAGCGTCTCCAGCTTGGTAAGCTCCGATGCCATATCCGGATAACGCTGCGCGTCAGACGGGTGAATACCAGCAGCAGCATACATCGCAGGATACCGCTTTGCCTGTGCAATGGCAGCATGCGAGGACGGAATATCCGTCCCTACATTCACAATACCGCCAATGTCGCCCATAGCAGTCAGCGTATCCAAAAGACGGTCAACACCGCCGGGGCATTCCTCAGACGCAAAGCGCGCATCAAAATAGTGCGCGTGTGAATCAAATAGTGCCATTAGCGAATGCGACTGCCAAGCGGCGTTTCATCATCCAGGAAGGCAACGCGAATGCGATCGCCGCCGGAAGCGAGGATCATGCCGTTGCTCTCTACACCGCACAGCTTGGCAGGAGCAAGATTGGCAACAATAATCACCTTTTTGCCGATCAATTCTTCGGGCGTGTAATCCTTGGCAATGCCGGAGACGATCTGTCTTGTTTCATAACCAAGATCCACCTCTAGGCGAAGCAGCTTTTTCGACTTCGGCAGCTTTTCGCACACCAAAACCTTAGCAGCACGCAGATCTACATGGAAGAAATCATCAATGGTGATCTCTGCGGGATGCTCGTCATCCTCGTCGTTCGCAACAGGCTCCTTCGGCTTGGCTGCCTCTTCAGCGGCCTTGCGCTCTGCCTCACGGTCTGCAAGGAACTTGGCCTCGTCAATACGGGCAAAGAGCACACAGCTCTCGCCAAGCTTCTCTCCGCTCTTAAGAGCACCAAAGGCTTCGATGGTTGCATAATCAGTCTTGTCGGTTCCGATAATTGAGAAGATCTTCTCCGCCGTGGCGGGGATAAAGGGAGTCAGCAGAACGGCCGCAGAGCGAATGACCTCCAGCAGGTTGTAAAGCACCGTACCAAGGCGTTCACGCTTGCTCTCGTCCTTGGCGAGTGCCCAAGGCATGGTTTCGTCAATATACTTATTGGCGCGACGCAGCATCGAGAAGATCTCATCCAGCGCATCTGCAATGTGGTAATCCTCCATCAAGCGACGAGATTCCGCCTTTGCCTTGGCAACAGCAGCCTTCAGCTCGCCATCTGTTCCCTCTTCTGCGCCGGGTGCGGGAATCACACCATCAAAATACTTGGTGGTCATGGCATGAGTACGGCTGACAAGGTTGCCAAGATTGTTCGCAAGATCGGTATTGTAGCGATTGATGACATTTTCATAGGTGATGCTGCCATCAGCGGCATACGGCATCTCAGACAGGGCGTAATAACGCACACCGTCTACCGAGATCAGATCGGCAAGCTCGTCAGCATAAACCACGTTGCCGCGGGATTTGGACATCTTATCAACACCCGAATTGAACCACGGGTGACCGAATACCTTTTTTGGCAACGGCAGTCCCAATGCCATCAAGAAGATGGGCCAGTAGATGGTATGGAAACGAAGGATATCCTTACCAATGATATGCACGTCAGCCGGCCAGTTGTGATTGAAAAGCGCAGGCTGCTCGGCATTGTCAGGATCGTAGCCCAGTGCAGTGATATAGTTGGAAAGCGCATCCACCCATACATAGATGACATGCTTTTCATCAAACGGGACAGGAATACCCCACTTGAAGGAGGTGCGGGATACGCAAAGATCCTGCAGGCCTGCCTTGAGGAAATTGTTGACCATTTCCTTCTTGCGCAGCTCCGGCTCAATAAACTCCGGGTTCTCCTCAATGTGCTTGATCAGGCGGTCAACATACTTGCTCATACGGAAGAAGTAGGCTTCCTCCTTGGCTCTTTGCACAGGACGACCGCAGTCGGGGCAAACGCCGTTCGTTACCTGGGTATCCGTAAAAAAGGACTCATCCGGCACACAGTACCAGCCCTCATACTCGCTCTTATAGATATCGCCCTGATCGTAGAACTTCTTGAAGATGTGCTGTACGCTCTTAACGTGCTTTTCATCCGTCGTGCGGATAAACTGATCGTAGCTGGCATTCATCAGATCCCAAATGCGGCGAACCTCACCCGAGACCTTATCTACATATGCCTGCGGCGTAATACCGGCATCCTTGGCACAGTCTTCGATCTTTTGACCGTGCTCGTCTGTACCGGTCAGGAAATACACATCCTTCCCCATCTGGCGCTGAAAACGCGCAATCGCATCCGACATGATGATCTCATACGTATTGCCGAAGTGAGGCTTGCGTGAGCTGTACGCGATGGCGGTTGTGATATAAAACTTTTCTTTTCCCATTTGCTTTATCTCCTCTGCAGTCTTTCTGCGATTATACAATTCTATTATCATATTTTAGCACAACCGACAGAAAAATTCAATACGGTTTTTCTTTTTTCACCGTTCTTTTGTGCATTCTATTGATTTTTTTGTTTTTTCATGCTATACTGAAGAAAAAAGGAGGTAGACGATATGCCAAAGAACAAGGAGCTTGCTTATGAAAAGTGCTGCTTTTATTGCGAAAACGGCAAAGTAAGCGAGGATGGTGACACCGTTTTTTGTAAGAAGAAAAAGAAAGAAGTCTCACCTGATGGCGTATGCCGCGCCTTCTTTTACGACCTACTGCGGCGCGTACCCGCATTGCCAAAATTACCGGAGGTAGAGTTGCCTACCCTAGATTAAATACAAAAAGCAGACGGTAAAAACCGTCTGCTTTTTGTTCGCATTGGCTTAGCCAAGGTTTGCCTTAAGGGTTGCCAGCTGATTCTTGAGCTCTGCGGGAAGCTTGTCGCCAAACTTCTTGTAATGCTCCTCGATCTCGGCAGCCTCCTTCTTCCAGGTCTCGGCATCTACCGTGAGGATGGACTTGAGGGTATCCATATCCATATCGAGATCGGTCAAGTCGATATCCTCTGCCTTCGGTACATAGCCGATCGCCGTCTCGGTTGCGTCTGCCTTGCCCTCGCAACGATCGATGATCCAGTTCAGGACACGCATATTATCACCAAAGCCGGGCCACAGGAAGTTACCCTCGTCATCGGTGCGGAACCAGTTAACATTGAAGATCTTCGGTGCCTTATCACCCAGCTTCTTACCCATATCGAGCCAGTGCTGGAAGTAGTCACCCATGTGGTAGCCGCAGAACGGCAGCATAGCCATCGGATCACGACGAACAACACCAACAGCACCTGCAGCGGCAGCGGTGGTCTCGGAGGCCATAGCAGAGCCTACGAATACACCGTTCTCCCAGTTCTTGGACTGGTAAACCAGAGGCGTGCACTTTGCGCGACGACCGCCGAAAATGATTGCAGAGATCGGAACGCCCGCGCCCTTATCAAACTCCTCGGAGATGCAGGGGCAGTTGACTGCCGGTGCAGTGAAACGAGAGTTCGGGTGAGCGGCATAGGTGCTCTTATCAGCCTTTACGAACATCGAAGGATTCCAAGGATTGCCCTTCCAGTCGATGGCGTTCTCGGGCGGATTCTTATCAAGACCTTCCCACCAAACGGTGTTGTTGTCGGTATTCAGAGCCACGTTGGTGAAGATGGTATTCTTCTTGGTGGACTCAAGAGCGTTGAAGTTGGACTTCTCGTTGGTACCGGGGGCAACGCCGAAGAAGCCGTTCTCGGGGTTGATAGCGTAGAGACGGCCGTCAGCGCCGATGCGCATCCAAGCAATATCGTCGCCAACCGTCCAAATCTTGTAGCCCTTCTCCTGCAGATACTTCGGAGGAATGAGCATAGCCAGGTTGGTCTTACCGCAAGCAGACGGGAATGCTGCTGCCACATACTTCACCTCACCCTTCGGGTTCTGGAGACCGAGGATCAGCATGTGCTCTGCCATCCAGCCTTCCTTCCAGCCCTGGTAGGAGGCAATACGCAGCGCAAAGCACTTCTTGCCGAGCAGTACGTTACCACCGTATGCGGAGTTTACAGAGATAATGGTATTATCTTCCGGGAACTGGCAGATATAGCGATTCTCGGGATCGATATCACAGGAAGCATGGAAACCACGTACCCAGTCATTGGAATCGCCAAGGGTGTCCAGCACCTTCTGGCCAACGCGGGTCATGATTGCCATGTTGAGTACAACGTAGATCGAATCGGTAATCTCTAAGCCGATCTTGGCAAGAGGAGAGCCGATCGGACCCATGGAGAACGGGATGATATACATCGTTCTGCCCTGATAGGTGCCGCGCGCGATATTGTACAGCTTCTTATACATTTCGGCGGGATCATACCAGTGGTTGGTAGGACCTGCGTCCTCTTCCTTGGTGGTGCAGATGAAGGTTCTGTCCTCTACACGAGCAACGTCGTTCTGACGCGTTCTGTGCAGATAGCAGCCGGGAAGCAGCTCTTCATTCAGCTTGGTCAGCTCGCCACTCTTTACGGCGATGGCACGCAGTTCGTCCAGCTGTGCTTCGCTGCCGTCGATCCACATAACCTTGTCGGGGTTTACGAGATTCTTCATCTCTTCTACCCAGGCCAATACTTGCTTGTTGTTGGTCATTTTGTGTTCTCCTCTATCTAATTATTTTTTTACAGGAATAAAATCGTGAAAAATGATAATCTTTTCACGATTTCTATTATAACACGCATTTGTCAAATTTGCAATAAGAAAACGAAAAAATTGCTTTTTTTCACAACTTTTTCAAAAGCCGTTCACAACGGCAAAATGAGAGCTCTTGACAGCAACCAAAATTTCCATTATAATAAGCATATGCTTTTATGTGGAAAGGAGTCCTCGGACGTTGTTTGAACGAATATCTACCCATCTGCGAGAGAACTTCAAAAATGCATGGCGCACAGTAATTGGCGGCTGGCGCCAATTCTTTCCTTTCTTTTTTGCCTTGCTGTTTATCCAGCTCCTGCTTTTTTCCGTAACGCTCGGATTTGACAGCAACTTCCGAAATGAAAAGGCGATTGTGGAAAAGGAATACAACTACCACCTGGCAATCAAGGGGTTAAACGAGGGGCAAACACTCACCCTGATCAACGATCCGCGAACGGTCTTTTCCAACGACTATGTATATGATGTTGTCAGCACCTCGGAGCACACGGTCGAGGGCATGGACAGTAGCTATGATGTTTACATTCG
Organism: Clostridia bacterium; assembly: GCA_017462545.1. Taxonomy (GTDB): domain Bacteria; phylum Bacillota; class Clostridia; order Oscillospirales; family CAG-272; genus UBA1740. The sequence continues at coordinate 94,916 of JAFTQX010000027.1, forward strand.
CTTTGTCACCGGCAACAAGCATTACGGTATTTACGGTATCTTCAAAAAGGACACCATTCAAAGCTGCTACAGCACCTTCTCCTATACCTATCACGATGTATATGCGCCCGAGGGCGGAACGGCAACACTATATTTTTCCCCACTTTATCAGCTTGAAACGCTTTGGTGGCAAAACTATGGTCTGATGGCTTTGGTGCTTACGCTCCTTTCCCTGCTGTGTGCTGCCATTCTCGGCCGCATCTATCGCATACGTCTCAACCACGATCGCTTTACCTACGGCATCTACGTCACCTTTGGCGCGGATGGCAAGCGTCTGCGCACAACGGCGTTTTGGGAAATGCTGCTTTGTGCCCTTCTCTCCCTGCTGCCGGCCGGCATCGGCGCATGGCTTGTGTGCAATTGGTTGTATGGCAGCGTAGGACTCACCTTCACCCCGGGACTGAAAACACAACTGTGGGTGCCGATCTGTATCATCCCCATCCTCTATTTGGCCGTACGGCTGCCGATGAAGCTGCTTGCGCAAAAAGAGCCTATGACGCTGATTACGGCGATGGACAACTCGCACTATGTCAAGCATCCCGCCCGCTCTGCCACGATGCATCTGCATCGTTTTCCACGTTTTTACGAGCTGCTCAGCACGCTGCGATATCACCGTTACTACCTAAAGCTAGCGGTCAGCTCTGCGCTGCTGTGTGCGCTGTTTATCAGCGGCACCTACCTTGCGCAGCTCTATCAGATCAACCGCGACATCCGCATTGATACAGAAACATCCTTTCATGTCGACATTGGTAACATCAAAGGCATGCCCTCCGATTTTATTGAAGAAATAGAAGCACTTCCTCGCGTAAAAAGCGTATATAAGGATCACGCCTCGTACAGCCTGGAGGCAAACGGTATGTTCCTCGCGGTTAACAAGAGCGACCTTGTGCCGTTCTCCGGCGTGATGAATAACCCCATCGACAACAAAACCTCCGTCTTCAACACCGTCAAGCTCCTTGGTGCGCAGGATGAGGATTTGATTGAATTATTTGAAAGCACCTACACGATCGAAGGCGACCTTTCCTCCGTGCTGCGTGATGAAAACACCATTGCCCTTGGCAACTCGATCAACAACCGTACCACCTTTGCGTTTGAGGTTGGTGATACCATTACGCTGGCAACACCGATCCTCATTCCCGAAACGGCAGAGATCAACCAAAATCTGACAGGCAACGCCCTGCTGGAGGAGCAGATTCTGCAGGTTGTTTATGAGTACAAAACCTACACCATCGGTGCCATCATGACCAATTACCCCAGCGCGGCGGGCGGTACGCCCATGATTGCCGGCCCTGCGCTGTATGAGGCAATTACTGGCAAAAGCGTCACACGTCACGACCTGAATATTATTATTGACCCCGACATTACGCCGACGCAGTACATCAATTTGGAAAACGAGATCCGCGCGTTGGCCGCCACCGGCTATGATATCAGCATCACCAGCAAGGACACGTATTTTGCAAACCGCATGGAACGGCAGTTCAACTATGAGCGGCTGGCTCTGTTCGCCTCCGCGCTCATGCTGACCTTCATCCCGCTCGTCTGGTTCTTCTCGCAACTATTCTTCTATCGCAAGCGCGCCATTGAGTTTAATATTCTGCGCGTGCTTTCTGCCCCGATGGGCGATATTCGTCGTCTGCATTTGCAAAGCACCGTGCTCGTTCTGCCCATTGCTGCCATATCCCTACTGGTTGCGGGCGGCTGCGTACTGGCAGTCTACTTGCTTGTGCAATATATTTTACCAAGCATGCTGCACATCTCCGGCTCGGTCGTACTGCCGCTTACAGCATCTCCCTTACCCTTTTTCGTCTGCTTTGTTCTAACATTCCTCTGCAGCATAGCCTCTTCTCTCATCCCGTATTGGATCTACAAGCGCAGACAAACGCATGATCCCATGGAATTTTTCAATTCGGAGGATGGTATTTGATATGGCCATTTTAGAAGTTCATGATCTCATCAAGCTCTTTCGCCAATCGGACGAAACCATCACGGCGGTCAATCGCGCCACCTTTTCAGTTGAAGATGGTGAATTTGTTGCCATTATCGGCCCGTCCGGCTCCGGCAAGAGCACGCTGCTGCATCTTTGCGCCGGGCTGACACGCCCAAACTCAGGCAGCATTTGCATCCGCTCACAGGATATCACCAAAATGCGCCCCGAAAAGCTGGCATCCTTTCGCGGGCAATACATTGGCATCGTCTATCAACGACACAATCTCATCCCGCACCTGACGGCGCTGGAAAACATTCTCATCCCCCCTATGATGTGCGGCAAGCCTTCGTTTTCCTATGAGGAAACCCTAAAAAAGATCGTCAAATCGCTTGGCATCCAGGATCGGCTCAGCCATCTGCCAAACGAGCTTTCAGGCGGTCAGCAGCAGCGTGTTTCCATTGCGCGCGCACTCATCAATCGCCCACAGGTTCTCTTTGCCGATGAGCCAACCGGCAACCTTGACCGTGCCAACGCAGAAGAGGTTCTTTCCCTCCTTCTTCGCACGCAAAAGGAATTCGGTCAAACGCTGGTAATGGTCACCCATGACATGAGCATTGCGCGCCGTGCCGACCGCGTGCTGCAGATGGATGACGGCCATTTGCGCCGCATGACGCACGACGAACTCGGCATATAAACCGCGGCAGATTTCGTTTTTCTTCGACATTCCTCGCAAAATGACTCTGCTTTTCTCTTGTTTTGTCCCCAAAACCCAGCAATTTTGGTAAATATTTACAAATAGGTGAGGCTCGATTTGTGCAACATTTTTCGGCCTCACCTATTGATTTTCTTGGAAAAATATGGTAAACTTACAGCAGAAACCAAATTTTACCAATTGCTGTCAAAACAACATCAAAAGATAAGCTAAAAAGGAGAAAAACAATGGAATTTGCAACCAAGATTCTGATCGCTGACCCGAACCAAGAGGAACGAAAGGCGCTGCGCGAAAGTCTGTATAAGGCGGGCTATCGTTTCATAGAAGAGGCCGCCAACGGCGAGGAGGCTGTTTCTAAAATCGGACATTTTCATCCGGACATTGCCATTATCGATGCATGGCTTTCAAAAATCGACGGCATCGGCGTCATTCGCAATTGCTCTTCCTTTGATTTTTCGCCTGATCCCAAGCCGGTTTATATTCTTGTTTCCCTTGCTGCCAATACCACCATGTTTATGGAGGCAACTGCAGCCGGTGCCGAGCTGTGCCTGATCAAGCCGTTTGATCTGCCAAATCTGTTTGAGCATATCAATTCATTTACCAAGATCCGCACAAAGAACAGCACCGGTGCTCTGGGGCAAAGCGAGGCGGATATGGAAACACAGGTCACCAAGATCATCCATCAGATCGGTGTACCCGCCCATATCAAGGGCTACCAATATCTGCGTACCGCCATTTTGATGACGATTGCCGATAACGATGTCATCAACTCGGTCACCAAGATTCTCTATCCATCCGTTGCCAAGCGGTATGCAACTACCACCTCGCGCGTGGAGCGTGCCATTCGCCACGCGATTGAGGTAGCATGGGATCGCGGAGACGTAGATGTGCTGAATTCCTACTTTGGCTACACCATTCAAAACAACCGCGGCAAGCCGACCAATAGTGAATTTATTGCGATGATTGCCGATAGTATGCGCCTGAAATATAAGTTTGTATAAGCCAATCCCGCCGAGAACTCGGCGGGATTTTTTCATAAAATGAAAAAAGCAATTTACACGATCTTCACTTTATGCTATAATTATCATGCGACACAAATGAATATTTCATCAACCTATATGGGAAAAGTATACATTTTTGCCTCCCGGTAAAGATGTATGCTCTGTTTTCGTATACTTTTCTCTTGTGTAGGTTGGTATTTTAAAAACATTTGTGTCGCAGCAAATGGAGCTATACATGTTTACAGGTGCGTAGCTTCGGCTCGCACTTTTTTGTTTTTTTACAAGGAGGACAACCATGCAAGTCCCCGCAAAAGCAACCTATTCCCCACCCCACTTGGCCATCACCGAGTTTGAAGCTGCCGATGTCATGATGCTCTCGGTGGGAACAGACGAAAACCAAGCAGATTGGCAGCCAACCAAAACGATCGCCTCACTACCGTTAGACGATCTGCAGATCAGACTGGAAGGAGAAGGACTATGAAAAAGAAACTGTTATTGGCAGGCATTTTGCTAACGTTCTGCCTTGCCTGCCTGTTCACCATTGGCTTGGGTGCCGCAGAGGCAGAGCCTACGTTAAGCGTGGATTACGTCAACCTCTCGTTTAACGATTCCGTTTACATCAAGTACGGCGTTTCTGCGCAAAACGCCACACAGGATAACGTGTGCCTGCTCGTTTGGCGCAAGGCAAATACGGGCAGCTACGCCTACGGCACGCAGGACGAGACGATCTTACCCGCCTATACCGATACCATTGAGGGCAAGCAAGTACATCATCTTTGACTACAAGAACATCGCCGCCAAGGAGATGGGCGACGATATCTATGTCCGTGCCGCTGTTACGTCGGGCGGCAAAACCTATCTAAGTGACATGTGCAAGTACAGCGTACTGCAATACGCCTATACCGCACAGCAGCAAAGCAACACGCTGAAAAAGCTGCTCTCGGATATGCTTTCCTACGGCGCCTCGGCACAGGCACACTTCAAGTATAACACCGCCCGCCCTGTCAACGGTACGTGGTACAGCATCACGGTAGAAAACGGCAGCCTGGCAGATGGTGCCGCCCACGGTCTTTACCTCTCGCAGGACAGCATCACCATGACCGCGGCCGCCGCGCCGGCGGGTAAGACATTTTCCCATTGGCAGGATGCCACTGGGGCGAACGTGAGCACCGAGGCTACCTATACCACCACCATTTCTGCCTCGACCACTTATACCGCGATCTATGTGGATGAGGGCGCGGGCGGTGAGGTCGTGCTGAACAAGCTGGCCTACACCGTCAATGCAGACGGCACCACCTGTACCGTGACCGGTCTTGGCACCTGCGCAGGGCCTGTCATCAACGTGCCGGCGGAGATTGATGGCTACACCGTGACCGCCATTGGTGAAAAGGCCTTTGCCGAGCAGCCGACCTTGACTGCTATCAACCTCCCCGAGACAGTAAAAACCATCGGCACCCGCGCCTTTTATGCGAGCACCGGTCTGACCGAAATGACCATTCCTGCCTCGGTCACCGAGATCGGCACACAGATTTTCTACAAGTGCAATAACCTCAAAACAGTGTATGATAACAGCACCTACTATTCAGAGGACAACCCCTTCCTTAATATTGCCAACATTGAAAAGGTCGTGTTTGGTGGAAAATATGTTCCCGCTTATATTTGCCAAAACTTCACCAATATCAAAACGGTCGAGATCAAGGATAGCGTGACCAGCATTCAGTACAGTGCGTTCTACGGCTGCACGAGCCTTGTAAGCATCAACATCCCCGATAGCGTCACCAGCATTGGTGGCTGGGCGTTCAACAACTGCACGAGCCTGAAAGCCGTATACATTACCAATATGGAAGCGTGGCTTGCCATTGATTTTTATGATTCTTATTCCACCCCTTGCCGTAACGGTGCCGATCTGTATCTTAACAACGTATTGGTCACCGAGGTCACCATACCTAATACAATGAGTAGCATTGGCTATGCATTCACCGGTTGCACGAGCCTTACTAGCATCACCATCCCCGATAGCGTGACCAGCATTGGTGGCGCTGCGTTCTCCGACTGCACAAGCCTTGCAAGCATCACTATCCCCGATAGCGTTACCAGCATTGATGACTTAGCGTTCTACGGCTGCACGAGCCTTACTAGCATCACCATCCCCGATAGCGTGACCAGCATTGGTTCCTGGACGTTCTCCGACTGCACAAGACTGACAAGCATCACTATCCCCGATAGCGTGACAAGCATTGATGACTTGGCGTTCTTAAACTGCACGAGCCTGACAACCGTTTACTATACCGGCACGCCGGAGGAATGGAGACAGATCAGTATTGGTTCTTCTAATTCCCGCCTTCCCTATGCCACGCGGTATTACTACAGCGAGACACAGCCTACTGATACCACCTATCAGTACTGGCACTACGTAAACGGCGTGCCGACGAAATGGTAAAGTAACACCCGCGCTTGTCATTCTGAGCCTACGGCGAAGAATCTTTCTCTTCTCATAAGATTCTTCGGTCACTTCGTTCCCTCAGAATGACAAGATAGAAAACCAACGATATAACAACTCCGCCCCGCCGCAAGGCGGGGTCTTTCTTTACCTCCCCCCTCAGGTGGAGGCGAGGAGAAAAGATCTCCCCCAAGGGGACTTCCTCGCGGCTACGCCGCTCACAGCGCTTCGGTCGCTTCGCTCCCTCAGGATGACAGGATAGAAAGCCAACGATGCACCAAGCCCCGCCCTACGATATGGAACACACAAAAAGCAACCCCGCCGTGGTCTTATGACCACGGCGGGGGTCGTTTTATCAATCAATATCCTCGACTACCTTTTCAGGCGGGCATTCCAGGATGCGGGGATTTTTGATAATATGCAGCAGGGTTTTAAAGGCGGAGGCGTAGTAGTAGCCGTCGCAAATGCGCTCGTCCGTCACGACGCGGAAACCAACAAAATTGCGCTTATGGGCGTTCCCTTCTTCATCAATGATGTAGCGGGTGTACTTTTTACCGTAAGAGAGGAAGATAGGAAGATTACCAAAATCGTAGAGATGGTGGTAGATCGGGCCGATGCCAAGCGAGCCCATGCTGGTAATGACCATAGAGCCGTGGAAGGGGCTAACCTTGGTCAGGGCACGCGGCAGAAGACCGATATAGTCCAGTCCGCGAAGGAAATTGATGGCAAACTTCATCAAAAAACCGGGGATGAGGTTGACCAGCTTGGCTGTCTTATCAAAGCTGGTATCAGAACCGTCACCAATCGCGGCCAGGGCGACAGCATTCCATTTTTCATAGATATCAAAAACGGTATCGGTCGGCTCAAAGATACACTTCATGGTAGTATCCGGCGCGGTGGTAGACATCTTCTTTTTGATGGTCATAACCACCTCAATATGATTGCGGGCAAATACCTTGTTGCCGGCAATAAAACGGTTGATGCCCGGGCGCTGTGCCACGGTGCGTACATAGGCGGCAATGAGAATATGTAGCAGACCAATGTTTTTATAGCCCCGCGCGCGCAGCTCGCGAATATAGGGCTCTATATCGGTAATATCGATCTCGTCCTCAAAGTGGTTTTGCGAATCCGAGCGGATCTTCATGATATAGGGCGAAATACGGGCAGCAGGCGCCAGCGTACGAAGACGGCGGCCATCTGCGCGGTCGCCAAGACGGCGGCGGCGTTTCTTTTTCTTTTCCTTGGAAGTGGCGTTTTCTGTGGGCACGACAGCAGGCGGCTCCTCCGTCATTGTCGCACAATTGGGTGCGATTTTTTCTTCCATTGCTTTTTCCTCCGAATTGATGGAGTTTAACAAACATACATCTAATTATAACACATTTTTTACATTTTGTCAACGTATTCGTAAAATAGTACCCGCCGCGACAGGATTTTGCCGCGGCGGGACGAATATTATTCCGAAACAAGTCGAAGGAGGCGGAAGGAAAGCGGGGGGAGATAGAGGTTGCCCGTTACGGTTTCATCGCTATACAGATCGCGATACACAGACGGGATCGGATAGGTGATGCTCTCCTCTCCGCTGTTGGCAACCAACAGCAGTCTGCCGGCGCATTTCTCTTCCCGTTCAATGGCGAGAAGAGGGCCGTTTGCCGCTTGCACACGGTAGTAGCCATGTGTGAGGACATCCGCAGCGGCGGCGCGAACCGCACCGGTTTGACGGTAAAAGGCAAGGAGCGCTTCATCCTCTCTACCCCACGGATAGGTACGGCGATTGAAGGGGTCTCGTGCGCCCTCCATGCCTGCCTCATCACCGTAATAAATGCAAGGAATACCCGGCATGACAGATAAAATCACCCATGCAAGGCGCAAGCGTTGCTCGGCAATTTCACGCTCCGCGGGCGTCAGACGCACAGATTTCAGCTCTTCAAACGTAAGGTGAGACAAATCACGCCCACCAAGCACGGTGAGGATACGCTCTGTATCGTGCGTGCCAAGCAAATTCATCAACGATTCGCTGACAAAGCGCGGATAATGCGCATAAAGCGTTCTCGTCACGCGAGAGAACTCGTCCGCATCACCATGCAGAAGATACTGCACAATGGCATTTTTGAGCGGATAATTCATCACGGAATCCAATTCATTTCCTCGGAAATAATGGCGGCGCTTGTCATAGGCAATCTTGTTACTGGCATCCTCCCAGACCTCGCCGATCACGGCGGTTTCTTGAGAACGTTTTTTGATCTGCCTGCGAATATCTCGCAAAAGTTTGACGTTCAATTCGTCTGCTACATCCAAACGGAAGCCGGAAGCACCCGCTTGCATATAGGTATCCACCACGCCGTCCTCTCCTGCAATGAAACGAATATAGGAAGGATCGGCCGAGTTGACGGTTGGCAGGATCTTCACGCCCCACCAACAGAGATACTCATCCGGGAAATTATAAAAGCGATACCATGGATAGTAGGGCGAATCGGTAGATTGGTAAGCACCGACACTATCATACCGACCATCAGCATTGAAATAGCGACTAACCGAGCCGGTATGGTTGAAAACGCCATCCAGCAAGACATGCATACCGCTGTCCTTTGCGGCAGCCAGCAGTCGGTCAAAGGCCGATCTGCCGCCAAACATCTCGTCAATTTTCATATAATCGGCGGTGTCATACTTGTGATTGGAGTATGCCTCAAAGATGGGACACAGGTAAAGCACCGTCACACCAAGTGAACGGAGATACGGCAGTTTTTCACGCACGCCATCCAGATCGCCGCCATAGAAGAGGTTGTTTTTCAGCGGTGCGCCGGGATAGGCGGGATACTGTGTGATTTCGGCATCCCATGAGGCAGCCATCTCCACATCCTTGCGCGGCGCGGCATCGCCGCCACGGCAAAATCGATCAACAAAGATCTGATACATCACGCCTTTTTTCAAAAAGGTGGGCGTGCTGTACGCATCTTGATAAATCAACAGCTGATACGGGGAGGCATAGCCCTCGTCATCGGTAAACCAAGCAAAAGGGCTGATATCTTCTCCGTGAGAATAGAGGCGGCCGTATACGGTATCTGCCACAAGATGATAGAAGAAGAGGCCGTCCTCCTGCTCGCCGCACAGCGCAGCGGCTGTGACAGTAGCCCGAAAACGGTCATGTGCGGTGGGGATATCCTCTTCTACTCGCGCAAGCGCGATATCCGTAATGCTGCCGTCATCATCTGACCGAAAACGCAGAAAAACGTTTTCGGTCAGAAATGCGCGGTCAATCGTGACAGTAAAGGTCAAAAGCTCCTTGTGCGGAAACGCCGAAAACAACTCAGCACGTTCCTCGGTTAAGGCTTCTTTTTCAATCTTCAACGGTGACGGAATATCACGAAAGTTGGAATAAGCAAGCATAGATGCTCCTTACGGGTTGTTCTTTTCCAGGATGCTGCGGATGTTCCAAATGTGATCCGCATACTCGCGAATGCTGCGATCCGCAGCAAAAATCCCGGCAGATGCAATATTTTGCAGCGACATGCGATTCCACTTCATCGGATCGGCATAATCGCGGCAGGCGCGCTCGTGAGCACGATAGTAAGAATCAAAGTCGGCAAGACACATATACGGGTCAGGCACACCGGCCCCCATCACCAAATAATTAGAGAACTCGGAGAAGGACTGCCCGTTAAAGCCAAGCGTAAGCGTGTCGATCGTCTCTTTGATCTTCGGATTCGCGTTATAATAGTTGGCAGATACATATCCATGGCGCCAAAGGTCATCTACCTCCTCGGTGGTCAGGCCGAAGAGATACATATTCTCATCTCCGACTGCCTCGTGGATCTCTACATTGGCACCATCCAGCGTACCGATGGTAAGTGCACCGTTAATCATCAGCTTCATGTTACTGGTACCGCTGGCCTCCTTACCGGCAAGCGAGATCTGCTCGCTCAGCTCGGCGGCGGGAATGAGCATTTCAGCAACGCTGACGTTATAATCCTCCATAAACACAACGCGAATCTTTTCGCGAATGCGAGGATCCTTTTCAATCTCGGCACTGATATTGCAGATCAGATTGATGATCTGCTTAGCCATATAGTAGCCGGGAGCAGCCTTAGCACCGAAGATAAAGGTCTGCGGCGGGATATCCAACGCAGGATTCTCCTTCAAATCGTGGTACAGAGAAACAATGCGCAACACATTCAACAGCTGACGCTTGTATTCGTGCATACGCTTGATCTGCACATCAAAGAAGGAATCAGGATCAATGCGTACGCCATTACGACGATAGGCGTAATGGGCAAAACGCTCCTTGTTGTGACGCTTGATCTCGGCAAGGCGAGCAAGAACCGTCTCGTCATTTTCAAACTTCTTAAAATCTGCCAGGCGTTCCGGTTCCTTCTTAAACGAGTCGCCAATGCACTCACAAAGAAGCTGCGACAGCTCCGGGTTGGAGTAGCAGAGCCAACGGCGGTGTGCGACACCGTTCGTGACATTGGTAAATTTCTCCGGCTCGTAGTTGTAGAAATCCGAAAAGATGGTCTTTTTCAGAATGTTCGAATGCAGACGCGAAACGCCGTTGACTGCATGCGAACCAACAATGGAAAGATTGGCCATACGAACATAGCCGTGATGAAGCACGGACATGCGGGAAATACGATCCCAATCGCCGGGATAACGATTCCAAAGATCCGCGCAGAAACGGCGGTTGATCTCACAAACAATGGTGTAAATTCGCGGCAGACGCAAGCGGAAGAGATCCTCATTACACATTTCAAGCGCTTCGGGCATAACGGTGTGGTTGGTGTAAGAAACAGTGCGAAGAACCATTTCCCATGCCTCTTCCCACGGGAGACCATGCTCATCCACCAAGAGACGCATCAGCTCCGGCACGGCAAGTGCGGGATGCGTATCATTGATATGAATGGCGACCTTATCAGCAAAATTATCAAGACGATTGTAGGTCTTGAGGTGGTCAGCAATGATGCTTTGCAACGAAGCGGAAACGAGGAAATACTGCTGGCTGAGACGCAGCAGCTTGCCCTCGGTATGGTTATCTGCCGGGTAAAGCACCTTGGAGATCACATCAGCATTGTTGCTTTCCTGCATGGCGCGAACATACTCGCCCTGCGAAAAGAGCTTCATATTAAAATTGGTAATGTTGCGTGCCTTAAAGAGACGCAGACTGTTCACGGCCTCGCTATCCGCACCGGAGATCATCATATCATACGGAACAGCCTGTACCTCTTCATAATCCACATAGTCGATATGAAGACGGCCATTCTCCCAGCGCTCCTTCACGCGGCCGCCAAAACGAACAGCGCACGCCTTGTCTGTACGCGGAACGAGCCAAGCATCTCCCCCCGGCATCCAAATATCGGGAAGCTCTACCTGATTACCATCCACAATTTTCTGCTTGAAGAAACCGTATTCATAAAGAATGGAAAAGCCGGTAGCAGAATAATCGAGCGTGGTAAGCGAATCCATAAAGCATGCAGCAAGGCGACCAAGACCGCCGTTGCCGAGACCGGGATCCGGCTCGTAGGTATAGAGATTATCAAGTGACAACCCCATCTCCTCGATCAACTCACGCATGTCTTTGTCAATGCCGAGATTGCAAAGATTGTTTCGGAGCGATCTGCCGATCAAGAATTCCATGCAGAGGTAATACACCTTTTTCGCGCCTTGCTTTTTTACATTGACCTTAAAATCTGCGCGTTTCTGCGTCAAAATATCCTTGACGACAAGAATGACGGATTTGTACGTCTGTTCAGCACTTGCCTCTTCCGGCGTAACACCGAAATAACGAGACAGCTTGCTGTTGAGCATTTGTTTCAGTTCCTGCTTATCGGGTAATTTTCTCATTCTTCGTTTTTCCTTTGAGTAGATTATAGAGTATTGTAAATACCAAGATATCCCTTGGCAGAAGCCGACCATGAAAAATCATGAGTCATTGCATTATATGTCATGGTTGCAAAGAGATCGCCATTTTCATAAAGCGATATGGCACGGCGTACGGCATCCATCATATCGTGTGCATTGTAGGAGACAAAGGTAATACCATTCCCCTCTCCCGTTTCCGGATTAAAGGGTTTGATGGTATCATAAAGGCCTCCGATCTCACGCACGATCGGAACAGCACCATAAACGCTGGCGATCATCTGCGAGAGGCCGCACGGCTCGCTCTTGGACGGCATGAGGAACATATCCGCCCCGGCGTAGATCTGCTTGGAAAGTGCCTTGTTGAAGGCCAGCACAACGCCAACCTTGGAGGGATAGCGATTGGCAAGATCCGTAAAGTAATCCTCCAAAGCTGCTTCGCCCGTGCCAAGCAGAACAAACTGAATATCCCACTGAAGCATTTCCTCTAACACGCATCGAACCAGATCAAAGCCCTTATGCGAGGCCAGACGGGAAACCATGGCAATGACCGGCGTGGTCGCAGACTCCGGCAGACCGAGGATGCGCTGCAGCTCGGTCTTGTTCTCTGCTTTCCCGGTGCGGTCATCCACGCTGTAGGAAAACTTGATATCCGGATCATTTGTCGGGTTGTAATAGGAAAGATCGATCCCGTTAACGATGCCGCTCGTCTTGTGTGCATATTGACAAATGATGGCAGAAAGCCGACCGCTGAAATAGGGCGATTGCAACTCCTCGGCATAGCGGCAGCTAACGGTGGTCAAACGGTCACAGCAGACGATAGCGCCCTTGGTTAAATTGATGCAACCATCAAATTCTACCACACCACGGGCAGATTCCGGCAGGTCAAATACATCACCAAGGATCGCGAGATCATAAATGCCTTGATAATCAATATTATGGATCGTATAGACGGTTTTTATGTCCGCAAAACGAGGATCGGCGTTGTATTTCTGCTTGAGGTAGATCACGGCCAAAGCAGCCTGCCAATCGTTGGCGTGCAGCACATCCGGGAAAAAGTCAAGCAGCGGCAGCATATCCAACACGGCATGACTGAAGAAGGCAAAGCGTTCACCATCATCATACTGTCCATACAGCGCAGGACGCTTGAAATAATACTCGTTATCCAGAAAATAATAGGTTGCCGCGCCTTTTTTATATTCATAGACACCGCAATATTGCTGACGCCAAGAAAGGTGAACGGTAAACTCGCAGACCTTTCTCATCTGTGTGCGAAAATCAGCAGAAACGGCAGAATAAAGCGGCATAACGGCACGAATATCGACATCCCCCTGCTCAGCAAGAGCAGCCGGCAAAGAGCCCATGACATCGCCAAGGCCGCCTGTAGAGGCAAAGGGCACCGCCTCTGCACCGACGATTAGAATCTTTTTCATTATTTTTCTCCTTTCTCGGATCAAAGAGAGCGTCCCTTCTCAACACAGAACGGTAGCTCCGGATGGCCGGAAAGCGTTACATCGTCATGGAACAGAACATACTTATCGGCAATCACACAATTAAGCGAAACATTTTCACCAACATACGTATCCATAAACAAAATGGAATTGCGCACCACACTGCCCTTGCCGACCTTAACGCCACGGAAGAGGATCGAGTTTTCAACCGTCCCCTCAATGATGCAGCCATCCGCAACCAGCGAATTGGATACCTTGGCACTACCCGTATACTGGGCAGGCGCAGAATTGCGCACCTTGGTCAAAATAGGACGCTTCGCGTTATCAAACAGATCGTGACGAACGGTGGAATTGCGAATCAGCTCCATACTGTAATTGTAGTAATCGGTAATCGAATCAATATTGGCATAATAGCCTTCAAAGCGATAAATACGCATTTTCTCACGGCCGATGCTACGGCGGATGATATCCTGGCTAAAGCTGGTATAGCCATGCGCCTGCGCATTCACCAGTGCCCCCAGCAGGAAGCTGCGGCTGATGACCCACACGTTGATATTCACGTCAGCCACGGCCTTATCATAGAAGGTCGGGTGGACGGCCAAATCGGTGATCTCCCCATTTTCATCCGAAGAGACAATGATATTTTTCTCCGCATTCGTTGGCGTGATGGGAATGCGTTTGACAGCCATGGTAAGCACCGCGCCGCTTTCCTCATGCGCACGGATCATATCCTTCAGATCAATATTACAAATACCGTCGCAATCCGAGAGCACGACATAATCTGCCTGCATTTTGGAGATGGAGTGCTGTACGCTCATCAATGCCTCAAGGCGGGTATTGTAGAGCTCGTTTTTATAGTTGGCATAGGCCGTAATGTAGGGGGCAAGAATCCGCACACCGCCCGAGCGACGAGCCAGATCCCAATCCTTACCGGAGCCAATGTGCTCCATCAGCGACAGATAATTATAGTGGGTAATGATCGAAATGTCCGTAATGCCGGAATTTACCATATTAGAAAGCGGAAAGTCAACCAGGCGATAACGACAGCCGAACGGAACAGATGCCATCGTTCTCTTTTTCGTCAGATCGGCGATGTTTTTATCATGGATATTGGAAAAGATAATGCCTGCTGCGTTCATGCGTTTTCTCCTCCTTGATTCTTTTTCTCATATTCAGCGACGTTATACATCTCGCCGGCGGCAATGGAATCACCGGGTAATACATGCACGCCATTGCCAACCACGGCAATCAATTGCTCACCGTCACATTTTTCACCAACAACGGCCCCCTCGCCAACCACAACCTCAGAATCCAGGATGGCGTACTGAACGGTCGCACCGCTCTTAATGGTGCACCCCTGCATAATAACAGCATCACGCACGGTAGCACCTGCCTCAACCGTAACACCGCTGAACAGGACGGAATTTTCAACCGTTCCGTAGATATTATTACCTTCGGTAATCACGGCATTATGCACCGAGCTGCCCTCTCCGATAAAATGCGGAGGAAGTGCCGGCGTGCGGGAATAAATACGAAACCAACGGTCGTGCAGATTATAGGTCGGCTCTTCACCAAGAAGATCCATATTGGCATCCCACAGGCTCTTGATGGTACCAACATCCTTCCAATAGCCGGAGAAGCCGTAGGCAAACAAGCGTTTGCCATCATTCAACATCGCGGGAATGATGTTTTTGCCGAAATCATTTGCCGAGCCGGGCGTATTTTCATCGCGGATCAGATATTCGCGCAGCGCGTCACGGCTAAAGAGATAGATACCCATAGAGGCATTGGTGCTCTTGGGGTTCTTGGGCTTTTCTTCAAATTCGATAATGCGGCCATCCGCATCGGTATTCATAATACCAAAGCGACTCGCCTCTTCGATCGGCACGTCGATCACGGCGATGGTACAGTCTGCCTCGCGCTCCTTATGAGCCGCAATCAGAGCACTGTAATCCATTTTGTAGATATGGTCGCCCGAAAGGATGAGAACATAGTCGGGGTCATACCGCTCGATAAAAGTCAGGTTCTGATAAATGGCATTGGCGGTACCCTTATACCATGCGGCACCATCCTTCCCCTGATACGGCGGCAAAACCATTACGCCACCGGAGGAACGGTCAAGATCCCACGGCTGACCGTTACCGATGTATTCATTCAAAGCAAGAGGCTGGTACTGCGTTAACACGCCGACCGTATCGATGCCTGAATTGATACAGTTTGAGAGAGGAAAATCAATGATCCGATACTTGCCGCCAAAGGGTACGGCGGGCTTTGCTGTTTTTTCGGTCAGCGTGTACAAACGACTCCCCTGACCGCCTGCCAGCAGCATGGCAACACATTCTTTCCGTTTGAACATATATAAGAGCCTCCCATCAATGAATTTTTTTCTGAAAGTAGAGTGCTGAAAGCGGCGGCAGCGTCAGACGCAAAACGCCGTCTCCCAAGACCGTCTTGCTACATGAAAGCGGGGTATCATTACCGCCGTAGCGCGTCTCATCGGTATTCATCAGCAGATCGTATTCCCCGGGCGAAAGCGTGGGTATTTCATAGTTTTCACGCCGCACGGGAGAAAAATTGAAAATGGCGATAATCTCTTCCCCCCGCAAGTTACGGCGGGCAAAGGCAGAAACATTATCCTCACGCCGATCAGGGTAAATCCAGCGGAAGCCGCCCCAAGAGAAATCATCCTCCCACAGACAGGATTCCTTGAGATACAAGCGATTAAGGTCTCCCACAAACAGACGCAGCTGCGCGTGGCGGGGATAATCGCACATAAACCATTCTAATTGATTTTCATAGTCCCACTCTCGGAACTGGCCGTATTCACACCCCATAAAGGTCATTTTTTTGCCGGGATGCGCCATCATGTACGCCAAAAAGGTGCGGTCTGTTGCGAATTTTTGTTCATATTCGCCGTGGCACTTATCAATTAGCGATTTTTTCCCATGCACGACCTCATCGTGCGAAACGGGAAGAATGTAATTCTCATCAAAGGCGTACATCATAGAGAAGGTCAGCTTATCATGGTTATACATCCGATAGATCGGATCTGTCTCCAGATAAGCAAACATATCGTTCGCCCACCCCATGTTCCACTTAAAGTTAAAGCCAAGGCCGCCAAGAGCGACGGGCTTTGTAATCATAGGCCAGGAGGTAGACTCCTCGGCAATCATCAACACATCACCAAATTCGCCAAACACCGCAGAATTCAGCTTTTGAAAAAAGGCAATGGCCTCTAAATTCTTATTATCGCCATGTGAATTGGGCACCCATTCACCGGGCTTGCGGTCATAATCGAGATACAGCATTGAGGCGACTGCATCCACACGCAGACCGTCTATATGGTATTCACGCAGCCAAAAGAGAGCATTTGAAACGAGGAAGGATTGCACCTCCTCGCGCCCTACGTCAAAAAAGCGTGTCCCCCAGCTGGCGCTTTCTTGGCGGTCGCGCCCCTGATATTCATAAAGCGGTGTGCCGTCAAATTCATACAGGCCGTGCTCGTCCTTTGGAAAATGGGCGGGCACCCAGTCCATAATCACACCAATGTGGTGACGATGCAGCTCGTTGACAAAATACTTAAAATCCTCGGGCGAGCCGTAACGGGAGGTAGGCGCATAATAGCCACACACCTGATACCCCCAAGAGCCATCAAACGGATGCTCGGTGATGGGCAGCAGCTCAACATGGGTATACCCCATTTGCACAAGGTAAGGCACCAACTCGGCCGCGATCTCACGATAGTTAAGATAGGCATCGCCATCTTTGTTTGATCTACCTTCTTTGGTCATAAAAGAGCCGAGGTGCATCTCATAGATGTTCATTGGTGCACTATAAAAATGCGGCTTTTCGGAAATGGCACGGCGATGCCGCAACCACCCGGCGTCCGACCAAGGAAATGCCGTTTCCGTATGAACAACTGAAGCGGTATTTTTCAGCGTTTCAGAAGAAAACGCATAGGGATCTGCCTTATTGTGCACGCCGGCAGCCGAATACAAGCGAAACTTGTAGCACGATCCTTCCAACGAGGTTTTGGCAGGATAAACAAGCTCATAGATCCCCTGCTCTGTCACGCGTGTCATCTCATCGGTTTCTTGCCAATTATTAAAATCGCCGATAACAAAAATACGGGCAGCATTCGGAGCCCAGGTTCGGAACACATAGGCATCCCCTGTCCGATGCACACCCAAATAGCGATAGGACTGATAATTTGTCCCTTGATGAAAATAATACGGAGCGAGTTCCGTGTTCTTTTCAACTGTTGTATTCTCGTTTTGCACGGCATAAGCCCCCTTACTATATTTCTTCCATAATAATTATAACGCATTCTTTTTGAAATTGCAACCGATTTTCGTCGAATATCAAATTTTTTATGTAGTATTTTTGAAAAAATTATGAAAAAGCGGCAATAAGTGGCGGCAAAGTTTCAAAAAAGCAAAAAAGACACGCTATGCGTGTCTCTTTTTTCTGGGGTGAGTAATCGGAATCGAACCGATGACCTCCAGGGCCACAACCTGGCGCTCTAACCAACTGAGCCATACCCACCATATGCAATTGTTGCTGCAAGGCGCCGCGCGTGTGTGGCGTACCTTGGGGGACTCGAACCCTCGACCTACTGCTTAGAAGGCAGTTGCTCTATCCAGCTGAGCTAAAGGTACATGGACGCGGGCGGCACCCTTCGCAACGGTGATATTATATCAAGTCTTGCGCGATTTGTCAAGCCCTTTTTCAAAAATTCTCTCTTTTTTCTTGTTTTTTGTAAAAGCGGGGCGCATGCATTGCGCCCCGCTTGATTTAGACTTACTTCTTGGAAGCCTGTTCTGCGCCAAACTTGGAGATTTCAGCCGCCGAGGTAACAAGACCGGCAAGAGACTGCAGCTCGGAGGGGATGATCAGCTTGGTTGCCTGGCCATCGCCAACCTTGGCAAGTGTATCCAGCCCCTTAATGGCAATATAACCATCACCCGGCTTTGCCTCATTAATCATGCTGATACCCTGCGCAATCGCCTGCTGCACCTTGGTAATCGCCTCAGCTTCGCCCTCTGCCTCACGGATCTTCTTTTCCTTGGCCGCTTCTGCGCGAAGAATAGCAGACTGTTTCTCTGCCTCGGCCTCCAGGATCATGGACTGCTTACGACCTTCTGCTACCAGGATGGCACTGTTCTTTTCACCCTCTGCGCGCAGGATGGCCTCGCGGCGCTCACGCTCCGCCTTCATCTGCTTTTCCATGGCGTCCTGAATTTCCTTGGGCGGCATAATGTTCTTCAGTTCAACGCGATTGACCTTAATGCCCCACATATCGGTTGCCTCGTCCAGAATGGCACGCATTTTCGTGTTGATGATATCACGTGAGGTAAGCGTATTATCGAGATCAAGATCACCGATGATATTACGAAGCGTTGTAGCGGTCAGATTTTCAATCGCAAAGATCGGGTTGGTAACACCGTAGGTATACAGCTTGCAGTCGGTAATCTGATAGAAGACGACCGTATCAATCTGCATACGCACATTATCCTTGGTAATGACAGGCTGGGGCGGGAAATCCACTACCTGCTCCATCATATTGACCTTTTTGTGAACCTTTTCAAAAAACGGAATGGTCATGTGAAGTCCCGTTTTCCACGTAGTGCGGTAAGCACCGAGGTAGGTAACGACATACGCATGCGCCTGCGGTACAATGTGAATGTTTGCTACCAAAATAATGATAACGACAACAGCCAATCCTCCCAAAATCCACGGCATAACAAATTACCTCCTAAAAATTTATTTTTTGCAAATTAACTTGACGCCCTCTACGGCAATTACCGTCACGACATCACCGGGCTCGTATGTACAATCATCGTCAATGGTGCGTGCACTCCACGATTGACCACGAACCTTTACCTGACCGGCACCGGCAATATTTTCAATTTTCTCTACAACGATCGCACGCTCACCAATAATGGCATCAATATTGGTGGCAAGCGGCTTTTGCCGATGATTGATAAGCGGTCTTGCGAATATAATACAAAGAATCGAAATGAGCAAGAAAACAGGAACCTGAATCCAAACATAAACGCCAAAGAACGCAAGCACCATGGAGATGAGTGCTGCCGGCAGGAACCAAATGGCTACCAAGCCGGGCGTAATGACCTCAAAAACAA
>JAFTQX010000028.1 GCA_017462545.1 Clostridia bacterium
CCGGTCTCACCGCCGGTCTCACCACCGGTCTCACCGCCGGTCTCACCACCGGTCTCACCGCCGGTCTCGCCGCCGGTCTCACCGCCGGTCTCACCGCCGGTCTCGCCGCCGGTCTCACCGCCGGTCTCGCCACCGGTCTCGCCACCGGTCTCGCCACCGGTTTCGCCGCCCGTTTCACCCAAGCAGGCGGTCATGCCCAGCGCGAGCGAAAGGATCATCAACAGAGAAAGAACCAGAGAAAAAACGCGTTTCATAAAAGTTCTCCTTGCAAAATAAAATCATTTCATTATATCATCGCTTCGGGGAAAAATCAAGAAAATTATGTAAACTGCGCCCCATACAGCGTCGCGTAAAAGCCGCGGCGGGCAAGCAGCTCCTCGTGGGTCCCCTGCTCGGTAATGTGCCCGTCCTGCAAAACCAGGATCAGATCGGCATTTTGAATGGTAGAGAGGCGGTGCGCAATGACAAACGAGGTGCGCCCCTTCATCAGCTCCGCCATGGCCGATTGAATTTGGATCTCGGTGCGGGAATCGACATTGGAGGTGGCCTCATCCAGAATGAGCAGTTGTGTCTTGGAGAGCATGGCTCGCGCGATGGTGATCAGCTGCCGCTGACCCTTCGAGATGTTGACACCGTCATCCGAGAGAATGGTGTCATACCCCTCGGGCAGGTGCTCGATATAGCTGTCAATGCGCGCCGCCCGTGCGGCCGCCTTGACCTCCTCCAAGGTAGCCCCCTCCTTGCCGTAGGCAA
Source organism: Clostridia bacterium (assembly GCA_017462545.1). Taxonomy (GTDB): domain Bacteria; phylum Bacillota; class Clostridia; order Oscillospirales; family CAG-272; genus UBA1740. Next base: position 754 of record JAFTQX010000028.1, read on the forward strand.
TGTTATCAAAAATGCTGCCATGAAAGAGCCAGGTATCCTGCAGCACCATGGTAAAGGCACCGCGCAGCGAGGCGCGTGTGATCTCGGTGATCCCCTTGCCGTCGATATAGATCGCCCCATCGGTGACATCGTAAAAGCGCATCAACAGATTGATGATGGTGGTCTTGCCCGCGCCGGTCGGGCCTACGATGGCGATCGTCTGCCCCGGCGAGGTCTTTACCGAAACGGCTTGCAGGATGGTCTTTTCGGGGGTGTAGCCAAAGCTGACATCCCGCAGCTCTACCTCGCCGCGTGCGTCCTTCAGCGGCTGTGCATCTGCGGCATCCTCAGGCTCCGGCACCTCGTCGATCACGCGGAAGACGCGATCGGCAGCCGAAAAGGCAGACTGAAACTCATGCAGGATGTTGGCAAACTCGTTGATCGGGCCGGCAAACTTGCGCGAATACTGGACAAACTGTGCCACCCCGCCCAGCGTGATGAAGAACATCGTGCCGGCAGCGGCTACACCGCTTTGCGAATACATATAGAGAATGCCGCCGAAGATGGTGACAAGGGAAATGGAGAGGTTGTTGATAAAGTTCACGCTGGGGCCGAGGGTTGCACCATAATATTCGGCGCGGTAGTAGGCCTCCATGGCCTCCTCGTTGCGTGCGTCAAACCGTGCGCCGATCTCGTCCTCCCGCCCATAGGCCTGAATGGTGCGGCAGCCCGAGAGCATTTCCTCGGCGTAGCCGTTCAGCTCACCCAGCTTTTGTGAGCGACGGTGATAGAGCGGGCGCACCTTTTTGGAGCGGTAGCGGGTAAAGAGGATCGAGGCGGGCACGGTCAGCGCAAAGACGCTGATCAAGGGCGGGGAGATCTGCCACATGAAGATCAAGGAGCCGATGACCGTGTACAGGCTGGTCATGACCTGCACCAGATCGTGCGAGAGCGAGGCGTTGACCACGTCGATATCGTAGGAGATATGACTGATGATATCGCCTGTGGCGTGTGTATCAAAGTAGCCGACCGGCAGACGCGTCAGCTTTTCAAAAAAGTGGCGGCGCATGCGATAAACGATCTTTTGGCTGAGGTGGATCATCAGCACAGAAAGCAGATAGGCAAGAACGGCTGAGGCGATGTAGCAGACCAGCATGCGGATCACGTTTTCCCATGCGGCGGCAAAATTCACCCCGCCCTCGGCGGCGATGGCATCAATGGCCGCGCCGGAATACAGCGGCCCCATCAGCGAAAGCTGGTTGGAGAGCAGCGTGAGTGCAATGGCCAGCAAAAAGAGCGGCCAATAGGCAAGAATATAGCTGCCCATGCGCAGCAAAACACGTTTTGTCCGCGCGCGGTCAAGCTTTTCGGGCGCGCCCTTTGCGCGCGGCATTTGTCCCTTATTCAAGAAAAGCACCTCCCATCTGCGAATCGCTGATCTCCTTGTAGGTCGGGCAGGTGGCCAGCAGCTCCTCATGCCGCCCGCTGCCAATGACACGCCCCTCCTCCAGCACCAGGATGAGGTCGCAGCCCATGACCGAGCTGACGCGCTGCGCCACCGTGATGGTGGTGGTGTGCGGCCGCGTAGCGGCCAACGCCTGCCGCAGGGCGGCGTCGGTCTTGTAATCAAGGGCAGAGGAGCTGTCGTCAAGCAGGAGAATGGGTGGGTCGGATGCCAGCGCGCGGGCAATCAGCAGGCGTTGCTTTTGTCCACCCGAGATGTTGGTGCCCTTTTGCGAGAGAAGGCGGTCATACCCCTCTGCAACGGCGGTGATAAAATCATGCGCCTGCGCGATGCGCGCAGCCTCCTCAAGCTGTGCTTGCGTGAGATCTCTGCCAAAGCGGATATTCTCGGCAATGGTGTCGGCATACAGAAAATCCTGCTGCATGGCGGTGCCAAACATGGCGTACAGCTCGTCCTTTTCGATCGTGCGCAGGTCGCGGCCGTCGATATAAATGCTGCCCGCATCTGCATCATAAAAGCGAAGCAGCAGCTTGATAAGGGTGGATTTGCCGCTGCCTGTGGCACCAATGATGCCAAGCGAGCCGCCGCGCGGCAGAGAAAAGGAAATATCGGTGAGGTCGTTTTTGCGACCGATGTAGGAAAAGGAAACATCACGAAAGACGATGTGATCGCTTGTTTGGAGAGGCGGGCATTCGGCGGTCGTCTTTACCGTCAGATCCTCAGGTGCCTCAAGCACCTCGGCAATGCGGCGGGCAGAGGCAGCGCACTTGGTGTACATGACGAAAATGCGGCTGACCGACATCATCGCCATAGAGATCAGCGTGAAATACTGCATAAAGGCAATCACCGTTTCGGGATGGGAGCTGCCGTCCGATACGAACATGGCAGCCAGCGCCACCGCCAGCACGATGCCGCCATTCATCAGCATGGTCATAACGGGGTTGACCACACCCATGGTTATGCCCGCCCGCTTTTCGTTTGCCACCAGCGTGCGGTTAGCGGCATCATAGCGGCGGTGCTCGTATTCATCCTTGGAAAGGGCCTTGATGACACGGATGCCCTGTATGTCCTCTCGCACGATGCGTACCATACCGTCCACCGATTTTTGCACACGGGTATAGAGCGGTACGCCCTTTTTGGAGATCAGCACGACGGTGAGAAAAATAAAGGGGAGAAGAACGATCATGGCAAGGGCCAGCTTGGGGTCCATCAGCAGCGTGATGATGACACCGCCGATCAAGAGAATGGGGGCGCGTACGCCCATGCGCTGCATCATTCCCACAAAGTTGTGGACATGGTAGGTGTCGGTCGTGATGCGGGATTCCAGCGACGGAATGGTAAAACGGTCGGTCTGCGCGGCCGAGAGGCGCAGCGTGCGGGCAAACAGATCCTGCCGCACCCGCTGTGAAAAGCAGCGCGAGACGTGTGCTGCCATGCGGTTGGCAATGATGTTGCAGATCAGCGCGGCAGCGGCACACAGGATCATTACCCCGCCCCACAGCAGAATTTGCGCAAGCTCCTCTCGCGCCACCACCGTTTGCAGGATGTGGGTGAGGATGTAGGGGAGAAAAAGCTCCACCATCGTGCCTGCCACCTTAATGAAGAAGCCAAGCGACATGCGCCGCGCGTACGGGCGCAGATAGGAAAGCAGGGTTTTCATTCGATGCACGCCTCCCGCTCTCCCACATATTGCCGCGCACGGGCGGCGATCTTCTCCAGCGTGGCGTGAAAAACAGCCAGCTCCTCCTCGGGGATGCCGTCGGTCAGGTAATCGTTCCAATCCTCGGTGATGGCGCGTACGGCGGGCAAAAGGGCCAGCATCCGCTCGGTGGGGTATATGCGGAATTGCCGCTTGTCGCGCTCGTCGGGGGTGCGGGCAATATAGCCGTTTGCCTCCAGCCCCGCCAGCTGGCGAGCTACGTTGCTCTTGTTGATGCACAGGTGGCGAGAAAGCTCCTCTTGCGAAAGGCCGGGGTGGTTGCAAATGGCCAGCACATAGCTGTGGTGTACGGGGGAAAGCTGCGGTTCCTGCAGCTTGTCCGCGCGGTAGATGCTCTGCGCACGGCTGAGCAGATTGATATAACGCATGATGGCGATCATAGGTGGTTCTCCGTTAATAAAATATCGTTGCGAACGCAACAGTTGCGTCCGCAACGATATTATAGCATGTCAGTAAAGGGATGTCAATTATTTTTCGATATATATTTTCTCCGCGCGCGGAGAAAGGTGACAGAGCAGCTCATAGGGGATGGTATGTGCGCGGCGGGCAAGAGCGGCAAGCTGGCGGCCGCTTTCCTCGGTCACCACCACCGCCTCCCCCACGCGGGCTTGGGTGCTGCCAAGATCCAGCATGCATTGATCCATGCATACGCGGCCAATGATGGTGGCAGGCTGCCCACGCACCAACAGCGTCCCTCCCGTGGCGGCGCGGGGCAGCCCATCGGCGTAGCCAATGGCGGCAAGGCCGACCCGTGTGTCGCGTACAGCACGAAAATCCCCTCCGTAGCCCAGTCGCTCTCCCGCGCGCAGGGTGAAAACGCGCGTCAGACGCGTCTCGACCCGCGCCACCGCCCGCAGGCGGGGGGCAAGGGCGGCGGGAAAGGCGCGCGCGGGCGGAATGCCGTACAGCGCAATGCCGGGGCGGTAGCCGTCAAAGCCCAGCGTGCCGAGCGAAAGTGCCGCTGCGCTGTTGGAAAAATGGTAAACATATCCCTCGCCCATCTGCCGTCGCACACGACAAAAGGCGCGCAGCTGCTCCTCGGTTTGGTGAGAGCGCGGCTCGTCAGCCGATGCCGGGTGGGTATAAATGCCGCACAGCTGCACGCCGGGCAGAGCGGCCAGCGAGCGCAGGGCATAAGCGGTGCGCCGCCCATCCAGCGCGCGCGCGGCGGGAAAGCCAAGGCGGTGCATCCCCGTATCGAGCTTGACATGGCAGGAGAGAGAGCTGCCGCGCGGCAGCTCCCCCCGCGCAACAGCGCGCCGCACCTCTGCCGCATAGGCGCGGATATCCTGCTCGCTGCCCACCGTGGCGGTGATGCGTTGCGCGGCCATCTGCGGCGCATCCTCTCGCGCGATGGGGGAAAGAACAAGAAGCGCGACATCCGGCAATTCCCTTCGCAGGGCAAGTGCCTCGTCTGCCGTGGCTACGGCAAAAAAATCAGCCCCCGCCTTGTGCAACGTGCGGGCGCAGGGGATAGCCCCGTGGCCGTAGGCATTGGCCTTCAGCACGCAGATCGGGCGCGGCTTTTTTGCCCCCACGCAACACACGGGTGGGGGGATATGCTCGGCGTAGGCGCGAATTTGCAAGAAATTCTCGCGCAGGGCGGCAAGGTCGATCGTGATGCGACAGAGCGGATGCGTGCCCATCATGCCGCGCCTCCCGGCAAGAGACGCAGCGAAAGCGAGGGCGATGTAAAGAGAAGCTCGCATACCCGACCGTCCTTGTCGAGCTGCACGGTATAGTCTCCCTCCGCATCCGACATGCGCAGCTTATGGGAATCATCCTCCTGCGCCGTGGCCGCAAGGGCAGGAGAGAAAAAGCGCAGCATGGCGAAATGACCGTCTGCATCCCCCTGTATATCGTGCTTGACCCCGTCCAGCGTGAGTGTGATACGGCCGTCCTTCCTGTGCGCGGTCACCCCTTTCAGCGCGGCAGGCGCGGAATAGGTCAGGCGCGCCTCGCGCGCAGCGGGCTCATCTCCTGCCGTTAGCGTCAGATGGCCGATGTAGGTACGGTCATTCGCTGTCCAAATGATCTCGCCGTCGTAGCCTGCGCGGCAAAAATCCATATAGGCGGCACGCAAGCTGCTTTTCCCGCAGGCGGATGCCGTCAGCGCGAGGATGATGCAGGCAAGCAAGACACACGCCCGCCGGATGGTGATTTTCATGTCGTCCGTTACCTCCGTTTTCTTTGGTTCTCTCCCCATTTTATGCGCAACAAGCGGCAAAAATGAAGAAAAGCCATTGCAAAATTCCCCCTCGTGTGCTACAATATCCTCGTTCGGGAAAGGGGTGTCCTTTGGGACTGAAACCGGAAGCGGGGTGAAAATCCCCCACGAACCCGTCGCCGTGTTTGGCGTTTCTCTATGCTCCCCACGCCGCGCCGCAAGCGGGGTGCTGCCACTGTGCATTGCATGGGAAGGTTGGGAGAGGAGAGCCATCAGTCGGAATACCTGCCCTTTGTCTGCCACAGGCGTGCTGCGATGCTCAGCCGAGATCTTCTCCCTGTGACGCCGAGCGAAAAAATCAAAAAACAGGAGAAAAAAGACATGAAGAGACAAGTATGGACCTCTATTCTCTCCATCCTTTTCGTCCTGCTGATTGCGGCAGCAGTGGTGATGACAGGATGTGCAACGCCAAACGACAACACCGGCAACGGTGACGTTGGCGGCGAAAACGGCGCAGAGACGCCGGAAACAGCCTACGGTGCCGAGATCGTGGCCGAGCGTGAGCTGGGCGATGGCGCCGTGGCCTTTACCTTTACTGTGGTAAATGCCGAGGGGAAGGCAACCGTTTACACCATCAAGACCGATGCCGCCGATCTGCGCACGGCGCTGACCGAAAACGGTCTGATTCCCGCCGGCAACAAGGGTGATCTGGTGAACACGGTAGACGGTATTACGGCCGATTGGAATGTGGATCAGGGCTGGTGGAAGCTGCTGGCAAACGGCAGCATGGATATGCTGAATTACGGCGTCGATGATGCTGCCATTACCGCGGGCGCAGATTACGCCTTCGTTTACACCAAGGGTTTTTAAGATGGCAGAGGGGCATTCCTACCGCCGCTCGCTTGTGCGACTGCGTGCCCTCGTACGGGATGCGCTGCTTGGCGCGGTGCTGGTCTTTTGTAAGGAGCTGCTTGCCTTTTTGCCAAATGTAGAGATGGTCAGCATGCTGATCATCGCCTACACCGTGGTCTATCGGTGGCGAGCCTTGGTGCCGATCTATGTATTTGTGGTGCTGGAGGCGGTGCTTTACCCCTTTCCGCCCACGGTGGTAATGTATCTTTACGTATGGGCGATCTTGTTTTTGGTCGTGCTGCTTTTGCCGCGGAAGGTGCTGCCTGCGCCTGTCTATATGCTGATCGGTGGGCTGTTCGGCCTGGCCTTCGGCGCGCTGTGCGCGCCGGTGCAGGCTGCCTTCTTCCACCTGAGCGCGCAGGGAACGCTTGCCTGGATCGCTGCCGGCTTTTCCTTTGATATCACCCACGCTGTTGGCAATGTGGCGATCTGCTGTCTGACCCCTGTGGTCATCCGGCTGCTGCTGCGGCTGGAAAGACATTCATTTTCAAATTGAAAACCAAAAAAGGTTGCAATGCAACCTTTTTTGGTTTTGATATGTATGGGTTACTTGCAGATGATGACCTTGCACTCTTTTTCACATTTTTTGGCATATTTGATAACGGATAAGGCTCCTTTTGAGGTGCCGTTCCAAAAAACAATGACCTTATCCGCATAATCAACAATTTCTTTATTCCTTATAATCGGTGCTGCACGACCGTAAAGCGCATACTGGGGTAAAAATTCGGTCAGCTTCAACCCATTTTCCTTCGCATATTCTGCTGCACAGCGATCTACTCCTATTGCACCACCTGAAACAATCTCGTCACCCTCTGAAACAAAGTCTGTGATATTGTCTACGATAATGTTTCTTGAGCCAACAATTGCAATTTTCATAATTCCTCCTTACAAAATGGTCTACTTAATTTGAGTATACATACAACATTGTACCACAGAATAATCTTAAAATGTACTTATATTAAGTCATTTTGGAGATTTTTATGAGAAACAAGAAAAACAAGCATTTGGGAATAGAAATTGACCCTGCGTTGCACTATAAGCTGCATTATATTTCCAAGTATTATGGGCGGTCGGCAAATGGCGAAATTCTGTATTTGATCCGTCAGGAAATCAAGGCCTTTGAGAAAATGGAAGGAGAGATTGAGATTCCCGCGTCGACGGACACACCGTGATTTTGGCATAGCAAAGGCACTTATGGAAAATCCATAAGTGCCTTTGTTTATTTCGCCTGTCCCTACGATACGTTTGGCAAGCTCTCCCCTACCAAGTTGCAGGCGTGGGTTATGTCTTTTTTCAAAAAGTTTCTACACGTTCCTCATTCCAAAAACCGCAGAACGTCTTCCTTTTTTGGCGGCTGTGTGCCGGGGGTGAGGCAGGCGGCAGAGCCAAAGGCAACGGCCGTGTGCAGGCAGTCTGCGGGGCTTTTCCCCTCGGCCAGCGCAGAGAGAAAGCCGGCGATCGAGCTATCTCCCGCGCCAATGGTGGAAAGAGGGGTGATGGTGGGGGCGGTGACGGTAAAATCGCCCTCGGCACAGGCAAGCACCGCACCCGTGCCGCCTAAGCTGATCATCACGTTTTCGATGCCGCGCTCATGCAACGCCCGTGCGGCAGTCAGCGCATCGGCCGTGGTGCGGATGCGTTTGCCCGTGTAGGCGGCAATCTCTTCTTCGTTTGGCTTGATCAGAAAGGGGCGTACCTCGATCAGATCGTCAAGAGAGAAGGAGCGCGAGTCAATGACCACGCGTACCCCGCGCGCTGTCAGCCGTGCGATCAATTGCTTGACCTCGGAAATTGGCAGACCGTCGGGCAGCCGCCCGGTCAAGGTCAGCACGGTGCTCTCGTTGCAGAGCGGATCAAGGATTTCGGTCACGCGTGCCATCAGATCGGCAGGTGCCCGCGCTCCCGTAAAGCTCAGGCGTGTTTCACGTCCGCCCGGAACATGCACGGTAACATTTTCACGAATGCGACCGGGGATATATAGGGGGCGTGTGTCGAGTCCGTCCCGCGCAAGGGAAGCGGCAAAACTCTCACCGTTTTCTTCCCCCAGCACGACAACGGCGGTGCTGTTGATACCGTACGCCGTCAGCGCACGGGAAATATTCACCCCCTTGCCGCCTGCATGTTGGTCGGTCACGGTGGCAAGGTTCTCTTGCTCGGCGGTAAAACTGCTTGCCGTGCAATGGATATCAAAGGCGGGGCAAAGCGTCAGGGTAACGATGTTCATGGCAGCATCCTTTTTTTTCGTTTGATGCTTTTATTATAGCCGCCCGTTGGGGAGAAGTCAAGCAAAAAGACGGATTTCTCGGGAAAGAAACGCGTCTGTGCCTTGACGGATGAGTGAAAAAATGCTACAATATAAAATAATCAATCATGGTGAGGTGTCTATGGAACAACATGCGCCAATCAGCGGGCTTGCGCTGGTCAATAAAGAAAACGGTATGACCTCGCAGACGGCGGTCACACGCCTTCGTCGTCTGCTGGGGGCGCAAAAGGCAGGGCACACCGGCACGCTGGACCCCATGGCCGAGGGCGTGCTGCCCGTGCTGCTTGGTCGCGCGGTCAAGGCAAGCGAGTTTCTGTTAACGGGGGATAAGCATTACAGCGCCGTGCTGCTGCTGGGCACCGAGACCGATACCGAGGATGTGACCGGTACGGTGATTTCCACCTCGGAGAATATACCCGATGAGGCGCGTGTGCGCGAGGTATGTGCCACGTTTGTCGGAGAAGGGCAGCAGGTGCCGCCCATGTATTCGGCCATCCGCGTAGGCGGAAGGCGGCTGATGGAGCTGGCGCGTGAGGGCAAGACGGTGGAGCGCGAGGCACGCCCGATCACGGTCTATTCGCTTGGTGTTACTCGCCTTTCGGAAAAAACCTATCGTCTTGATGTGGTTTGCTCCAAGGGCACCTATATCCGTACCCTGTGTGCCGATATTGGCCGCGCGCTTGGCTGCGGCGGCTGTATGCAGGCACTTTGCCGCACGATGGCGGCAGGCTATCCCATTGCCCGCGCCCATACGCTTGGCGAGTGGGAGAGCATGAGCGAGGAGGAGCGGGTGGCCGCCATCATTCCCGTAGAAGAGCTGTTTGCCGATTGCGCGGCAGTCAGGCTGCCCGCCTTCTTTGCCCGCCTGGCACACAACGGGCTGCCGATCTATCTCAAAAAGATCGGCATCAGCTATCCGCTCGGCACACGCCTGCGTCTTTTGGACGAGCATGGCTTTTTCGCCGTAGGCGAGGTGCGTGAGGAGGCAGAGGGGATCGCGGTGCGCCCCATCCGACAATTTTAAGGAGAAGAGATATGGCAAGAGAATGGACGCCCGATCAGCTGGCGGCGATCAACGAGCGGGAGAAGACGCTGCTTGTTTCCGCAGCGGCCGGCTCGGGCAAGACGGCAACGCTGACAGAGCGGATCATCCGCACGCTGACTGACGGGGAGCACCCCGGCAGCCTTTCGCGCATGCTGGTGGTTACCTTTACGCGTGCCTCGGCTGCCGATCTGAAGAATAAAATCGCCAAGGCACTTGGCGAGGCCATGGCAAGCGCGGGGGCACCGCGCCGTCACCTCTCCGAGCAGCTGCTTCTGCTGCCGGGGGCACACATCTCCACCATTGACAGCTTTTGCGTGAATCTGGTGCGTGAAAACGCATCTCGTCTTGGTCTTTCGCCCGCCTTTCGCATGGCAGATAATGCCGAGGTGCGGCTTTTGCATGAGAGCGTGATGAGCCGTCTTATTGAGGATGGGTATGAGGGGAGCGAGGCCATCGGAGACCCCCGCGCCTTCCGCGAGCTGGTGGATTGCCTGACCGATTCGCGAGGCGATAAAAGCCTGTCCGAAAAGCTGCTGCGGCTGTATCAAACGACCGGGGGCTTTGCCCGCTCCTACCATTGCGTGGCAGACATGGCAGAGGGGCTGCGCGCCGCCTCCGCGCTGCCTCCCTTTGAAACGCCCTGGGGGCAGTATATCCGTGAGAGCACGATAGATCTTCTTGAAAGCTACCTTGCGCGGTATGCGGAATGCTGCGCCGAGCTTTCGGCCGATGAGATCGCCGCAGAAAAATACCTGCCCGCCTTTGAAGAGGATCTTGCCAACCTGCGCGCGCTGCGCGCTGCGATGAGCACGGCCGATTATACCGCCGTGCGTGATGCGCTTTCCGCCTTCCCCAAGCCAAAGCTGGGCACCATTCCCGCCGCCAAAAAAAGTCAGGCGGCCATTGCCGCGCACGCCATGCGTAACGGCTTTTTTGAACGGCTTGGCAAGCAAAGAGATCGGTTTTTTGCCTACACGGCAGAGGAGTGGGCACCCATGCTGACCTCCCTCTCCGACAAGATCGCGCTGCTTGGTCGCTTTCTTGTTGCCTTTGGCGAGAGCGTTTGGGAGGAAAAACGCCGCCGCGGCTTGTGTGATTTTCATGATATCGAGCATGGTGCTTTGCGTCTTTTGTATGATGAAAAGGGCAATCGGACGCCGCTGGCGGCCGAGATCGCCTCGCGCTTTGATTATGTGTACGTTGACGAGTATCAGGATGTCAACGAGGTGCAGCATATGCTCTTTGAGGGGCTTTCCCAGCCGCGCGGCCGCTTTATGGTGGGCGACGTGAAGCAGAGCATTTACGGCTTCCGTGGGGCACAGCCCGAGATCTTTGCCAAAACGCGTCGCTCCTTTCCGCGTTTAGCCGAGAGCGGGGAGGCGGATGCGGCGGCAGCCCTGACGCTTTCGGCCAACTTCCGCTCGGACAAGCCGATTCTCGACTTTGTCAATATGGTCTTTGGCGGGATGATGGAGGGCGTTGGCGAGCACATTGGCTATGACCCCGTGACCGATGGACTCTGCCCCGGTATTGAAAAAGCGGCGCAGGCTGATCGCGTGACGGTGGCCTTCTTTGAAAAAAAGGCAGAGGAGCAGAACACGCTGCCGGACGAGGATGCCGAACATGAGGAAGACGAGGAGCGGCAGCAGGAGCAGGAGGAGAGCGAGCGGCCGGATGAGGAGGCGTTCTATGTAGCCGCCGAGATCGAGCGGCTGCTGCGAGACGGCCTGCCCGGCGGCAAGCTGCTTTGCCCCGGGGATATTGCCATTCTTGTGCGCAAGGCCAAGGTTGGCGAGCGGTTTGCCAAGGCATTGGCCGCGCGCGGCATCAAGGTGGATCGACCAAGCGGCAAGGGCTTTTTCTTAAACCCCGAGATCCTGCTGGCGGTCAGCCTGCTCAATGTCATTGATAACCCCCGCAGAGACATCTATCTGGCAGGCGTGCTGCGCTCGCCGCTTTACGGCTTTTCGCTTGACGAGCTGATTGCCGTGCGGCGCGAGGCAGAGCAGGGGGGCGATCCCGATTGCACCCTCTACGAGGCATTGCTTGCGTATGCGGCAGCACACCTTGATTTTCAGAAGGGGGAGCGGTTTCTTGCCGAGCTGGCGGAATTTCGCCGCATGGCAGAGGGAATGCCGATCGACCGTCTGATCTGGCAGCTGTATCGCGCCACCGGTCTGCTTTCGATCGCGGGGGCAGATAAAAGCGGCTCACCGGAGGCGCGCCGCGCCAATCTCATGCTGCTCTACGACTATGCCCGCCGCTTTGAGGCAACCTCCTTCCGCGGTCTTTATAACTTTATCGACTATATCAACGAGGTCATTTCACGCGATGAATCGATTGAGGAGGGGCGGATGCAGAGCAACCGCGCCGATACCGTGCGTATTATGACCATGCACCAATCAAAGGGACTGGAGTTCCCTGTTTGCTTTGTTGTGGGTGCGGGCGGCGAATTTGACAGGCGTGATGCCTCTGCCCCCCTGCTGCTGGAAGGGGAGCTTGGCTGCGCGCTCAAGCTGCGTGATCAAAGCGGCTTTGGACGTTTGCGCAACCCCGTGTATAACGCCATCGGCTCACGCATTCTGGAAAAGCAGTTAGAAGAAGAGATGCGCGTGCTGTACGTCGCACTCACGCGCCCCTATCATAAGCTTTATGTGACCGGCACGGTGAAAAAGCTGCAAGATGCCCTTACCGCGCGAGCCGAGCAGGGCAGACGCATCGGCGCAACCGAGGTTTATGCCTGTAAGACCTATGCGGACATGCTGCTGCTGACCATGCGCGAGGAGCCGTTTTGTGAACTGGTTCTCCCTGTGGTGAGCGAGGAATTGGTGGCAAACGAGGCGCTTCCCGACGAGACCTCCCTGCTGCCGGATGCCGCCGCCGTTTGCGAGGCAGAGGCTATTCTTGCCGAGCGATTTGCCTATGAATACCCCGATCGCCACCTCGGTGACATCCCGAGCAAGCTGTCGGTCTCTCGCCTGTATCCCGGTGTGCTGGATGAGGGGGAGGAAGAACCCCCCACCGCCCCCGGCGTGGTCGAGGAGCAGGGGGATGATGGCACCCGTGTGTTGCAAGAGCGCGAGATTTCCGAGGAAATACCCGCGTATAAGCCGGCACTGCTGCCCCATTTTTTAGGCGGCGAGCGGGAGGATGCCGCCGCCCGCGCAGGTACGGCCACGCACCTGTTTATGCAGTTCTGTGACTTTGCCTCTCTTGCTGCAAACGGCGCAGAGGCAGAGCTTGCCCGCCTGCTGGAGAGACAGTTTATCTCACCGGAGGACGCCGCCCTTGTGCGGCTGAAGGAGATTACCGCCTTCTGCCATTCGCCCATGCTTTCTACGCTGACCGAGGAGGGGGGGCGGCTGTACCGTGAGCTGCGCTTTCATGTGCGCCTGCCCGCCGCCGCCTTTACCGAGACGCGTGAGAAAAAGGAGTCCCTTGCCGGTGAGAGTGTGCTTGTACAGGGCGTTATGGACGCGGTGCTCTGCCGTGCGGACGGCAGCCTGTGGCTGATCGATTATAAGACCGACCGCCTGACGCGCGAGGAAAAGCAGAATCCCGCGGCCGCCGCGCAAAAGCTGTGCGCTCGCCATGGGATGCAGCTTTCCTATTATGCAGCTGCCCTGCGCGAGATGTTTGGCCGCCTGCCCGACCGCGTGCTGATCTATTCCCTGGCTCTGGGCGATGCGATCGAGCTGCCGCAAAAGGACTTGCGCTTGCCGGAGGGATGACCCCCCTCTTGGTGAAAACTTCCATGCATTTTCACACAAAAAGCACACGCCAAGGGTGGTTTATTAACAATTTGTTTATATATATATGGTAAAATTCTTTTGTTGCGCCCTGCGCGCAGGAAAAACAGCAAAAACAGTAAAGGAAAGGGCAGTACGCCCGCCAACGCTATGATTAAAGTAGAGCATCTTGTCAAAAGCTACGGCACGCATTACGCGCTCAGCGACGTAAGCTTTGAAATTGCCGAGGGAGAGGTGGTTGGCTTTCTTGGGCCGAACGGCGCAGGAAAAAGCACAACCATGAATATTCTCACCGGCTGCCTTTCGTCCAATTCGGGCACCGTTACCGTCAACGGTGCGGATATTCTCAAAAACCCGGCAGAGGCTAAGCGGCAGATCGGCTATTTGCCCGAGCAGCCGCCCCTTTATACCGATATGACGGTAGAGGAATATCTCGGCTTTGTCTATGACCTGAAGCGTTGCACGCTTGCCAAAAAGGAGCATATTGCCGAGGTATGCGAGGTCGTTCGCATTGCCGACGTGCGCCGTCGTCTGATCCGCAATCTCTCCAAGGGCTACCGTCAGCGCGTGGGCATTGCACAGGCACTCATTGGTAATCCACCCGTGATCATTTTTGACGAGCCGACCGTCGGCCTTGATCCCAAGCAGATCATTGAGGTGCGCAACCTGCTGCGCACGCTGGGCAAAAAGCACACGGTTATTCTCAGCACGCACATCCTGCCCGAGGTGCAGGCCATCTGCGACCGCCTGTTGATTATCAGCGAGGGGCGCATCGTGGCCGACCGCTCGACAGACGAGCTGACCCGCGTGATCCGCGACAGCCGCCGCTGGCGGTTGAAGGTGGCGGGGCCGGAGCGCGAGGTGCTGGGCGTTTTGCGCGGAATTCCCGGTGTGCTGCGGGCCGAGCCGCAGGCCGACCGCGAGGGCGGCGAGGTCAGCACCTTCAGCTTTGAAAGTGCTGCCGGCACCGATGTGCGCGCCGATATCTTCTATGCCCTGGCTGAACGAAAGTGGCCGGTTTACGGGCTGGAGGCAGTCGGCACCGATCTTGAGGACGTTTTCCTGCAGCTGGTTGAGCACGGTGGAGAGCTGCCCACCGAAAAGACCGCCAGACGGCGCAAATAATCGGGAGGGACCAATATACTGGCTATCTATAAGCGCGAAATGCGCTCCTATTTCACAACCCCCATCGGCTACGTTTTTGCAGCCATCTTTCTGTCTTTGAGTGCGGCGGTGTTTTGCTATACCACGCTCTACGCACTCTCGGCAGATACCTCTACCTATTTTACCGCCATGCTGGTCGCCTTTGTGGTGCTTTTGCCCCTTTTGACCATGAAAACGCTCAGCGAGGAGCGAAAAATGCGTACAGAGCAGCTGCTGCTTTCCTCCCCCGTGTCGCTTAGCGGCATGGTGGTGGCCAAGTTCCTTGCTGCCTTTACCGTCTTTTTTGGCTGCATTTTGCTCTCCTCTCTGAATTTTATCATTCTCTACACCCATGCAGAGCCGAATACCGCCACCATCCTTGGCAACCTGCTTGCCTTGATTTTGGTGGGCATGGCCTTCCTTGCCATCGGTATCTTCGTCTCCTCGCTGACCGAAAGCCAGCTCGCCGCCTCTGTCATTACGGTGGCCATTCTGCTGGTGCTGATGATCATCAGCTTTGCCAACAGCCTCATCAGTGTTTCTTGGCTGCGCTTTTTGCTCAGCGGCCTGTCGGTCTTTTCCCGTTTTCAGAATTTTGCAAACGGCATCTTTGATGTGGCCTCTCTTGTCTACTACCTCTCTCTGACAGCGGTCTTCCTTTTTCTTACCGTGCGCGTTTATGACCGCCGCCGCTACGCCTGAGGCGGGAGGCACGCATGAAGGAAAAGCTGAAAGCCTTTTTTGCCTCGCGCGCAACGCGTCATGCAGGCGGTATGGCCGCCTTTACTGCGTTGGTGCTGGCACTCTTTTACCTGGTCAATCTGATCGTGCTCGGCTTTGCCAACAAGTTCACATGGTATTTCTACACCTCCGAGCAGCCGGAGATCACGGTCAGCGGCGCGGCAGACGAGCTCTTTCGCGATATTGACACAAGCGAGGGCAAGGTCAAGATCCGTTTTTGCGACCTGGAGGAGAATATCAAAGCACACAACCAGCTTGACTATGTGTATGAGACGGCGGTGCTGCTGCGCGATCGCTACCCCGATCTGATCGAGCTGGATTTTATCAGCCTGTGGCTGGAGCCGGAGCAGGTCTCTGCTTATCGTGTGGCAGAGGATGGCAGCGAGAATACCATCACCACCTCTACCGTCATCATTGACTATTGCGGCGAGTTTGTGCTCAACGCCCCCGTCAACTTCTACACGCTGGATGAAAAACAATACGCCACCTCCTACAACGGGGAGGAGGTCTTTGTGGCCAACATTCTGTGGGTCAGCGCCAAGGAGCATCCCGTTGCTTACTTCACCGGCAACCATGGTGAGGAGGTCCCCTATGCTTTGCAGCGCATGCTGATCTATGCCGGCTATCGCGTGGAGATGTTGGATCTTTCTACCGTGCGCGGTGTGCCGGAGGATGCCGGCATGCTGGTGATCGCCGATCCGATCTACAATTTCCAAAAAGCGGCCGAGGGCTCTGTGGAAAAGGCAGAGCTGACCTTTGTTGAAGACTATCTGGCACGCGGTGGGCAGGTGCTTGTGATGCTTGCCCCCACCTATGCCGAGACCATGAAGCTGCCAAACGGCAAGCCGCCACACCTGCTGACATTCCTCTCGGAATACGGCATCACCGTTCCGGGCGGAACACTGATCGACCGTGAAAGCGCACTGCCCGGCTCGGGTGGCTATTCGCTGATTACCTCGTATGCGGGAGAGGGGCTTGGTGCCTCGCTTGGCAAGATCGCCACAGCGGGCGGGCGTCGTACTGTGCTTTCTATGGCTACCCCGCTTTCGCTTGGCGAGAGCGAGAAGGCTACGGTCTCTCCCATTCTCTACACCTCCGCCTCCACCACGCTGATCGGCACAGACGGCAGCGAGAGCAGCATGGGGTCTGCCCCTGTGCTGGCCATGGCCGAGCTGAAGGAGGGGGATGGTCGCCTGCTGGTGGCAGGCAGCCCGTATTTAGCCGATATCGGTATGGTAGACGGTGCCTCCTACGGCAACAAGGCGCTCATCAACGCCCTGCTTTCCGAAATGGGGGCAGAGCGGGTGCCCGCCGGTGTGGAGAATATTCAGATCGACCGTACCGCCATTGAAAATCTGACCATGGGTGAGGTGGATATCTACCTGACCGTGGCGGCCGTGGTGCTGCCCGTCTGTATTCTCGCCCTCTGCTTTATTCTCCTGCGCCGCAGGAAAAATCATTGATCACAAGAGGAGATACTATGTGGAAAGTGCAAATACGGATGAAAAAGAGCCTGCTCGCCACCGCGCTGACGGTTCTTGTCGTCCTTGCGCTGCTGGTCGCCAACCTCGCCTTTACGGCACTGGCACAGCAAAACAACCTGTTTGTTGATACCACCACCGAGGGGCGGTATAGCCTGCGCCCGCGTATGGTGGAGATCTTAAAAGAGGCGAATATGCAGGCGGATGTGGATATCATTTTCTGCGCAGAGGATGATATTCTCCGCTCGAATTATAACACCTCTCTTGTTTATATCATGGCGCTGGAGCTGGAAAAGCAGGTGCGCAACATTCACGTCTCCTGCGTGGATGCTACGCGCCACCCGGAGCTGGTTGCCGCCTATCGCCGTACCTCTGCCACCACCATCAAATGGAACGATGTCATCATCAGCAGCGGTACCGAGTACCGCGTGTATAATACCAAGAGCTTTTTCACCGTTTCCTCCGAGGATGAGAATGAGATTCTCGGCTTCAATGGTGAGCAGAAGATGTGTGAGGCCATTCTTTCCCTCACCGCCAAGGATCTGCCGCTTGCCTGCTTTACCGTGGGCAACGGTGAGGTGCTGCCCAGTCAGGGAGATGAGGAGACCGGCTATCTCTTCGAGTGCATTCGTGATGCGGGCTTCCGCGTGACCGCCGTCGATCTGGAGACCGAGGATATCCCCTCCGATTGCGCGGTGCTCATTCTCAACGGCCCCACCGAGGACTATGCCTCCGGCCGCCTTGAGGATATGAACTACAATTCGCCCATCACCAAGATCGACCGTTTTCTCGATCAGTACGGCACCGTCTTCTATTTCCGGAATACCGCTGCCGGCACGCTCCCGAATTTAGAGGAGTTTCTTGCCGAGTGGGGAATTGGGTTTACGGTGAAGGATAGTGCCGGCAACCTCTTCCCGAACACGGTGCTCTCGGATAGTGCCTCTGCGCTTTCGGGGGATCCCAACCGCATTTGCGGCACCTATGGTGACTCCTCCATTTATGAGGATATCACCGCGCTCTCCTCGCCCCCCAAAACGGTGTTTGAATCGGCGGCACCGCTGCGCATCCTCTGGCAGGATGGCATTTCGTCGATCAACAGCGCAGGGCGCAAGGTCAGCACGCTGTTTTCCACCGGCAGTAAGGCACAGGCATTGGATGATAGCTACAGCACGGTAAAAACAGGCACCTTCCCCCTTATGACCATGACAAGCGAGACGCGCATTGTGGATAGTGAGTATTACACTGCCACCCTGTTCGTCTGCGCCACCGACCTGTATCACAGCGCATCCTACATGGCTGATAATGTGTATGCCAACCGTGAGGTGCTGCAAAGCGCCCTGCGCGGGGCGGCACGCACCACCGTCAGCGTGGCAGAGGAGCTGGAATTCAAGTATTACGAATCGACCGATTTTACAACCTCTTATGACCAAGAGGAAAATACCATTTTGAAACGCGATGAAAACGGCAAGGTCATCTGGACCATGAATCCCGAAACCGGTGTCAGTGAGCGGCATGTGATCCGCATCATTCGCCCCATTGAGGCAAACGAGCTGACGGCATGGACAGTCGTCTTGATCCTTTTGCCGCTTGCGGCATTGGTGGTTACCTGTGCCGTGATGACCCTTCGCCGTAAGAACCGTTAAGGAGCTTTTTGGATATGAGAAAACCGCCAAAACCGAATAAAACCGGCATACTGCTTCTCTCGCTCCTTTGCGTGTTTGTTGTGCTGCTGGTGCTGTATCTTGCCGTCCTTTCTCCCTTCTTTGCCGAGACGGGGGATAGCGGCAGCTCTACGCCCACCGTCAGCACCAAGCCGGGAGAGGGGACCGGGCTTGTCAATGGCATGGTGATGATGTTCCCGCGCGTAGAGCGCGCGGATATGTCCTCGATCCGTGTCTTTAACAGCTATGATGAAAAGACCGGCCAATATGAGGAGTATTGCTTTACAAAGGATGGAGAGGATAAGGACCAGGATGGAGATACCGCCGACTTTATCATCGAGGGACATCCTGTCAATATCTACAACGAGGAAAAATTCTCCCAGCTGGTGGTCGACGCGGGCTATACGCTCTGTCTTGGCCGCTTGGATTCTCTTGATTTTTCGGGCGGGGCAGATGCAGTCTATGCACGCTATGGCCTGAGCGAGACGCAGCACCCCACCTACTATATCCTGACGACCGCCGCCGGAGAGAGCTATACCGTGTATATCGGTGCCAAGTCGCCGGATGGCAACTATTATGCGCGTCTTGCGGGCAGAGAGGCCGTTTACATCCTCTATTCTACCCTGCAAAACTCCCTTCTTGCCCCGCTCTCCTACTTTGTGGAGCCGGGTCTGACCTTTGAGGCCGATACCACCTATGGGTATATCTATATCCGCAATTTCTCCATCTTCCATGACCGCTCGCTTGTAGACGGCATGTTCGGCGAGACGGAGGAAAAGCCCTCCTTTGGCGAGGGCAGCAAGCTGGATCCGTTTGTGATGTTCACCTACCTCACCGCGCCGGAGAGAGACGTGTACCACGCCTCTACCATTTATGCCATGCTGGCCCCTTCTTCTGCCTATACGGCAGATGACCTGGCTGTAGACGCGGCCATGAACAAGCTGCCGGGCCTGACAGGCACAGAGGTGCTGAAGCTTGGTCTCTCGGACACCGACTTTGCCGAGGGCGGGCTTTTGGAAAACGTGGCCTATACCATCTATTACGAGATGCCCTATAACATCACCTATGATGAAAACGAAGACCCGATCGTGGGCAGCTACATCAAGAACATCCTGTTTATCACGCCCCTCTCACCGGAGGATCAAACCTACACCGTAGGCAGCCTTTCCTACCGCGAGGATGGCGAGGTCTTCTACAATATGATCGCCAAGGTGGCCTATGAGGAGCTTTCCTTCCTGGAATACACGCTCTTTGATTGGATCATGGAGCAGATGTTCTCCGTTTCGATTGATAACGTAGCAAAGATGGAGTTTTCCTCCTCTTACGGTGACTACCTCTTCCGTCTGGAGGGCGATGGCACCTCCGGGCAGGTGGTGACGGAGCTGCATTCGGGCTACAAGTGGAGCTACAAGGGCAGAAACCACCCGTTTGAGCTGAATGACCAAGGCTATTGTGAGGATATTGCCCAGTTCCGTGATGTGTATCTCTTGCTCCTGCAGCTTTGCTACAGCGGCGAAATTGCCGCCGACGGCTGGACAGAGGAGGAGATTGCCGCACACATGGCAGATGACTCTGCCTGTATCCTCACCTTTATTCTCACGCTGGAGGACGGGCGGGAAATGACCTACCGCTTCTACCCGTACACCGAGCGGCATTGCATGGTCTCTGTTTCGGGGGATGGCATTGATACCATGACTGCCTTCTACACCTCCTCCACCGCCGTGCGCCGCCTGGCCAACGCTACCTACCAGCTGATGAACGGCATTGAGATCAATCCCGATCACAGATATGATGTTTCTTGAGGGTGAATTATGTTTTTAAGCCTGCTATATCCGGATGAAGAGAGTGCCGCGCGCGGCGCACGAAAAGAAGGAACCCCGCACATCGACGCACGCGTATGCGCCGAGCTGGGGCTTGACCTGCTGCTGCCCCTGCGCGGCAGCGAGCTCTCTCCCTTCTTCACCGCCGAGCCGGAGGTGATTGCCTATCGGCAGGAGATCTTTGCCGATATGCGCCGCACGCCTGCCTTGTGTGATGTGCTGGGGGATGCCATTCCTGTGCTTTTTGATATTTTAGAGCTTCGCCGCATGGACGAGGAGCTTTCTGCCGGGAGTGAATCTTACCTTTACAGCATTACCGAGATCGAGCTGTACGTCAGCTGCATCGATAGTCTTGCCAAGGGGCTTTTGCCGCTTTCCGATCGGGTAGAGAGCCGCGGCTTTCGCGCGCTCTGCGATCGCATTCGCGAGCTTTCGGAAAGTGACTACTACCGCGAGCTGAATCGCGGCCTTTCCCAGCTTTCCTCCCGCATTCGGGAGGTCAAGAGCATTACCGTGGGTGTTAATCTGGATGCCCGCCTGCGCCCTGCCTCGGCCGGTGTGGTCTCGGTGAATGCCGAGCCGTTCAAATCAGGCGAGCTGCTCGATAAGATCTTGCGTATGAGCTTCCGCAATGACAGCTTTACCTGCATCGCGCAGCTGCAGGCCTACGATAAAAGCCAGCCGGAAAATCGTCGGGATGCCATGACCTACGCGTTCCATTCCGCTCTGTCGGATGTGTTCCGCTCCTCTGTGCGCGGCTGGCGCAAGATCGTGGGCGAATACGTGCTGGAAAACACCGATTTCCTGCTGAAAATTCTGCCCGAGATCGAGTTTGTCACCTGTGCCTCGGCACTCATGGCCTCACTTGCAGAGCGCGGATGCACGCTTTGCCTGCCCCGCATCCTGCCGCAGGAGGAAAAAGCCTTTGCGGCCAAGGAGCTTTACAATGCAGATGTGGCACTGCGTATTGATGATGAGATCGTGTGCAACGATTTCTCCTTTGATGATAATGGTCGCATCTATATCCTGACAGGCCCGAACCGCGGCGGTAAGTCGGTGATTACCTGCGCCGTAGGACAGGCGCAGGCACTTGCTCAGCTTGGGCTGTACGCCCCCGCTGCGGAGCTTGCGATCTCCCCGGTTGACGGTATCTTTACGCATTTCCCCGAGGGGGCAGAGGACACCATTGACAAGGGACGCCTTGGCGAGGAGTGCGCCCGCCTGCGTGAGATCTTTGATGAGATGACCGAGCATTCGCTCGTACTGCTTGACGAGTCACTTTCCTCCACCGGCGCGTATGAGGCATCCTATATCGCCGCGCAGATCCTTGCCGGCTTTGGCACGGCGCGCTGCCGTGGCATCTTCTCCACGCACCTGCATGAGCTGGCCGCCGGTATTGATGAGATCAATGCCCGCGTGGCTGAGGAGGGCGGTGTGCGACTGGACACGCTGGTGGCCGGCATTGAGGAAGGAAAACGCTCCTTCCGCATCTGGCGCCGCAAGCCGGATGGCAAGAGCTACGCCCGCGATATTGCCGATAAATACGGCCTCTCGTTTGAGAGCCTGAAGGCACAGCTTGACGGGAAAAAGGCATAAGAAAAAACAGGTGCGATCAGCACCTGTTTTTTCTTTCATTCATTCAGCAACCAATCTGCAAGATCAACAATCCTTACACCCTCGTACTGATATTCATCGTGCCGTGTGCGAGCAATCACGATTTTGGGATAGGCGTCCTTGATTTGCAAAAGCGGCGAAACTTCGCGTTCAAAAGTCTTTTCCTCGATGATTTGATCCGAAACCTGGATATAAATCTTTTCGTTGCGCTTGATGGCAACAAAGTCGATCTCTTTTTTGTAAAGCACACCGACATAGACCTCATATCCTCTGCGGAGCAGCTCTATGGCGACCACGTTTTCAAGAATTCTGCCGTAGTCCATATTTTTGGTGCCGAGCTTGGCGTAACGGAACGTATGGTCACTCAGATAATACTTATCGTTGCTTGACAGATATTTTTTGCCTTTGATGTCGTATCTGCGAACCTTGTAAAAGGCAAAGGCGTTGCATAAATATTGCATATATGAGCTGATCGTAACGTGGTTGACCGTTTCCTTTAATCCGCTGAAGGTGCTTGTGATATTTCGCGCCGAGGTTAGGTTTGAGACATTGTCCATCAGAAAATCCACAAGTCTGTCCATAAGCTGCATATTGCGAATTTTATACTTTGTACGAATATCACGGACAATCAAGGTGTTAAAAACATCGGCAATATAATCATACTTGGCTTCTTGATCTTTATAGAGATAGGAACCGGCCATGCCGCCCTCAATCATGTATTTATCCACCGCGGCATGCTTATCGCCATAATCATAATATTGCATATATTCGCTAAACGAGAATGGGAACACCTTGATTTCAAAGGTTCTCCCGGTAAATAGCGTAGCAAGGTCAGAGCTCAAAAGAAAAGCGTTTGAGCCGGTAATATAAATATCAAATTTCTCAGATGCGTGCAGACCGTTAATGGCTTTCTCAAAATCGGTACACATCTGGACTTCATCGATCAAAACAAAGTTCGCTTTGCCGACCACATACTGAGACTGGATATAGTCGTACAAAGGTCTGTATGCAAGCAAATGGTCAAACTCCGGCAAGTTGAAATTGATTCCGATGATATTGTGGTTGGGTACAGTCTGTTCAATATGGTTTTTAAATGCTTCAAGTAGCTTGGATTTTCCACTGCGGCGAACACCCGTGATGACCTTAATATCCGGAGTGCCGATGACATTGATCAGCTTTTCTAAGTATTGATTTCGAGTAATAAGTTTCATGGCATATCACCTCTTGTATGGTATTATACCACAGGTTCTTACCATTTTCAACGATTTTTTGAAAATGGTAAATAGAAATTTGCAAATCGGCAGCCTACACCAAAACAGACGACACCCAACCGAAGTGGAATGTCGTCTGCTTTGTTTTTCAATTCTGTTTGAAAGATGCCGATTCCGTCATTTTCTCAGATCGCTGTCTTATCAGCATAGGGGAAAGCACCTGTTTTTTGTCAGATCTCGTCGCGGTTGTAGGGCGTGACCTGATAGACGTAATAGTTGAGCCAGTTGGAATAGATCATATTGGCCGTAGACATCCAGTTGGGCAGGATGAGCGTTTTTGCCACGTCGCGGAAGTAGTTCTTCGGCGGCTCGATGGGCAGGCCCTTGCGCAGGTCGCGCTCGTATTCCTTCTTCAACGTGTCGCGGTCATATTCCATGTGTCCCATAAAGAAGATCTGACGGCCATCGCGCGAACGGGCGACCGAGGGGCCGATCTCCTCCGAGCCGGCCAACACAATGATCTCCTTTGCCTTTGAAAGCTCTGCTGCGGTCATGGTGGTGTGACGAGAGTGGGGAATGAAAAACTCCTCGTCCGTGCCCTTGAGCAGCGGGTCAAACTGGGTGTACTTGCGGTGGGGGAAGACGCCAAAGAGCTTTTTGTCCAAATCGATCTTCTCCAGCCCATAATAATAGTGCAGCGCAGCCTGCGCGCCCCAGCAGATAAAGATGGTGCTTTGTACGTTGGTCTTGACAAAGTCCATGATCTCACACAGCTCCGGCCAGTATTTGACCTCCTCAAAGGGCATCTGCTCTACCGGTGCGCCGGTAATGATCATACCGTCAAAGCGCTGGTGCTTGATCTCGTGAAAGGTCTTGTAGAACCGCTGCAGATGCTGCAGGGGGGTGTTTTTGCCAACATAAGACTCGGTGCCGACCAGCGTTACATGAATCTGCAGAGGCGAGTTGGAGAGCAGGCGGATCAGCTGCGTCTCGGTCTCGATCTTGGTGGGCATGAGGTTGAGAATGGCAATCTCAATGGGACGGATATCCTGCGTGGCAGCACGCCCCTCGTGCATGACGAAAATGTTTTCGCCTGCCAGCGTGGTGTAGGCGGGAATATCTTGGGGAATGATAATCGGCATATGGCTACCTCTTAATCAATAGAATTCAGTGCCGCATCAATGTCGGCGATAATGTCCTCTGCGCTCTCAATACCAACAGACAGGCGGATCAGGTTGTCGGCAATGCCGATGGCAGCAAGATCAGCCGAGGAAAGCTGACGGTGGGTGGTGGAGGCGGGGTGCAGCACGCAGGAGCGTACGTCGGCCACATGGGTGACGATGCGAATCATCTTCAGCTTTTCCATAAAGGCCGCAGCCTTCTCGCTACCGCCCTTGACGCCAAAGCTCATCATGCCGCCCATGCCGCGCGGCATATATTTGCCGGCCAGCGCATAGTAGGGGTCGCTTGCAAGCGAGGGGTGCTTGACCCACTCAACCTTCTCATGGCTTGCAAGGAAGGCGGCTACCTTTTTCGCGTTTTCGCTGTGGCGTTCCATGCGCAGAGAAAGCGTCTCCATGCCCAGGTTGGTCAAAAAGGCGTTTTCCGGGCTCATGATCGCGCCCAGATCGCGCATCATCTGCACGCGGCACTTTACGCCAAAGGCGTTTTTGCCGAGCGAGGCGTATACAAGGCCGTGATAGCTCTCATCCGGTACAAGGAACTCGGGGTAGCGGTTCGTGGCGGTATAGTCAAAATTGCCGCCGTCTACGATCACACCGCCAAGCGCGACGGCATGCCCGTCAAGATACTTGGAGGAGGAGTAGAGCACGATGTTCGCGCCAAAGTCCAGAGGGCGGCAGAGCACGGGGGTAACCAGCGTGTTATCTACCATAAACAGCACCTTGTGCTTCTTGGCGATGGCGGCGATCTTGTCAAAATCCAGCACCACAATAGTGGGGTTGGCCAGCGTTTCGGCAAAGATCACGCGGGTCTTATCGTCCACCAGGCGGTCGATATTCTCCTGCGTGTCGTCCGGGTCAAAGAAACGGCACTCAATGCCGTACTTCTTCAGCGTAATGGAAAAGAGATTGTAGGTGCCGCCGTAGATGGCGCGCGAGGAAACGATGTTATCACCCGCGCCGCACACGTTCAAAACAGCAAGCAGCGTGGCGCTCATGCCGCTGGCACAGGCAATGGCGGAGGCACCGCCGTCAAGGACGGTCAGCTTGTTCTCCATTGCCGAGACGGTGGGGTTAGCCAGACGGGTATAGAAGTAGCCGTCTGCCTTTAAGTCAAAGAGGTCGGCAAGCTCGCCTGCCGTTTCATAGGCGTAGGTGGTGCTTTGTACGATCGGTACCACGCGGGGCTCGCCGCTCTTCGGCTCGTAGCCCGCCTGCACGCAAAGTGTATCTTGATTGGCCATGATGGGATCC
The DNA here is from genome assembly GCA_017462545.1 of Clostridia bacterium. Taxonomy (GTDB): domain Bacteria; phylum Bacillota; class Clostridia; order Oscillospirales; family CAG-272; genus UBA1740. The sequence goes on from JAFTQX010000028.1 coordinate 26,160, forward strand.
TTTCTTGTTGTGGGAATTTTCTAACATTTCTATTATAACACGAAAAACGCAGCTTTGCAAGGCAGGAATGAGGCAAATTCCACAAAAAACAGCTGTTTTTTTCTACATCATCATTCTGTACACAGGTCTTGACGGCAGGGCGGGACTGTGTTACAATAAATGTGTATATAGATTAGGAGGATATCCTATGAACCAAAAGCATCAAAAAGCATGGCAACGCCCCTTGCGCGAGTTTTTGCCCGGGGTGATTTTGCTGGTTGTTTGTCTTGTGGCGGCATTCTTTCTGTTCGCCAATTATATTTATCACAATATCCACTTTTTTGAAAGTGAGACGATTGCCCCCACCTGCCACAGCGAGGGCTATACCGTGCATACCTGCACCCTGTGCGGGGATACGCGCACAGGGGACTATACCACCGCCGAGCATACCTATACGCTGCCCTATACCGTGCGCGAGCCGGGCAAGAGCACCGTCGGCATGCAGGCCTCTTATTGCACCGGCTGCGGCGATTGCGTGCTGACCGATCTTGCCCCGCTGCAGATGATGCCGGTGGTGTACATCGAGGGCAGCTTGGCGGATGCCGCCGTTGGCTCTACGGTTACTCTGACCTATGAATCCTACGAGACCTGCTTTACCACCACCGCGGTGATGAAGGTGCAGGGCTTTACGGCTGCCGGATTCCCCAAAAAGAATTACAACGTCCGCCTGTATACCGATGAAACGCTGCAAAACCGTCAAAAGGTCGATCTTGGCTGGGGCGGCTGGGGCGAACAGTCAAAATACACGATCAAGGCGAACTATATTGACTGCTCACACGCGCGGAACATTGTCTCCTGCCGTCTCTTTGGGCAGATGGTAAAAACGCGCACCAGCACCATTCCCGAGCTGCGGGCAGCGCCAAACGGCGGCTGCACCGATGGCTACCCGATCCGCATGTATCACAACGGCGAGTTCTTTGGTATCTATACCATGAATATCCCCAAGGATAAATGGATGTTCGGGGTCGATGAAAACAAGCATCCCTATTCTGCGATCGTCACGGCGCAGATGCACTCCGCGACCAACAAGTTCAACGGCACCACCGACCTCTACAACACCGTGGACTGGGATGTTGAATACTGCTCCACCGGCACGGATATGGATTGGTTGAACGAGAGCTTTAACGATCTCATTCGCTTTGTGCGGGATAGCGATGTCAGCACCTTCCGTCGGAATGCGCATAAATATATTGATATTGAGGCGGTGCTTGACTACGCGATTATGTGCTTTGTGATGTACGGCCCCGATAACTGGGATAAAAATGCCGTCTATGTGACCTATGATGGGGTCAAGTGGGCCCCCTCGCTCTATGATGCGGACTGTGCCTTTGGCTTGCATTGGAACGGCCAATCCTTCTGGAATTTCAGCGATATAGAGAACTGCGCCCCCTACGAGATCACATGGAACAGAGCCTATACCAACAATCTGCTGCTCGTGCGTGTGATGTACGCCTTCTTTGATGATTTTGTCTATCGCTACTACACGCTGCGCGACACCGTGCTCAGCGATGAAAATATGATCGCCGCCTTCGAGTCCTTCTTTGACAGCGTTGGAGAAGAGAACTATGAGGCAGATGCCGACCGGTGGGGCTTGCCCAATCCGACCGATGCCGCCAGCGGCGAGAAGAACAATATTTACCAAATTCGCTACTTTATTCGTCGCCGTATGGCTGCGCTGGATAAGGCGATGGAAAACGTGAGGTTAGGATAGACATGAAACTTACTTTTTTAGGTACGGCGGCGGCAGAGGGAATTCCCGGGCTGTTTTGTGATTGCCGCGTTTGCCGCAATGCCCTTGCCGTGCGCGGTAAGGAGATCAAAACCAGAAGCCAGGCGTTGATCGATGATAAGATTTTGATCGATTTTCCGGCCGATACCTATATGCATATGCTGCAGCATGGGGTGGATCTGAAAAATATCCATACATGCGTGTTTACCCACAGCCATATGGATCACCTCTACGAGCGTGATCTCTGGTGCCGCAATAAGGGCATCGGCAACGAGATCGAGGAGATCCCGCTGCAGCTGTATCTCACGCAGGCAGGCTATGCGCAGACGATCGATTATATGGAAAAGCATGTCAATGCCGACCGCGTGCAGGCTCATCTGATCGTGCCGTTTGTGCCCTTTCTGGCAGAGGGGTATCGCTTTATCCCCTTAAAGGCCGACCACGATCAAAAGGCAGACCCCGTTTTTTACATCATTGAGCATGAGGGCAAGCGTCTGCTCTATGCCAATGATACCGGGTATTTTCCGGAGGAGACTTGGGAATATCTGCAGAGCTACGGTCAATGCTTTGATATGATCTCGCTCGATTGCACCGGCATGCTGTTAGAAAATTACCGCCACGGGCATATGGGCTTTTCTGTCAACCGTGAGGTAGTCGCTCGCCTGACCGAGATGGGACTGTGTGACGAAAGGACGGTAAAATACGTCAATCATTTCAGCCACAACGGCGGCGCGACGCATGAGGAAATGGTGGCCGAGGCTGAAAAGTACGGCTACGGTGTGACCTATGACGGGCTGGAAGTGACATTTTGATTGTAACCCTGCAGCGCAGGATCTCATGGAAAAAGCACTTGCTTTCGCAAGTGCTTTTTCCTTATGTCTGTTACGCTAACCCAAGAAGGTACGCGGGGGTTACGTGTAGAATTTTGGATAGTGCCAACAGCTCGTAATCTGCTACAAAGCGCGTTCCGATTTCAATTCGGCTAACGCTGTCCCTTTCGATAATAACACCCTCTAATTGTAGCCTTGCTGCGAGGTTCTCTTGCGAAAGACCTTGCTTTTTTCTTGCGTCCTTCACCCGGGCACCGCAAATGTTTTTGCTGCCGTTAAAGTCGTAAATCTTCATACCTTCTCCACTTTTTGTGTTATCTCCGCCGCCAGGTGGAGGGAGAGAAGAGAATCATCATGGGCAGGATCTCCAGTCGGCCAAATAGCATGGTAAAAGAGAGGAGGACCTTGGAAAGAATGGAGTAGCCTCCAAAATTGCCGGCCGGCCCGACCTCGCCAAGACCCGGGCCGATATTATTGATGCAGGCCAGCACAGCAGTCAGGTCGCTTTCCAAGCCGAATCCGCCAAAGGAGACCAACAAAAACGCAAGTAAGATCAGCACCAAGTATAGTGCCAAATAATTTGAGGCCGCGCGGCAGGTATCATCCGAGAGCGGCTCGCCATCTAACCGTGTGACATTGACCGAGCGTGGGTGCAGCACATGGCGAAATTCACGCAGAATATTTTTTCCAATAATAATGCAGCGTGAGACCTTTAATCCGCCGGCTGTGGAGCCTGCGCAAGAGCCAATGATCATGAGCAGCACAAGGATTGCTTTGGAAAAAGTAGGCCATACATTGTAATCCACAGTGGAAAAACCGGTAGTAGACATGATCGAGGAGGCCTGAAAAAAGGCGGTGCGGATACAGTCGCCCGCTGTGGAAAACAGGTGCGCGGTGTTCAGTGCGATGGCAGCAACGGCCACGCCGAACAATAGAAAATAGGCGCGCAGTTCCTCGCTTTTCAGCACATCACGAAAGCGGCGAATGAGCAGGAAAAAATACATATTGAAATTAATGCCGAAAAGGAACATGAAGATAGCGATGATCCACTCGGCTGTGGGATTGGCATATCCCGCAATAGAGGCATTTTTCAGCGCAAAGCCGCCCGTACCGGCCGTTCCGAAGGAGGTGACAAGCGCATCATAAAAGGGCAGGCCGGCGATACAAAGAGCCGCCGTTTGAATGGCGGTGAGCAAAACGTAAATGCCGTAGAGGATCAGGGCGGTCTGGCGCATACGGGGCACCAGTTTACCCTTGGTGGGGCCGGGGACCTCGGCACGCATGAGATGGATAGAGCTACTGCCCGCCGAGGGCAGAACGGCCAGTACAAAGACCAAAACTCCCATGCCGCCGATCCAATGCGTGAAGGAGCGCCAAAACAGGATGCCGTAGGGGAGCCCCTCCACGGCCGAGAGAATGGTTGCGCCCGTGGTGGTAAAGCCGGAGACGGTTTCAAAAAAAGCGTCGGCATAGTGCGGAATAGCGCCGCTGAGAACAAAGGGCAGAGCGCCAAAGGCGGAGAGCAGTATCCAGCCGAGGGCCACGCAAACAAAGCCCTCCTTGGCGTAGATGCGGGTGTTTTTTGGTCTTTGCAGCACAAGCGGAACGGCAATAGCCAGCAGTGCAGCTATAGTGATGAGAAAGGGCAATGGAGATTCCTGATACAGCAGTGCCGTTGCCGTTGGTGCCAACAGCAGCCCTGCCTCAGTGGATAGAATCAGGCCAAGGAGATAGCCAAGCATTCGGTAGTTCATTATTCCAAAATATCCTTTATAGATTGCATCTGTCCGCCGGTGGTGACAATGATGACCGTATCTCCCTTTTCGATCTTGTCGTCACCGGAGGGGATGATGATCTGATCGCCATGCACGATGCAGGCAACCAGCACGCCCGCGCGTGAGCGCAAACTCTTGAGCGGCACGCCGGTCAGGCCACCGATCTCTTCTTTAATGATGAACTCCAGCGCCTCTGCTTGTCCGTCCATGAGGCGGTGCAGCGATTCAATTTCCGAGGCGCGGGAGGAATTCGCCTTGGCGCGTACATAGCGCAGGATGAAGGAGGAGGTAGACGACTTGGGGGAGACAACGCTATCCAGTCCCACGCTCTTGAAAAAGTCGATATAGGACATGGCGCGGATCATGGTAATGACCTTGTGCACGTTTTGCGTTTTGGCAAACATAGAAATGATGGCATTTTCCTCATCCACATCCGAGAGGGCAAGCAGGGCATCGGTATTTTCGATGCCTTCCTCCAGCAAAAGTTCCTGCTTGGTGCCGTTATCGCAAACCACCGTGCAGGGGTACTGCTCGGCCAGCTCGCGGCACAGCTCCTCGTCCTTTTCGATGACAGTAGAGCGGATCTTGCTCTTTTGCAAGAGCGCCTCAAGGTAGTAGGTGGTGCGTCCGCCGCCTACGATCAGCACGTCACGTACGGGCTGCTTGTAAAGCCCGATGGCCTTAAAGAATCGGGTGATCTCCTCATCCGGTGCGGTCACGCAGATCACGTCACCGGCCTCAATGACAAAGTTACCGGAGGGGATGTGTGCCTCGCCGCGGCGCAGCACGCTGTAAACGAGGAACTTGACATTCAGCTTGGCACGCAGATCGTACAGCGAGGTGCCGCACAGGGGGGAATCCTGGGCTACGGTAAACTCGGCCAGCTCCACGCGGCCACGGCAGAAGGTGTCGATCTTGGCGGCGGCAGGAAAACGGAGCGTGCGGTAGATCTCCCGCGCGGCCATCAGCTCCGGGTTGATGGTCAGCGAAAGGCTCATTTCCTCACGCAAAAGCTGCATCAGATCGCTATATTCCGGGTTGCGCACACGCGCAATGGTGTGCTGCGTGCCCAGCTTTTTGGCGGCAGCGCAGGAAAGGATATTGATCTCGTCCTCTGCTGTGACGGCAATCAGCAGCTCGGCCTTGTCTGCCCCCGCCTTGCGCAGGGTAGAAACGACCGCGCCGTTGCCCTCTACCGCGTTGATGTCATAGGCGCCGGAAAGCTCGGCAAGGGCTGCGCTGTCGGTGTCTACTACCGTAATGTCATGCCCCTCATGCGCGAGCTGCGCGCTGATGGCGGTGCCCACTGAGCCGCCACCGATAATGATAATGTTCATGGTATCTCCTTTTTTGGGTATCTCCCATTGGCATTATTATACTACTTTCTTCCCAAGAATGCAAGAGGGCAAGTGGATTTCCTGCTTTGTGTGCCCCTTGACAAAAAATGTGAATATTGTATAATAAAAGTAACCGAACCGGTGATTTTTCCGCCTGATAGGGTGAATAAAGAAGGAGGCCGCGCCATGAAGAAAACAATTTGCCTGATGCTTCTTATAAGCATGTTGACCATCCTTGCCGGTTGTGCGGCATCACCGACTACCACAAACGGAGCAAAAGAATGGATCAATGATGCTTCCTTTGAAACGTATATAGAAGAGATGGATGCATGGCTGCAGGAAACGACGTTGCTGGAACGGTGCTCGTCATCCGAGATGACGGAAAAGACGCAGGACTGGTACTATGAAGGACGATCGGTTAAGGAAAACATTCAATTTATGCATGTGTGCGGTATTCCACAGCACACCAGCGGAAACGCAGACGGCATGCTCTTTTTGGGATCCTCCGGCTCGTACGATGAAGAACGGAATGCACAAGTTTTTCGGGAATATTGGTCGTTTCCGAAAGATTTGACCGGTTTGCGTTTCCCACAGGATATACGTATCGGTGATGGTTTTGCTGATGTGCTGCAAAAGCTGGAAATAACAGGTAGCATGTCACTTAGCGGAGAGAACACGGCAACGTTCCTGTATACCGAGGAGAGAAGGATTGCTTTACAGCAAGCAGAGATGGAAGACGCAGTGACGTGGTCCTTGATTTATGAGAGGCAAATCACAGAGCTATTGACACATACGGTTACGCTTGCCTTCACAGCGCAAAAGGGAGGAACACTTGCGCAAGCATCCCTCAGCACCATTTGCTTGGAAATGGAAGAGATTACTCCCTACAAGTAAAGCAGGTATATGTTCAAAGGTTTTTGAAAGTCTGAAAACTTTTTTCAAAAAGTTTTCAGAAACCCCGTGTAACCAAGCCCGCCGCCTTGACAGGCGGCGGGCTTTTGTGCTATAATACTACAATAGAAATAAAGCGGAGGTCGGGGTCTTGGATTATAAAGCAAGCGAGCTGCCAAGTGTGGCGGCGCTCTCCTTTCTCGGTGACGCGGTGCACGGTCTATATGTGCGGCGTATGCTGGTTGAGCGGGGGCTTTGCCGTTCGGGTGAGCTCAACGATGCCGCGCGCGTCTATGTTTCGGCCGAGGGGCAAGCGCAGCAGGCCGCGCGTGTGCTGCCGCACCTGCTTGAGCGCGAGCAGGATGTTTATCGCCGCGCCTACAATTCCGGCCACCTGAACCGCCCGCGCCACGCAAGCGGGGCAGATTACCGTGCCGCCACAGGCTTTGAGGCGGTGCTTGGCATGCTCTCCTTTGAAGAAAAGGACGACCGCATTGCCGCGCTGATGCATATTGCCATCTGCGCAGACGATCAAAACGACTAAAAACAGACGGAGATAGAAGACATGATTCAAAAAATTAAAGGTACGATGGACATTTTCCCGGATGAGGCGGTGCTTTTCCGTTACTTGGAGGGTGTGATGCGTGAGGAGGCCGAGAAATACGGCTTTGGCGAGATCCGCACCCCCACCTTTGAATGGACAGACCTGTTTGTACGCGGTGTGGGCGATACCACCGACGTGGTGCAAAAGGAGATGTACACCTTTGCCGACCGCGATGAGGAGCGCACCATCACCCTGCGCCCGGAGGGAACGGCATCGGTTGCCCGCGCGCTGATCGAAAGCGGCAAGTGCGGTGATGCCATGCCACAAAAGTTCTACTACATCATCAACTGTTTCCGCCATGAGAAACCGCAGGCAGGCCGCTCGCGCGAGTTTTTCCAGTTCGGCACCGAGATGTTCGGCTCGGAGAACCCCGCCGCTGATGCCACTGCCATTGCTGTGGCTGCCGCCGTTTTGCGCCGCATTGGTCTCAAGTCGGTGCGTCTGCACCTCAATTCGATTGGCTGTAAGGAGTGCCGCCCGCAGTATCGCGCGGCGCTGCTCTCGCATTTCTCCGCGCACAAGGACAGGCTGTGCGACACCTGCCTTGACCGTATGGAAAAGAACCCCCTGCGCCTCTTGGATTGTAAAAATCCCCCCTGCGCCGAGGTGGCGAAAGAGGCACCCCGCACCATTGACCACCTGTGCCCCGCGTGTGAAGCACACTTCAAGACCCTGTGTGCAACGCTGGAGAAGATGGGCATTTCCTATGTGGTTGACCCCTCGATCGTGCGCGGTCTTGACTATTACACCCGCACCGTATTTGAGTTTGTGGCCGAGGGCATCGGTGCCCAGTCTACCGTTTGCGGCGGTGGCCGTTATGACGGTCTGGTTGCCTCGCTCGGTGGCCCCGAGCTGCCCGGCATTGGCTTTGGCATGGGCATTACCCGCGTCATTCTCGCCATGAAGGCCGAGGGCGTGGAAATTCCCGTAGCCCCCGCACCGAAGCTCTATATCGCCGCGCTTGGCGAGGCTGCCGCCATCGAGGCCATGGCCATTACCGAGCGCCTGCGCCGCGAGGGGCAGTATGTCGAGTGCGATGTGGTTGGCCGTAGCCTGAAGGCGCAGATGAAGTACGCCAATAAGCTGAATGCCGCCTACACCCTCATTTTGGGTGACAGCGAGGTCGAGAGTGGCCGCGCCCAGCTGCGCAACATGCAGGACGGCACGCAGACCGAGGTCACGCTTGCTGACTTTACCCTCCCCGCATGATGATGGAGCGAGAGAGGTTTTTGCCCGTTTCCGCCGCGGACGTTGCCGCCCGCGGCTGGGACGAGGTTGATTTTGTATATGTCACGGGAGATGCCTACGTCGATCACCCCTCCTTTGGGGTGGCCATCATCTCCCGTGTTTTAGAAGCGGAGGGCTACCGCGTGGCGATCCTCGCCCAGCCGAACTATAAGAGCACCGAGGATTTTCGCCGCTTTGGGCGGCCGCGCCTCGGCTTTCTTGTGACGGCGGGCAACATTGATTCTATGGTCGCGCATTACACGGTGGCCAAGCGCCGCCGCACAAGCGACTATTATTCGCCCGGCGGTAAGGCAGGCGGGCGGCCTGATCGCGCCGTGATCGTCTACTGCAACCGCATTCGCGAGGCGTATGGCGATGTGCCCATCATTCTTGGGGGACTCGAGGCCTCCTTGCGCCGCTTTGCGCATTATGATTACTGGGATGACCGCATTCGCCGCAGCGTGCTGGTCGACTCCCGCGCCGATATCCTGACCTACGGCATGGGCGAAAACATCCTGCGCAGACTTGCCGAGCTGCTGGATCGCGGCATTCCGATCCGCAAGATCCGTGACGTGCGCGGCTGTGTCTACCTTGCGCCGCGCGAGGAGCGCGTGCATTATGAGGCGGTCGTGTGCGGCGATTATAACGAGATCAAACAGGGTGGTAAGGCTTATGCCGACGCCTTTGCCGTGCAGTACAACAACCAGGATGCGATTACCGGCAAGGCCGTGATCGAATACTACGACGATAAAATGCTGGTGGCCAACCCGCCCATGCCGCCGCTTGAGCAGGCAGAGCTGGATGCGGTCTATGCTTTGCCGTATGCCCGCACCTATCACCCGGATTATGAGGCGGTGGGCGGCGTGCCTGCCATTGAGGAGGTCAAATTTTCGATCACGCATAACCGTGGTTGCTTTGGCTCCTGCAATTTCTGCGCCATCACCTTTAACCAGGGGCGGTCGGTGCGCTGTCGCAGCGAGGAGAGCGTGCTGCGCGAGGCAAGAGACATTGCCGCCATGCCCGATTTTAAGGGCTACATTCATGATGTGGGCGGTCCTACCGCCAATTTCCGTGAGCCGGCGTGTGAAAAACAGCTGACAAAAGGCGTCTGCTTGAACCGCAAGTGCCTCTCGCCCACCCCCTGCCGCAACCTGCGTGTTGACCATAAGGAGTACGCACGCATGCTGCGCAAGATCGAAGAAATTCCGCGCGTGAAGAAGGTCTTTATCCGCTCGGGCATCCGCTATGATTATCTGATGGCCGACCCCGACCGTTCCTTCTTCCGTCAGCTGGTTACGCACCACGTCAGCGGGCAGCTTAAGGTCGCGCCCGAGCATTGCGCCGCCGCCACGCTTGCCTGCATGGGCAAGCCGTCGATTGGCGTATATGAGGCGTTTAAGAAAGAATATTTCCGACTCTCGCGTGAGGCAGGATTGGAGCAGTACCTTGTGCCTTACCTCATGTCCAGCCACCCGGGTGCGGGGCTGCGTGAGGCAGTCGAATTGGCTCTTTTCCTCAAAAAGGAGGGCTACATGCCCGAGCAGGTGCAGGATTTTTATCCCACCCCCGGCACAGTCTCTACCGTGATGTACGCCACAGGGCTTGACCCCTTGACGGGTAAGAAGGTCTATGTGGCCAAGGACTACCACGAAAAGCAGCTCCAGCGCGCGCTGTTACAGTACAGCCGCCCGCAGAACGCGGATCTTGTGCGCGAGGCCTTGCGCAAGGTCGGCAGGGAAGACCTGATCGGCATGGGCAAGGAGTGCCTTGTGCGCCCCGAGCGACCAAATGCAGCCCAAGCCTACGGCAAACGAAAGCCGGGGCAAAAGGGCAGCGGTGTCCAGTATAACGGCCATCGGCCGTCCGGCAAGATCGCGCGGGCAGAAAAGCCAAGCAAGAGCAGCCGTGTAAAGCCCGGCGTAAAGAAAGCTGCCCCCCGCAAAAAGAAATAAAAGAAGAGGATCTTGCCCATTGGGCAAGATCCTCTTCTTTTATTTGTGTAGCATGGCCTCGGCGGTTATTTGCGCACCGGTCTTGTACCCCAGCGCAAAGGCCTCTTCCACAGCGGCATTCTCCAACGCCTCACAACAGCGGATAAGATTGTCCAAATCCCTGTGCTGTGCCTCAGGCAGCACCTGCTGAAGGTGATCGATGTACATTTTCAGCTTGAAATATGCCTCGTGCGATGATTTTGCCCAGTGAAAATCCTTTGAGGCGCAAAGTGTCCCATCCCATATTTGCTTGATCGTTCCGTTCATTGTCGTCTCCTTCTCCCATATAAAATAAAAAGATGCGCCAACCGTAGTCAGCGCACCGAAAAACGCAAACTCCGATTGTCGCGAAACAAACCGAATGGAAAAAGAATGGCAAAGCACACACTTTTACACAGTCGTAGAATTTGCGTTTTTACCAAATTCAAACTGTGTAAAAAGTTGCCAAAAAAAGAGTATTTTATGCCTTGTCAGAAAAATACCCTCTATATTATTCGGTTTGTTTCGCAGGCTTATTATACCATCAATTTATTGATTTGTCAATGTTTCTTTGCGGTGAAATGGTGAAGAAGGGGGAAATTTTCTCTACGGTGTCATCCTGAGCACAGCGAAGGATCTTTTCGAGCGTAGCGAGAAATTCTGCACGTTGCACCTTTTTGTTTTGCCTAAAGGCGAAAGGATTTCCCCCAAGGGGACTTCCTCGCGGCTACGCCACTCAGGGCGCTTCGCACCCTGCGGGATGCTCAGAATGACAGGTTAACTTGGCACCCGTTTGCCGGTGCTCGTTTGCGGTACGCAAACAGGTTATGATCGGTATTGCATAACAGAAAAAACAAGGCCTGCAAAGGTAGTCCCTTGTAAGCCTTGTGTTGTCTATGCGGTAAATTCGTTGGGGCGGGAGGAAAACGGCGGCGACGCCCGCAGGGCGTCATCCTGAGCGTAGCCGAACTTTCGCCCTATGAGATTCTGCCACCTAACGGTGGCACCCCTACGGGGTTCGACTACGGGCTACGCCCTTCGCTCAGAATGACAGCATAGGGCGAAAGCGCCCGCAGGGCGGGATCTAGCCGCCGAACGGTTTTGTTCCTGCGGCGACAAAACTTTTATTTCATAAACGTTTTTGCGGGGCTTGGGGTGCTTTTTTCAAAAAGCACCCCACCATAATCCCTCGTTTTACACTCGCGTTACCGACAGGCTGACCTTCTCTCCATTGAGGTTCCACTCGCGCCCGGCCTCGGTCACGCTGCCATAGGTCACCTCGTTTGCCAGCACCTGCGAGGTTACGGCTGCCTCATTGCGGCGCAGGATATCTGCCACCTTATCATTGCCGGCGATGCCCAGCGTGATGCGGTCGGTTACCTCAAAGCCGCTATCCTTGCGCATGTTCTGCACCTTGCTGATCAGCTCGTTTACCATGCCCTCCTCAAGAAGCTCCTCGGTCAGGTTGGTATCCAGCACCACGGTCACACCGTTTTCAGAAAGCGACTCGTAGCCGGGCAGGCGGGTCATCTCGATCAGCAGGTCATCCTTTTCAAACGGCAGCACCTCGTCACCCACCGTCAGCATCAGCTTGCCGGTTGCCTCCAGCTCATCCATGGCGGTGTTTCCGTCAAGCGCAGCAAGTGCGGTTCGAATACCGCCCAGATACTTGCCGTATTTGGGGCCAACCGTGCGCAGCTGCGGCTTAAAGGTGTAGGTGGTATAGGCGCGAACGCTGTCAGAGAAGGTCACTGCCTTCACGTTCAGCTCCTCCTCGATGATCTCTAAGAAGTAGTCGGGCAGGTCAAACTCTGCCTTGACGTACATATTGCCGATCGGCTGGCGCGTCTTGACGGCGGCGGCGTTACGGCAGGCACGACCAAGGGCTACCACACGCAGCACCTCGTCCATGCGCTCCTCCAGCGCGGGGTCGATCATGCTCTCATCCGCTACCGGATATTCGCACAGGTGCACGCTTTCAGGTGCGGTCTTGTCGTTGGTGCGCACCAGGTTCTGGTAGAGCTGCTCGGCCATAAAGGGAATCATGGGTGCGGCCACCTTGGAAAGCTTGACAAGGCAGGTGTAGAGCGTCATATAGGCGTTGATCTTGTCCTGCGTCATCTCCTTGCCCCAGAAACGCTCACGCGAGCGGCGGACATACCAGTTACTCATCTCGTCCACAAAGGCGTCGAGCTTACGGGCAGCCTCAGGCACGCGGATCTCGGAAAGGTCGGCATCTACCCCGCGCACAAGGGTCTCCAGGCGTGAGAGCATCCACTTGTCCATGACAGACAGGGTGTCGTAGTCCAAGTCATACTTGGTTGCATCAAAAGTGTCAATATTGGCGTAGAGCACGAAGAAGGCATAGGTGTTCCACAGCGTGCCCATGAATTTGCGCTGTCCTTCGAGCACCGCCTCACGGAAGAAGCGGTTGGGCAGCCAAGGTGCGGAGTTGGAATAGAAGTACCAACGAATGGCGTCTGCGCCAAACTCGTCCAGTGCCTCAAACGGGTCAACCGCGTTGCCCTTGGATTTGGACATCTTCTGCCCATCCTTGTCAAGGACGTGACCAAGCACCAGCACCGATTTGTAGGGGGCGCGGTCAAAGAGTAGGGTAGAGATGGCCATCAGCGAATAGAACCAGCCGCGCGTTTGGTCAACACCCTCGGAGATAAAATCAGCCGGGAAGGTGCGCTCAAACTTCTCTTTGTTTTCAAAGGGATAGTGCCACTGGGCAAAGGGCATCGCGCCCGAGTCAAACCAGCAGTCAATGACCTCCGGCACACGCTTCATTTCACCGCCGCACGCGGGGCAGGGGAAGGTTACCTCGTCAATATAGGGACGGTGCAGCTCAATGTCTGCGGGGCAGTTTTTAGACAGACCGCGCAGCTCCTCGATCGAGCCGATGCAATGGCGGTGGCCACAAGCGCACTCCCAGATCGGCAGCGGCGTACCCCAGTAACGGTTACGGCTGACGCCCCAGTCCTGGATGTTCTCCAGCCAGTCGCCAAAGCGACCCTTACCGATGGATTCGGGGATCCACTTGACGGTATTGTTGTTGCGGATGAGATTTTCACGCACGGCGGTCATGCGGATGAACCAGGAGTCACGCGCGTAGTAGATCAGCGGCGTGTTGCAACGCCAGCAGTGCGGATATTCGTGCTCAAAGTTGGGCGCGTCAAACAGCTTGCCCTCGCGGTCCAGATCGACAAGCACCAGCGGGTCTGCCTTCTTGACAAAGACACCGGCATAGGGGGTTTCTGCCGTCATGTTACCATGGGTATCGACAAACTGCACAAAGGGCAGGTCATAGTTGCGGCCAACGCGAGAGTCGTCCTCACCAAAGGCAGGGGCGATGTGAACGATGCCCGTACCGTCCGAGGTGGTAACGTAACCGTCTACCGTGATAAAGTGCGCGCGTTTTTTCTGTTTGGCAGCCTCTTCGCCCGTGCAGGCAAAGAGCGGCTCGTAGGCGCGGCCCTCAAGCTCCTTGCCCGTGTAGGTGGCAAGCACCTCGTAGGCGGGGGTGTCCTCGGTCGCCAGCTTGCAAAGCACCCGGTCGCAAAGCGCCTCGGCCAGGTAATAGGTGTAGCCGTCTGCCGCCTTGACCTTGACGTAGGTCACATCGGGGTTGACGCAAAGTGCCACGTTGGAGGGCAGCGTCCAGGGGGTGGTCGTCCAGGCAAGGAAGTAAGCGTCCTCATCGGCTACGCGGAAGCGGGCGATGGCAGAGCGCTCCTTGACCGTCTTGTAGCCCTGCGCTACCTCGTGCGAGGAAAGCGGCGTGCCGCAGCGCGGGCAGTAGGGCACGATCTTAAAGCCCTTATATAAGAGCCCCTTGTCCCAAATGGTGCGCAAGGCCCACCACTCGGACTCGATAAAGCTGTTATGATAGGTAACGTAGGGGTCCTTCATATCCAGCCAAAAGCCAACGGTAGAAGAGAAATCCTCCCACATGCCCTTGTATTTCCAAACGCTTTCCTTGCATTCGTCAATAAAGGGGGCAAGGCCGTATTGCTCTACCTGCTCCTTACCGTCAAGGCCGAGCTTTTTCTCAACCTCCAGCTCAACAGGCAGACCGTGGGTATCCCACCCGGCCTTGCGCAGCACCTCATAGCCCTTCATGGTGCGGTAACGCGGGATCATATCCTTAATGACACGCGTCAGCACATGGCCGATGTGCGGCTTGCCGTTTGCGGTAGGCGGGCCGTCAAAGAAGGTATAGGTGGGCTTGCCGCGCCGTGCCTCTACCGTCTTTTCAAAAATTTTGTTGTCTTCCCAAAATTTGCGAACGCCCTTTTCGCGCTCTACAAAATTCATACTGCCGGGAACCTTTTCGTACATAATCGCTCTCCTTTTCTTTTTTTACCGGAAAGGGACAAAAAAACGCCTGCCCCGCGAAACACAGGACAAGGCGCAAGCCTTGCTATACCACCCGTTACGCATACCGGCATATGCTTCTCTTTTTACGGGGAGAGACCGGCAGCAGCTACTGGGCGCATGCCGTTTGCTACTGCAGCTCGGGAGTGATCTTCAAGCAGGGCTACCGGAGGTCGGCTCACACCGTACCCGACTCGCTTGCTCTTTTGCGTCTGCTCTACTGTCTCCGTCAATGCTTTTTGGTTTTTTACATCTATATTATACAAATCTTGCAGGGGTTTGTCAAGACCCCGAGAAAAAAACGCAAAAAATTGATATTTTTTCGCAAATATATCGTAGACGAATCAGAAAAAATATGCTATACTGGAAAAGCAAAACCCCTACATTTTTACATAAGGAGAATAAAATCATGGTAGGAAATGTTGTAAAGGTCGGTATCATCGGCTGTGGCGGCATTGCTAACGGCAAGCATATGCCCAGCTTGAAGAAAGTTGCCGATTGCGAAATGGTCGCCTTCTGCGATATCATCGTAGAGCGCGCAGAGAAGGCAGCGAAGGAGTTCGGCACGCCGGACGCCAAGGTCTACACCGATTACAAGGAGCTTCTCAAAGATGAGAGCATTGACGTGGTGCACGTTTGTACCCCGAACCGCGCACACAGCTTTATTACGGTTGACGCGCTGGAGGCAGGCAAGCACGTCATGTGCGAAAAGCCCATGGCCATCAATTCGGCCGAGGCAAAGAAGATGCTGGATGCCGCAAAGCGCACCGGCAAGCTGCTTTCCATCGGTTATCAGAGCCGTTTCCGCCCCGATTCGATCTACATGAAGCAGGAGGCAGAGGCAGGCACGTTTGGTGAGGTTTACTACGCCAAGGCAACGGCCATCCGTCGTCGCGCCGTTCCTACCTGGGGCGTGTTCCTCAATGAATATGAGCAGGGCGGCGGTCCGCTGATCGACATCGGCACGCACGCGCTTGACCTGACGCTGTGGATGATGGATAACTACAAGCCGAAGTACTGCGTAGGTACCACCTATCACAAGCTCAACAACGATCAAGATCAGGGCAACGCCTGGGGCAACTGGGAGCCGGAGAAGTTTACGGTTGAGGATAGTGCCTTTGGCTTTATCGTGATGGAAAACGGCGCGACCATCGTGCTGGAGTCCTCTTGGGCACTCAACACGCTGGACGTGCGTGAGGCGGTTACCACGCTTTGCGGCACCAAGGCCGGTGGCGATATGAACGATGGTCTGCGCATCAACGGCGTTCGCAACGGTCGCCAGTACGTCTTTAAGCCGGACTTTAACGCAGGCGGCGCTGCTTTCTTCGAGGGCAACGGGGCAGAGTCTCCCGCCGATATGGAGGAGCGTTTGTGGATCGAGGCTGTTCGCGGCGGTGCCGCTCCGATCACCAAGCCGGAGCAGGCCTACTGCGTCACCCGTATCCTCGAGGGCATCTATGAGTCCTCCAAGAGCGGCAAGCCGTTCTATTTCGACTAATTCCAAGAATAATGAACCCCCCAAGGCGCGGCCAACGGCCGCCCTTGGGGGTTTATGTTTTTACAATCCCTCCGTCACGGCAAGCCGTGCCACCTCCCTTTACACAAGGGAGGCAACGCCCCGCCGCAGAGCGGCGGGAACCGCGTTAGATGCGTTCCCAGTCGCAAATGGAATAAGTCGAACGGAGATATTCAGCAGCCTTGGTAGGATTAGAAAGATCGCTTTTGGTTAACCACGTACCGTCTACCATCCACCAGGTTGGTTTTTCAAACATTACACTCGTCAATATTGAGCAATCGTAGAATGCAGCGGCACCAATGCTTGTAACGCTATCGGGGATGGTGATGGAGGATAGGCTTGTGCAACTGTAGAATGCCATGTCCCCAATGCTTGTCACGCTATTGCCAATGTTGACGGTGGTTAGGCTTGTGCAGCCGTAGAATGCCTCGTTCCCAATGTCTATCACGTTATCGGGAATGGTGATGGAAGTCAGGCTCGTACAGTTGGAGAAGGCAGAACTTCCAATGCTTGTCACGCTATTGGGGATAGTGATGGAGGTTAGGCTTGTGCAGCCTCCGAATGCCATACCCTCAATACTGGTACCACCGGTAATAACAACAGTTGTGAGAGAAGATTGGATGATAAACCCACAGATGGACCGCAAATTTATATTTGAATCAACAAAGGGAAGCGTGAGAGAGGTCAGACTTGTACAGCCGTAGAATGCACCGTCTCCAATGTCTTTCACGCCTTTACCGATGTTGACGGCGGTTAGACGCTTACAGCCTTGGAACGCATTTTTTCCAATGCTTGTCACGCTATCAGGGATGGTGATGGAGGTCAGACTAGTACAGTCGTAGAATGCCCTGTCCCCAATGTCTGTTACGCCCTTATCGATGTTGATGGTGGTTAGACTCTTACAACCTTGGAATGCATATTTATCAATGCTTGTCACGCTATCGGGGATGGTGATGGAGGTTAGGCTTGTACAGTTCTGGAACGCATACCAACCAATACTTGTCACGCTGTCAGGGATGGTGATAGAGGTTAAACTTGTGCAGCCGTCGAAAATCCTGTAACCAATGCCTGTCACACCCTTACCGATGTTGACGGTGGTCAGATTCTTACAGTTTTGGAACGCATATTTACCAATGTTTGTCACGTTATCGGGGATGGTGATGGAAGATAGGCTCGTACAGCCGCAGAACGCATTTTCCCCAATGCTTGTCACACTATCTGGGATGGTGATAGAGGTCAGACTCGTACATCCATGGAACGTAGCTTCCCCGATGCTGGTTCCCCCGGTAATGACAACAGTTGTGAGAGAAGAGGGGATGCTATTCCCAAAGATGGACTTGAAATTTATGTTTGAACCAACAAATGGAATCGTAATGGAAGTTAGGTTTGTACAGCCAGAGAAGGCAGAACTTCCAATACTTGTCACGCTATCAGGGATGGTGATAGATGTTAGGCTCGTGCAGTCTCGGAACTCAGCTTCTCCAATACTGGTACCCCCGGTAATAATAACAGTTGTGAGAGAAGAGGGGATGCTATCTCCAAAGATAGACTTAAAATTTATTTTTGACCCAACCAAGGGAATCGTAATGGAAGTAAGGCTTGTACAATCAGAGAACGCAGAACTCCCAATGCTTGTTACGCTATTGGGGATGGTGATAGAGGTCACGCTCGTGCAGTTACGGAACGCTTCGGTACCAATAACTGTCACACTATCCGGGATGGTGACAGATGCAAGGTTCGTGCAACCGAAGAATGCAGAACTTCCAATATTTATCACGCTGTCGGGAATGGTGATAGAGATTAGATTTGAGCAACCGTTAAAGGCATATTGACCAACACTTGTGACGTTATTCTTGATTTCTACTGTTTTGAGGTTGGAAAAACCATCGCAAATGCGGTTAGGAACATAGTCTCCGCCAAACACAACCGTTTCAATCGACTTTGCGTTGAGAACGGGGTTTTCGGATGCAACATACGTACTGTTATAGTACACGGTTTTGAGGTTGTCGCACTTATAAAAAATTTGCGTACCTATTGAGGTGACAGATGCGGGAATGGTCATTTCGGATAGGCCAGTACTGGCAAAAAAGGCGCGATTGCCGACAATCTTGACTGTTTCAGGAATATTAATTTTGGTCAGTGTCGGTTGCTCGGAAAATGCCTTGTTACCAATGGCGGTAACTGTGTAACCTTCAATTTCTTGGGGGATATAAATCTCGGTATCGGTGCAGGTACCAAGGCCGGTGACGGTACAACTCTTGCCATCGTTGTTTACGCTATAAGCAAGCCCTTGAGATTCTGGTATATTTGATCCGTCGGAGTCAGTATTGTCTGCGCTATTCGATGCGTCACATGCCGGAAGCATGAAAACGCAGGCCATCGCAAACAGTATGCCAAGGAATATAAGCGGCCAAGTTTTTTTCATAATGTCCTCCAAGTGTTAAAATGCAAAGGTGTATTTTGTTTGTATTTGTTGATGACAGCTTGCTTTGTATTATACTTTCGGTGTCGAGGCGGCGTCGATATCCTCCTGCGACATGCCCATTTTGGCCATCAGACGGCGGTTGAACTCCTCGGCGGTGTTGTAGCCCATCATCTTTTGGCGGTGGTTCATGGCGGCAATCTCCAAAACGACCGCGATGTTTCGACCGGGGCAGACCGGCAGCGTGATCGAGGGGATCTGTACGCCGAGTATGTCGGTCATCTCGTTATCAAGACCAAGGCGGTCATACATCTTGCCGTTTTCCCACGGCTCCAGGTTGACGATCAGCTCGATCTTGGCGGTGTTTTCGACCGCACCCATACCAAACAGGCGGCATACATCCACAATGCCAATGCCGCGCAGCTCTACATAGTGACGAATGATCTCGGGCGCAGAGCCAACCAGCGTTTTGGAGGAAACGCGCTTGATCTCGACCGCGTCATCCGCGATCAGGCGGTGGCCGCGCTTGAGCAGCTCAATGGCCGTTTCGCTCTTGCCAATGCCGCTGTCGCCCAGCAGCAAAACACCCTCGCCGTAAATATTGACCAGCACGCCGTGACGGGTGATGCGGGGGGCAAGTGCCACGTTGAGATAGGCGATCAGGGCGGCCATAAAGTCACTGGTGCCGCGATTCGTGCGCAGCAGCGGAATGCGATATTTTTGCGCCATCACGCGCATCTCGTCAAAGGCCTCCAGCCCGGTGGTCAGCACCACGCCGACAGGACCTGCGGCAAAGAATTTTTCAAGGCTCTCGCGCCGCTCGTTATCATAGAGCTGCTTGAGATACAAATATTCCACCTTGCCGATGATCTCCAGCCGCGCCTTTTCAAAATGGTCAAAAAAGCCGACCAGCGGCAAACCGGGGCGGTTGACCTGGGTAGAGCAGACCATGATCTCCTCTGCCGGCTGCGGCAGATAGATGGCCTCCAGCTTGTGTTCACGAATGACCTCGGATAGCGGTACGCTGTATATGTCCTCCATAGGCTCCCTCTTTCCGTTTTTTCTTCCATTATAACGGAAAAACAGAAAAAAGTAAAGAGAAAAAGATGAAAAAGAGTGGTCGCATTCACAAAAAAGTCACATTGTTCTGCTAAAATAGAGGATAAAAGAAAACAAGGAGCCTTTTTTGATGAAACGATATACCTGTTTTCGCCGCGTGCTTGCCCTCCTTCTCCTGACCCTGATGCTGGTGGCAATGCCCGGCTGTTCCAAATACCGCGTGGAAATGTCCAACAGCCGCCAAAGCGAGACCATGCTGACGCTTGGTGAGACAACGGTTGCCTATGAGGTGGTTTATTTCTTCTATCACACCTATCTCGAGGCGTATCCTACCGAGAGCTTTGACGCGCGCATGGCGCGGGTCAAGAGCGGCGTGTGTGAGCTGTACGCCATCTTTGACGTTTGCCGCGATTACGGCATAGATCCCTACGGTGAAACGGTCAATGATGCATTGAATGAAACGGTGAAAGAAATGATCGATGAGTTTCCTACCCGCCGTGACTATATTGATCGCATTACCGAGCAGCATATGACCGATACGGTTTCCCGCCTGCTGCTTCGCTCCTACCTGTGTCAGGAGATGCTGATGGAGGAGCTGGAGGGGGAGCTGGAAAATGATGCAGTGCTGGATGCGTTTCTTGCGCGTGAGGATGTTCTTCGCGTGCTGTCCTTGACCTTGAATTTTGGCACACAGACCGAGGCCATGCGCCGCCGCGCTGAGGAGATTGTGGCACTGCTTGCCGAGGCAGAGGATACCGACGAGGCGTTTATGGAGATTGCGCGTCGCAAGGCCACCATGGAGGATGAGCATACCTATATCACGGTGAGCCAATGGTACAGCCTGTGCGGTGAGGGAGCTCCCGCACCGGAGAAGGGCACCATCAGCGCCCCGCTTTACGAGGGGGAGACCTGCGTGATGATGCGCGTTTCCGATAAGGATGCCGATTATGCGAGAGCCCATCGTGACGAGATCACGCCCGGATATTTGGAGTGCCTGATTGCCGATCGGGCTGCTGAATTGGCTGCCGCGCTGCAGCAGACGGCAGCATACGATGCGCTGACGGAGGACAGCTTCGCGTGAGGCTGCGGTTTTTTCAATCGGAACGGGTAGACATGGTCGCCTACGCCGTCTACCGTGGCGGTCGCGTTTTGTTCCGCAATGCACTCTTTCGTGCTTACTTTGATGGCGAGGCGCACATGTGTGATGCCCTGCTTGAGACAAAAACGATCTATCATTTTCAAACGCCGATCGCGCATTACGCAATGCGATATCAGTTTTCGCTGGGCGGTGAGGACTATACGCTTTTGATCTGCCTGCCTGACGAGACGGTTGCCGGCAGAGAGCAGGAGATCGATACGCTGATGCAATCGGCGGGCGATCTCTTCCGCGTGATTCTTGCCTTTACCGAGGCAAAAAACGCACCCCCTTCTCCCGTGGAGGTGCATATGCTGGTGCAGGATATCTGCGTGGCGGTCAAGCAGCAATTCTCTGCTGCGCTTGCGATACAGGCGCAGGAGGGGACGGTCAGCCGCGGCACGGCTGTTCTGCTGAATCGAGAGGGCTTTTTGCTGACACTTGGTTTTCTCTTGCCCTGCCTCTTGGAGCGCGGACGGGTAACCGTGACGCTGGAAAAGGATGCAAATGATGCACTTGTCATCGCTTTTTGCGCGGAGAGAACGGTGAACAATTCCTTTCACCGTGCACTGGCACGGGAGATTGGTGCTGCTTGCGGCTTCTGCGTGTATTTTGAGGAAACCGGCCTCCGCTTTGTGATGGCCGCCTGCCATTCGATGCCGCATGTGCTGCATTCTGCCGATGTCACAGCCGATGTCGCCTGTCTGCAGATCGGCTCGCTGCTGTGTGCGGATGCCGAGGTCGCGCTTGCTTGATACGAAAAACCCCTTGTTACGCTTGCTGGATGGCAGGCGCGACAAGGGATTTTTTGTTATGCGTCTTTGCGGCCAATGTGGAAAAGCCGCCGCAGCAGGGGAGAAAGAAAGCGCGGAGAACGAACAACGACGATTTTCATAAGTAGTACCTCGGCCGGGATGCTTTTTGTTATTTCCCGGAAAAATAGATCAATCCGACGCCGATAATGGTCAGCGCCTCAATGACCACCAGCACCTGCTCCGGTAGGAAAAACGAAACCAAAATTCCAACGCCGAAGGCAAGCACAGCGATCCCCAGCGTCCTGCACAGCTGTATAGACTTCATCACCTTTTCCTCCTATACGCGAAAACGCGCTTTGTTACCATCATATGCGTGAAAAGGAAAAAGTGTGTCTTTTTTATGCAGGATAGTCGTTGCCCACCGGCTCGCCCTTGCGTAACCGGTCAACCACCGTTTCGATAGCGGGGAAGATCTGATTCCAGCCGTGGTCACGCTCCATCACCTGCAGACCTACGTTGCCAATGCTGTCATTTGGAAATGTGATCCAGGTGTAGAAGAGCAGCCCGCCCGGGTTCTTTTCCTTTTCCAGACAACGCGCGAAGTTGTAGAGGTGCTCAAGGGCGTACTGCTCCTCCTTGTCACCGCGGTAGTTCATGGTGCCGGGCACATACCAAACGCGGATCTTGTCTACCATGTCGCCCATGCGCTCGTGCATCTCCTCATGGATCTTGTCATAGGTCTCGGATTTGTAGGGATGGTAGAGGTCGTAGGCAATATCCGTGATATAGCGGATGCAATCGGGCGTGATGCTGTCTACATGCGGGATCGTCCAATAATTTGGCGCGACCGGTGCAATGCAGAAGCAGGGAAT
Organism: Clostridia bacterium; assembly: GCA_017462545.1. Lineage (GTDB taxonomy): Bacteria > Bacillota > Clostridia > Oscillospirales > CAG-272 > UBA1740. The sequence continues at coordinate 48,701 of JAFTQX010000028.1, forward strand.
GATGCGCATCTCGGGCAGGATCTCACGCATCGCCCGGGTGGCTTTGGTAAAATCAGCGGCAGAGATGCCCTGCAAAAAGGGCTCGTCTACATAAAAGCCGAGAATGGCATCCTTGTAGGGGCGCGCATCCAGCGCGGCCTTCATCTCTACCAGACGCTCGCGATAGTCGGCGTGCAGCTCCTGCTTGGCGTAGTATTCACCGCCCACGTCTACCATCATCTCCTCACGGCTCACGCGGCGAAAGAGAAGATAGGTGAAGGTGATAAAGGCCCGCTTGCCTGCGGCCGCGATCTCGCGCAGCTGGGTGTCAAACACCTCGCCACGGTAGTCGCATTCACAAATAAACAGGTCAAGGGCGGGGTTCTTCAGGGCAAAATCAAAGCCCTCACGCCCCTTTTCAAGCCCCGTGTGAAACATGCCAAAGTGCAATTCTCTTTCCATAACGATGACCTCCTTTTTTAAAAAAACGGGTACCTGCTATAAAAAGTAGATACCCGTGTGTTGCATTAAGCCAGTTTTGCAGCGATCTTCTCGCACAGACGTGCCGTCAGGCGATCAAGCCAGCCGTGCTCGGTGGGATATACGTTCAGGCCGGTGACACCCTCCTCATCAAGGAAGGCAAGGGCGGCCTCGCGCCCTGCAAGCGACTCATAGAGATAGAGCATGCGGGAAATCTTCATGCCCGTGCCCATGGCGTACAAACGCAGAGAGGCGTTGGCACCAAAGCCGGCATAGTCGGGGTAAACGATAAACGCGTCACCTGCCGAGAATACGGCATCCGAGTCGGTGTTGTTGTAGGGAATGATCGAGCGGCGGGAGTGCATGCTGTTGTAGAAGTTGAAGCCCCAGTGCAGGAACAGATCCATATCATAGCGATACAGCTGCAGACCGAGCACCGAAACGCGGGGCAGGGGCAGAGAGAGGAAGCGGTTGGTAAAGTGGTTGTTTACCGGGCCGCAGCAGTAGTAGGTGCAGAGCGGGCGAATGCCTGCCTCAATATACTTATCGACCGTGGCAACAGAGCAAACCGAATACTCGCGGTCGGTCGTGCCGGCATACTCCAGGTGCGAGCAGGCATCCAAGGTGCGGCTCTTGCCGATCAGGGGTATGATAAAGTTCTTGCAGGCCATGTACTGGTCATACTGCTCCAGGTTCGGCTCGTCCGAAATATGGAAGAAGGAGATCTCCTCTGCGCCAATCTCACGCAGGTTGGCGTTCAGCGCGGTCAGCATCTGACGCAAAAAGTCCTTATACTCGTCAGAGAGGGCGTCGGTCTCCCAGCCAAAGCGGCGGCGCAGGCGGCCGTTCTGGTCACGCACCATGATCTTGGGCGCGTTCTTGGCACCCCACTGGGTGTAGCAGGGGGGCATTTCCAGATATTTGATGCCGTGCGCGAGGGCAAAGCGGATAAACTCATTGGTTTTTGTAAAATCAAAGGTAAAGACGCC
>JAFTQX010000029.1 GCA_017462545.1 Clostridia bacterium
ATTTTGATGACTAAGGATTTTGCATCGGGAATGACGTGCCTAATGGAATCATGATACGAAATGTCATCCACAAACTCAAATATAATATAATCTCATTGTATAGTCACTTTCTTTATTTTACAATCGTGCGGTGTAGGTATTGTTGGAACTGTGTCTTTATTTAGATAATAAACCATATTGCTTATCTCCTATACAAACTCTAATTAATCATTCGTACCTATAAATTATAGCACAAAAACCGCAGAAAATCAATCTGCGGTTTTTATGTTTTCAATTTTTGTTGGGAACGATAGAAAATTTGAGTTTCTTTCCTGCCGGTAGGTAACGTACAATCAAAACTGTCCTTAAGAGTACGCACCCTTGCTCCTGTTCTTTTTCTGTATGGGTTTAGTCCTCGCAGGCAACCATGCCATACAACGGCACGCCTACGTTTTTAAGCGTTTCAATGGCCAAAGAAACGGCGCTTCTCTTATCCTTACCGGGAACCGTGCCCAGCACCACGCCGCTCAGTGCGGGGGCGGCGGTAGCCGCATCGGCATACGCGGTCACGGGCGGCAGGGAGATAAAGATCGCCTCATACTCGGCACGCAGCGCGCTGATGGCCGAGAAAAACACATTGTTACCAACCAAATCGGCGGGGTCACCCATTGCTTCGCCGCGGGACAGGAAGGACAGCGTGGACATTCCGACGAAGGACGGAGCAATATGCATGCCCGCCGCATAGCCGGCAATTCCTTCCCCCTCTGTCGCGCCAAACAGCGTAGCAAGATCCTCTTCCTCACGATAATCGGCATCGATCAGCAGCGTACGCAGCCCAAGCTGCGCAAAGGAGATGGCCAAATTGGCTGCCAGATAGCGGTCACCCGGGCGGCGCACCGCATTGGTCACGCCGATCACAGGACATTCCTTTGTCTGCTCACGATTGACACCCAGACCGGTGCGCGCCAGCAAATTAACACGGATACGATTATATGCCTCTCGCATGGGGGCGGGCACATCATCGGTCAGGAGGCGAAGCGTTGATTCCTTTTTTACGAAAATCGGCATCACACACGTCCTCCCTTCTGTTTCTTAGTAGCCGTTACCTCACCCAAAAGCGGCAAGTCCTCGCCAAAATGCTCAAGCAGCTCTTTTTGGTCACGCACGCGCGGATCAAAAATATAGAGGAGCAGCATCAGCGCATAGGCACCAAAGGCACCAACAGGAGCACCGACGATCGCCAGCGTCTTGGAGAAGGTAGAGGTGGCAGAGGCCGTATAGGCCCATTTGGCAGGCGTGATGCTGCAGTTGCCGATCACATCCACCAGCGAATCCTCCATCTCGTCTGCAATGGCATTGGCAAGATAGATGGCAAGACGGCCATCGCCGGAGGTCACCGTGATCGTGACATTCTGCGAATTGACATCGGTCGTGGCCGAGATCATGGAGCCGAGCGTATCGTTATCCATACGCGAAATATCCGGCCAGCCCTTATCCGCTCTTGCGGCAAAATAGGCCTTGATATTGTTGCAAAGCTCCTCGTTTCTGATCGCATCACAGCAGGAAAGTGCCATGGCGCGTGCCAGCGCAATCTCATTCGAGGTGGGGCCGGCATTGATATTGACAGTAGATGCCTGCACATAGACGCCGGAGGTAGCCGTATAGCTTACGCTGGCACGGCGAGAGGCGAGCCAATAGCTGGCACCAAAGCCGAGAATCGCGCAAACAACGATCAAAGCAATCGCGCGCCGGAGAACAATAAACAGATCAGCTGTGGTCAGCTGTCTTCCCTTTGTTTTCATGGTAGCATCCTTTCTTTTTGAAATAGCCGATAAGCAAGATCAGCCGCGGCGGGCTGCAGCCTGCGCCTTAAGGCGCGTGGCGGTATCCAAAATCTTTTTACGCAAGCGAATGGACTTGGGCGTTACCTCGATAAGCTCGTCCTCGGCGATATAATCAATGGCCTCCTCAAGGGAAAAGACGACGGGCGGCGTCAGGATCAGCGCCTCGTCTGCCCCCTTGGAGCGGATAGCGGTAAGGTGCTTTTTCTTGCACACATTCACCGAGATGTCCTCCTGCTTGGGGCATTCACCAACGATCATGCCCTCATACACAGGGGTCTGCACACCAATAAACATGCTACCGCGATCCTGCGCGTTAAAGAGACCAAAGGAGGTGGCCTCTCCTGCCTCGGAGGCGATCAGCGAACCGGTATAGCGAGTGGTTACCTCGCCCTTGAAGGGCTGGTAGCCATCAAAGAGCGTATTCATAACGCCCTCACCCTTGGTGTCGGTCATAAACTCGCTGCGGTAGCCAAAGAGGCAACGGGTGGGGATCACATACTCGATCTTGGTACGCGAGCCTACCTTGCCCATCTCCAGCAGCTCGCCCTTACGGGCACCCAGCTTTTGCACGACGGCACCAACAGCCTCATCCGGCACGTCAATCGATACGCGCTCCATCGGCTCGTGCAGCTTATCATCAATACGCTTAAACAGTACATGAGGCATCGAGCAGCAGATCTCATAACCCTCACGACGCATGTTTTCAATGAGAATGGAAAGATGCATTTCACCACGGCCGGCAACGCGGAAGCAGTCTGTGGTGTCACCATCCGAGACGCGCAGCGAAACATCCTTCAACGTCTCCTTATACAGCCGCTCGCGGATCTGACGAGAGGTAACGAACTTGCCCTCCTTGCCGGCAAAGGGGCTATCGTTGACCGAGAAGGTCATTTCCATCGTCGGCTCGGAAACCTTAACAAAGGGCAACGGCTCTACCGCATCCAAAGCGGTGAGGGTATCACCGATGGTGATATCGGTCGCGCCCGAGAAGCATACGATGTCGCCGACAGTAGCCGTTTCCACCGGGCGTCTGCCCAATCCGTCAAACTGTTGCAGTGAAACAATGCGGGTACGGCGAGGGTTGCTCTCGGTATCATGGTAGTTGGCGATCATCACATCCTGATTTTGACGGATAGTACCGCGCTCTACACGGCCAATGCCGATACGGCCGACATATTCGTTATAGTCGATCGAGGAGACAAGCAGCTGCAGCGGCTCCTCCGGCTCGCCCTCCGGGGCGGGGATATATTCAATAATGGTATCCAGCAGCGGACGCAGGTCCTTGCCCTCCTCATAGGGAGAGAGCGAGGCAGTGCCCGAGCGGCCACAGCAGAAGAGCATCGGGGAATCCAGCTGCTCGTCGGTGGCGTTGAGATCCATCAGCAGCTCCAAAACCTCTTCCTCTACCTCCTCAATGCGGGCATCGGGACGGTCGATCTTGTTGACAACAACAATAATGCGGTGGTTCAGCTCCATAGCACGCTGCAGCACAAAGCGTGTCTGCGGCATGGGGCCCTCGGCTGCGTCAACCAGCAGGATAACGCCGTTTACCATCTTGAGGATGCGCTCTACCTCGCCGCTGAAATCGGCGTGGCCGGGCGTATCAATGATGTTGATCTTGATATCGTTATAATGAATGGCGGTGTTCTTGGCAAGAATGGTGATGCCGCGCTCTCGCTCCAGGGCGTTGGAGTCCATGACGCGATCCTCGGCCGCCTGGTTTTCATGGTATGCACCGCCCTGTTTCAGCATTCCGTCTACCAGGGTAGTCTTACCGTGGTCAACGTGGGCGATAATGGCAATATTTCTCAGGTCTTCTCTTTTCACTGGTTTTCCCTTCCGTATTTCTGTCTTAACTTATATATTATAGCACAATTTTGTCGAAATACAACCGGCAGCCTAAAAAAATTTCAAATTTATTCACCGCGATTGCCCACGCGATAAGCAGCGGGAGAGACGCCAACCTTCTGCTTAAAAAGGTTGGAGAAATAGTATTCGTCACAAAAGGAGAGCTGTGCGGCGATCTCACGCACACTCATGCTGCTGTTTTCCAACAAAATGCGCGCAAGCGACACACGGCGGGCAAGCAAATATTGATAGGGCGTTACCCCATACGCGGCGCGAAACACACGGCTGCATTGCGAGGGAGATTTGCCCACCACATCGGCAAGCGCGGCGGCATCCAGCGGCTCGGTATAGTGCAAGTCGATAAAATCACGCAAAGAGGCGGCGGTGCGATTGAGTGCGCGCGTCTCCCGCGTGCGGCTCATCCGATACAGCAGCTCGTGCATCAAAAGCGAGGCGGAGAGGGTGCTGTCTGCCTTTCTTTCCTCGGCTACGCGCACAATCGAACGCAGCAGGTCACCTGTATACAGACCGGGAAAATGGCATTTTTCCGCAATGCCGTAGGACCTTGCCATGGCATCGGCCAGTGGGCCGGAAAAATTGACCCAGATCTTCACCCACGGCTCCTCGGCACTTGAAAAATAAAGGTGATCGTGCCCCTGCGGCAGAAAGTAGGTATCTCCCGCGGTGGGGTAATAGGACTTGCCGTCCATGATGACGGTACCACTGCCGGAGAGGATATATTCGACACAAGAAAGCGAGGAATCCGGGCGACTGATGCGATAGCTGCCGTCACAATAGGAAATACCGGCCAGCAGAAAGGAAAGCGGTGCATTCTCCCCCTCTGTCAAAAAGGGATAGATATCCTCGTGCATTGGGCACCTCACAAAAGCACGGCAAGCGCATCCACATCCGCGGCAAAGCGGGTAGCGCCATGCGCTTCCAAAAAGGCCCGATCACGAAAGCCCCAGAGCACCGAAATACAGGGGATGCCGCTGTTTTTCGCCGTCTCGACATCCACATCCGAATCACCGACATATACGCTCTCATCAGGCGATACCCCTAACAGGCGCATAGCACGCAGCACCGTATCGGGCGCGGGCTTTTTGGGCACCTCGGGCGATTCGCCAACCGCTACCTCGACCAGGCTGCCGAAATAGTGGGCGCACAGATCACGCACGGCGGCATCAAACTTATTGGAGACCACCGCGACACGTACGCCGTTTTTTTGCAGCTTGGCAAGCAGCGAGAGGATGCCGGGGTATGGGGCGGTCTTACATTGACTGTGTGCGGCATAATAGGTACGAAAGGTGGCAAGCACCTCTTCAAATTGCGGATTCTCCTCTCCCCCCGGCAGAGCACGGATCATCAACAGGCGCACACCGTTACCAACAAACAGCCGCACCTCATCCCGCGTGCGGGTAGGATACCCGTGGGTAGCAAGAGCGTAGTTGACGGCATCGGCCAGATCGTCCAGCGTATCAAGCAGGGTACCATCCAAATCAAAAATCACGGCACGATAGCGATTCATGCTTCTTCCTTCTCCTTCCATTCCTCTTGCCAAACAAGCAGCAGGCTGCCCTGCTCTACCGACACGCGCGCCGCCTGCCCTTGTAAAAACTCATTGCTCACGCCAAGGGAAGAATGCGCCTTTAGCGTAGCATTTTCAAGCGAATATTTCAGGCTTTGGGCACTCACACCGCAGGCATCCCCCGAAGCGGCAAACAGCGAAAGATAGCCGCGCAAATGGGGGGAGAAAACGCATGTCTGCCCTGCCGCCAGCGCGCGCACGCGTTGGCCGCCGCCGATCAGCGTCACATCCAGCCCGCGTGCGGCATAGCCCGGCAATAGGCTGACGGCGGCCAGCGTATGGTCAAGCCGCCCGCCACCCAGCACACCAAAGAGCAAAAACGTGCGGTAGCCACGGGCAATGCCCTCCTCCACAGAAAGCGCCATATCGGTGTCATCCTTCTCGGCGGGATATTGCAGCAGCGGGCAAGACGGCCTGGTGCCGACAAGCGAATCCAGATCGCCGAGCAACAGATCAGGGGTCAGCCCCATGCGGAGAAGGTGGTCTGCCCCGCCGTCTGCGGCGATCAGCAGGTCACCCGGCTGCGGGCAGATGGTCTCGGCGCAGTCACCCGCGCCAACAATATAGCAAATTCCCATAGGAGCACCCCTTTCGTTTCTTTTTTCTGTATTGTATCACATTTTGGAGAAAAAGAAAAGGGGATGGAAAAATTTCTCTTGACAATTTCTGCCCTCTGTGCTACAATAAAAACCGCCACAGAACTGAATAATCACGTCGGGGGTGCCTTACGGCTGAGACGGAAGAATTTCCGAACCCTTTAACCTGATACGGATAATGCCGTCGTAGGAAGTACTGAGAGAAGAGTAGTGCTGCACGGATATTTGTTCGTGTGGCACATCTTTTTTATTCAGGAGGTGCATTTATGCAATCCAAAATTCGCAAGATGGCCGAGTGCAGCATGCTGGTTGCGCTTGCCACCGTTCTCTCTGTGCTGAAGCTGGTAGAGATGCCCTATGGCGGCTCCATCACCTTTGCCTCGATGCTGCCGATCGTGATTATGTCCTACCGCCACGGCTGTGGGTGGGGACTGATCTCCGGTCTGCTCTATGGTGTCATTCAGCAGCTGCTGGGCCTAAATTCCCTCTCCTACTTCACCACATGGTACTCGATCCTCGCGGTCATACTGCTGGACTATGTGCTGGCCTTTACCGTACTGGGCTTTGCCGGCGCGTTCCGCAAAAAAGCGGCCACGCAGAGCCATGCCATGATTTTGGGCAGCCTGCTTGCCTGCCTTTTGCGCTATGTGCTGCACACAGTGGCCGGCTGTACGGTATGGGCAGGGCTGTCTATTCCCACCGAGGCGGCGCTGATCTATTCGATCGGCTACAACGCCACCTATATGCTGCCCGAGACCATCATTCTGCTGATTACAGCGGCCTACCTTTCCTCCATGCTGGATTTTAACCGCAATATTCCTACCCGCGTGCACATGGAAAGCGGCAGCCGCGCCGGTCTTGTTTGCCAGGCGCTTTCCGGCCTAGCGGCCGTAGCCGGCATCACGGTAGCCACGGTATTGATCTTCCCGCATATGCAGGATGCCGAAACGGGCGATTTTATCCTGCACGGTCTTTCCTCTGTAAACTGGACGGCGACCATCATCGCGCTCGGCGCAGGCGTAATCTCTTCTCTTGCCCTGTACCTTGTCGCACGAAAAATCAACCGTGCCGGTTGACTTTTGAGAGAAAAAGGTGTATAATACCCCTGCAACCGGGCGGCGCAATCGCGCGATATCATGCCGAAAGGTCGTATCGTGAGGAAAGTCCGGGCTTCGTAGGGCGGGATAACGGATAACATCCGCCGGGGGTGACCCCAGGGAAAGTGCAACAGAAATAAACCGCCACGCAAGTGGTAAGGATGGAAAGGCGAGGTAAGAGCTCACCGGCATAGCAGGTAACTGCGTGCAAATGTAAACCCTATCCGAAGCAACACCGTTTGTGGGAGCTGCCGCAAGGCAGACGGCGGCCCGCCGGCATCCCATGGGTGGCAGGAGAATTTATTCTCTGAACTGGGCGGAGACGCGCAGTGAAGATAGATGATTGCGGCTCGCGCGCAAGCGCGTTCACAGAACCCGGCTTATAGGCCCGGTTGCAGGGCGGCACCCTTCGGTGCCGCCTTTTTTCTTTCTTTTTTGTGAACTTTTCGTTTTGGGGGTTGCATCTTTGCTCTTTTTTTCATATAATAGAATATAACGTGCATGGAGTGAAGATATGAAGGCGTTTTGTCTGCCGGCGGGCACGACCGCAGGGCTACTTGGCTTTGGCATATCCAATCAGACGCTTTTGGAGTTTCTTCTTTCTAAGGGTTTTTTGATCACCGTGCGGGATAAGCGGCCAATCGACCGCCCCGATCTTGTCGCACGCGGTGTGCGCTTTTTTTCGGGAGACGGCTACCTTGACGAGCTTTTTGAGGATTACCTCTTCCGCTCGCCCGGTCTGCGGCCGGATCATCCGACCATTCGTGCTGCGCTGTCGCGCGGTGCGATCCTTTCGGGGGAATATGACCTGTTTGCCTCGCTCTGCCCCGCCACCCTGCTGGGGGTGACCGGCAGCGATGGCAAAACGACGACCACCACCATCGCCGGGCAGATGCTGCGCGCAGCGGGGCGAGGCGTCTTTGTGGGCGGCAACATCGGGCGACCGTTGATCGCCGACCTGGCCGCGATACGCAAGGAGGATATGGCACTTGCGGAGCTTTCCAGCTTTCAGCTGATGACAGCCCCACGCCCGCCGCACCGTGCCGTTATCACCAATCTGACCGAAAACCACCTCAACTGGCATCGCGATATGCAAGAATACGCAAAGGCCAAAGAGAACATCCTGGGCCCTGCCACGCATGCCATTTTGAATGCCGACAATGCCTACACGGCCGCCATTGCCGGTCGCCGTGCAGATAAGACCGTGTTTTCTGCCACAAAAAGCAGCCGCACGTTGCAGGCCACCTTCGGTGCCTGCCATACCGTCACCGTAGAGAACGGCATGGTCGCGTATGATGGGAAGTCGCTTTTTCCCGTGCGGGACATTCGTCTGCCCGGCAGACATAATGTCGAAAACTATCTCGCAGCCATCGGTCTGGTTTTTCCCTATGTGCATGCCGCCGCCATACAAGAGGTCGCGCGCAGCTTTTCCGGCGTGCGTCACCGCATGGAATGCCTTGGCAAGGTTCACGGTGTGACCTACTACAACAGCTCCATCGACTCTACCCCCAGCCGTACGGCGGCAACGCTGGCCGCACTTGGCGCAAAGCCCATTCTGCTGTGTGGCGGCGCGGACAAGGGGCTATCGCTTGCGCCGCTGCGAGAGGCAGTCAAGACGCATGCTGCCGCCGTGCTCCTGTTTGGAGCGGCGCGAGGTGCGCTGCAAGCGGCACTTGACGACCTTCCCTTACCGATTGAGAGTTATGCGCACATGCGCGAGGCAGCTATGCGGGCGAAGGAGCTGGCGCGACCGGGCGATTGCGTTTTGCTTTCCCCTGCCTGCACCAGCTTTGATGAATTTCAAAATTTTGAAGAACGCGGCGAAGCCTTTTGCCGCGCGATCATGGAAGAATAACAACAGAGGAGACAAACACATGAAGACCCCCACATCGACCACGAGGAGCATGCGCGGCCTGCTTTTTGCCGCGCTGCTGCTCTCACTTACCGCCTGTCTTTTGCTGGCGGGCTGCTCCACACAGCAGCAGGAGGATGGCACGATACCGCTGCCGCAGGGCATGAAGGATGCCACCGACAACGGGCAAGGCTATTACCTGTTCTTGCCAGACGACTGGACAGTAGACCACTCTACCGGCGTGACCATTGCCACCTACGCAACCGCCCGCATCACCTTTGCCGCGTTTACCTCAGACCGTGAGCCTGCCGAATACTGGGAAGCCTCCCGCGCCGAGACCGAGGGGATGTTTACCGACTTCAGCATGGAGGAGGAGGCAGCCGCTACGCTGCTTGGCAAAAACGCCGCGCTGCGCTACAAGTTCTCCGGCATTCTGCATGATGGAAATGGGGATGGCGAAAAGGACAAGTACGGTGTAACACAATACATCAGCCGCAAGGACGGTCGCCTGTACGTTCTGACCTACTTGGCTCCGTATGAAAACGATTATGAGCAGTACACGGCCGTGGTCGAGGCGGTGGTGACCAACTTCCTCTTTACAGATACACAGAACAATAGCACCCCCACCCCCGAGCTGCCGAAAACAGAGGGGGCACCGGAGGGCATGAAGGAAATCACGGATCCTGCCATTCACGATTTTCGCCTGTTTATCCCTGTATCCTGGGTGACCGATCTGCAAAACGGCACCGTGAGTGCCTACGTCTCGGACGATGACCGCACCAGCATTTCTCTTGTCCGCAATTACCCGACCAATGCAAACTCGCTCCCCGAGTATTTTGCCAATCTCGACAAGGATTACAAGGACAAGCTGACCGACTATACGCTGCTTACCACCGAAATCACGGAGGAAGACAAACGCAAGGCCACAACTGATGAGCTGGACAGCCTGCGCTACGAATTTACTGCCACCTACAACGGCGTTTCGTATCATTTCTTCCAAGAATTGTTTGTCAGAGGCTCTTACGTTTACACCTTTACCTATACCGCAACGAGCGAGCTGTACGAAAGCCATCTGGCGGAGGCTGACGCCATGCTCGCTGCCATTCATTTTGAGTAAGACATGAACGAGATTTATTTTGACAATAGCGCTACCACCAAAATGTGCCCCGCCGCGCGAGAAAGATTCCTTGCTGTCAATGAAGAATGCTGGGGCAATGCCTCCTCCTTGCACGCGGCAGGCCTGCGTGCCGCGCACGCGCTGGAGGAGGGACGGCGTTCCGTTATGGGTGCGCTGGGCGCACGAGACGGGCAGTTGGTCTTTACGGCAGGAGGGAGCGAAGCAAACAACCTTGCCATTCTTGGCCGCGCCTACGCCAAGGATCGCTATCGCCGCGGCGCCCGCATCATTACCACGGCGGGCGAGCACGCCTCGGTCGCGCGGCCGCTTGAACGCCTGAAGGACGAGGGCTATGAGATCATTGAGATCCCTACCCCGGGCGGCGTGCTGGATATGGCCGCGTTGGAACATGCGCTGACAAAAAACACCGTGCTGGTCACGATGCTGCTGGTCAATAATGAGACGGGCGCGCTTTATGACCTCAAGGCCGCTGCGCGTTTGACGCATGCGCTGGCACCCGAGGCCGTTTTTCACGCAGATGCGACGCAGGCGTTCATGAAGCTGCCGCTCTCACCAAGGGACGGCTATGACATGATCACGATCAGCTCCCACAAGATCGAGGGGCCAAAGGGCGTGGGAGCTTTGTGGGTCAGCCCGGCGATCATCAAGAACAAGGGGCTTTCTCCCCGGATGCTTGGTGGTGGTCAAGAGGGCGGGCTGCGCTCGGGCACCGAAAACGTAGCCGGCTGCGCCGCCTTTGGTGCGGCGTGTGACTACGCAAAAGAGCATTTTGCCGCCCACACCGCGCAGCTGCTTTGCTTGCAAAAGACCTTGCTTGAGCGGCTTGCAGCCAACGAGGCCTTGCGCGAGGTGAAGGTCAATCTGCCGCCCGTGCGTGCGCCGCACATCGTCAGCCTGACGATGCCGCACATCAAAAGCGAGACCATGCTGCATTTTCTCTCCGGTCTTGATATGTATGTATCCAGCGGCTCTGCCTGCTCCTCCCACGGGCGGCACGGCTCGCCGCCGCTGCTTTCCTTCGGATTGACGGAGAAAGAGGTAGATTGCACCATTCGTGTCAGCTTTTCCCACCACAACACGGAGGAAGAAATCGACCGATTTCTTGACGCACTTGCGCGCGGCGTGAAGAATTTGACAAGGATCCGATAACGCACATAAAAAGGCTCTGCATCATGCAGAGCCTTTTTATGTAAAGGATAGACTCGGCACAGCACAAGCCCATCCCCCGCACAAGAAAAATACTCAGTATCCCTCCGTCGCATTCCACTCTTCCGATAGCGACAAAACGATCAACTGCATATCCGCCTTTGATCTTGCCCGCCGAGCCCGTGAGAGAACAGCCTCCTGTTCCCTGTCGCCCATTTGGGCAAAGGACTGCATCGCTCGCTTATCCTGCGCAAGCGCAGCCATAAAGCCAAGCGGCAAATCGGTCATCATCATGGCGTGGTGTTTTTCCTTTACCGTGCGTATTCGATACGCCCCACGCCGAGCGACGCACGGTGTGTTTCGTATCTGTTTCTATTGTACCCTTCACGCCACGCTTTATACAACAGCGCGAAAAATTTTTTCGCGGATATCCTCGCCATCCCACACGCGATCAAACACCCATGTCAAAAGATAAGAAAGGCCACACCAAAGAAGAAAATACCGCAAGGAAATCTGCCCCAGAAGATTGTAGGGGAGAGCGGAATAATCCCATACCGCCATTCGGAGAAACAAATTGAACACCACGCCAAAGAGGAATTCCACCATACAAATCAACCCGGCACCAAGCAGCGCACGCAAGGGACGCGCAAGATCGCCCCATAATCCGTTCAGATACAAAAGCAGCACCGCGCACACGCCACCTGCAAGCGCCATCGACCAATGACTATGCCCACGCCACAGCACCTCAACCGACGGATAGATGACTGCCCCGCACAAAAACCAAAAAACCATTTTTTTCATATTCATCCCCTCCTTCTTTGCAGTATACCCGCCAAGCGTATTTTTTTGCAGCAAGCCTTGCAATATGCAAAAAAAACCTGTATAATAGAGGTAACCTATCAGGAAAGGAAGAGTTTTCCCATGAAACTGAGCGTACTTACCAACCTGTTTGCCGACATCTCGCTTGACGAGGCACTGGCAAAATTCCAAAAGCTGGGCATTGAGAGTGTCGAGATCGGCTGCGGCGGCTACCCCGGCAAGGCCCATTGCGACCCCGAAAAGCTGCTTGCTGACCAGGCCGCTTTAGAGGAATTTAAGGCAACCTTTGCCAAATACGGCATCGAGATCTGTGCCCTCTCCACCCACGGTAATGCCGTACACCCCAACAAGGAGATCGCCGCGCAGTTCGACTACGATTTTAAGAACGCTGTTCTGCTTGCTGAAAAGCTGGGCATTCGCACGGTCATTACCTTCTCCGGCTGCCCGGGTGGCTCGCCTGCCGACACCACGCCCAACTGGGCAACCTGCGCATGGCCCCCGGATTTTCTGGACGTGCTGGACTACCAGTGGAACGATGTCATCATCCCCTACTGGAAGAAGACGGCCGCCTTTGCCAAGGAGCACGGTGTTGACCGCATCGCCTTTGAGATGCACCCCGGCTTCTGCGTTTACAACCCCGAAACGCTGCTGCGCCTGCGCGCGGCGGTTGGTGATGTGATCGGCGCGAACTTCGACCCCTCTCACCTCATCTGGCAGGGAATCGACCCGGTTGCCGCCATTCGCGTGCTGGAGGGCGCGATCTACCACTTCCACGCCAAGGATACCAAGATCGACAAATACAACACCGCCAAATTCGGCGTGCTGGATACCAAGCATTACAGCGATGAGATCCATCGCTCTTGGATCTTCCGCTCAGTTGGCTACGGCAATGGCCTCGACTACTGGCGGGATATGATCAGCAACCTGCGTCTTGTCGGGTATGACGGCGTGCTCAGCATTGAGCATGAGGACAGCCTGATGACCACAGACGAGGGACTTTGCCACGCGGTACAATTTCTCAAGGAGTCCATCATTCGTGATCCGAAGCCGGGCACGATGAGCTGGGCATAAGTGACAAAGAAGAAAGCGCACACGGAATGTGTGCGCTTTCTTCTTTTATACCGCCCGCGTACGACCGCGGCGGTAACGGGTATAGACGATTCCAAACATAACGGCGTTGACCAGCATGGTCAAAATCCACGAGCAAACAAAGCAGAAATACAGGCTTTCGATGATCAAAAAATGGGGGTAGATCCACGCCATCCATACCACGCGGAAACCGAGCACGGTGATAAGCGAGGTAATCATCGGCAAAAATGTATAGCCAAAGGCCTGCGTAGAGGAATTCAGCACGGAGCTGATGGCAGGAATAAAATACATCGACATCAAGAACTGCATGCGTATGTAGCCAAAATGGATTGCCTCTGCATCCCCCGGGGTAAAGATAGCAAGAATGTCCTTTCCGAAAAACAGAATCCCATACCCCATCACAAGGCAGGATACCACACCAAGCATGGCACATGTCAGAATGCTTTTTTTCACGCGATCACGGTTGCCCGCGCCGATGTTCTGCCCAACAAAGGCAACCGTGGCCGCACCGAGTGCGCCGGTCACGCTGTTGAGAACGCCCTCTACATTGGTACAGGTCGTATTACCGGCAACGGCACCGGTGCCAAAGCTGTTAATGGCCGCCTGGATCTGCAAATTGGCCAGACTATACAGTGAGGCATTGAGCGCAACAGGAAAGCCAAGACGCAGCACACGCCCGAGAATAGACGGTGAAAAGGAGAGATGACGAAGATCCAGATGGCAATCCCCTTCTGTACGCGTCAAACGAAACACCACCAGTACAGCCCCCAGCACCTGCGATGCAAAGGTGGCAATGGCCACGGCGGCTACCTTCTCGGTCAAGAGCAGACAAAGCACAACGTTCAGCACAATATTCAACAGGCCGGAAAACACCAGATACAGAAGAGGGCTGGTGGTATCACCGTTGACACGCAGAATGGCCGCACCGAAGTTGTAGACCATGATCACGGGGATGGCCATAAAATAGATGCGCAGATATAGTGCCGCGCCATCCCAGCATTTATCGGGGCACTCGATCACACCTAGCATAGGGTCTACCAGCGCGATACCGACGACGGTCAGGATCAGACCAATAAAGAAGGAGGAGACCATCGAGGTGCCGACTGTGGCACGCGCCTGCCGCTCATCCCGCATACCGATAAAGCGGGCAAGCATGATGGTGCAGCCGGAGGAAAGACCGACGAAGGAATTGACGATCAGCCCGACGATGGATGCCGTTACACCCACAGAAGCAACGGCCACACCGTCTGCCATGTTACCGAGAACGGCAATATCTGCCGCGTTGAACAGCACCTGAATCAGACTGCCGATCACCACGGGAATGCTGTATTTTAAGATAGAAGATATCAGCGGACCGCCCGTTACGTCTACCGTTTGGCCAAATAAGCGTTTCATGTTTAAAGCCTTTCCATTTTTGTAAGCGTGCTTACCTATTATGGCATATCCCCCCAAAAAAGTCAAGTTAAAAACAATAAAAAGGAAAAACATTTTCTTTTTCCGTGACCGAAAAAATCTGTTTTTCCTTTTATTTAATTTCTTGCTCTATGTCATCAAAAAGTGAGCAATTAAAAAATTCGCGTAACGTAATATCCAATCCATCACAAAGCTTCTTCAGAGAAACAATACCCGGATTTTGACTTTTTTCATTTAACATGCTGTATACGGTTGAAGGAGATACACCGGAAATATTGGCAAGCGTATTGATAGCCATATTTCTTTCATTGCAAAGCTGTACAATTCTCATGGCAACGGCTTCTTTTGTATTCATACGTCCTCCTTATACATGATCTATCCGTATTTTAAACAAAAATACGATATATCGTGTGGGATATATCGCAATATTCTTCTTTTTGTGCTATAATATACGATATATCCCACAAAAGGAGAGAAATATGACTTGTACTTTCTTTGGCCACGCCAATACCCCGGACAGCATTAAAGACGGTTTAAAAAAAGAGATTATGCGATTAATCGATGAACAAAACATCAAAAAATTCTATGTAGGGAATAATGGTAGCTTTGATTTTTACGTACAAAACATTTTAGAAAAAATCACGAAAGCACGCAAAGATGTTCAATATAACATTGTTCTTTCTTATATCAATGAACACGCATTAAACAATTGTCAAAATGCAACTGTCTTCCCAGAAGGGCTTGAAAACGCCTTACCAAAATTTGCAATTGCAAAAAGAAATGACTGGCTTATTGAAAACGCCGATCTTGTTATTACCTATACAGAGCACAAGTTATCCAATTGTTATAAATGGGTACAAAAAGCAATGAAAAAGAGACTTCCCGTCATAAATTTGGCCGAGGGCACTATTGCCTTTTGACCGTCAAAGCAGCCGCGAGAATTTCTCGCGGCTGCTGCTTGTTATTTACGCCTCTGCGGCCTTTTCGATAATGGTGACACCGGCGGGCTTGATGCCGGTTTCCTTATACACGATCTCCTTGATCTGGGCTACCTGACTCGGCAGCAGGCCATCACTCTCCACGATCACGCTGATCTGGTCGCCGCTCTTGACCGCCACACACTGGGCAAAGCCTTTAGCCATCACCAGCGTTTCAATGTTGGCCTCCTGCTCCATATCCAGCGCGATGCGCGAGATGTCGGCAAGCGCGGTATCCTTGGTCTCCTGCAGAGCATCCTCACTCTCTACCACGGTCTTGAGTACATCCAATGCCTCATCACGCGCCTTCTCGCGGCTGAGCTGGGCAGAGGTGAAGTAGGACTCGCTGACGTTGTTGCCCGTGCCTGCGCTGTTTTGACCGTTGCCATACTGATCCTGCATGTTGTTGTCTCCATAGCCGATGGAGGACATGGGGTCATAGAACCAGATGTAGTTGAGATAGACCGCAACCGCGACCAACAGCACCGCACCGATGATCAACCAATTCCGTTTACCGATCTTTGCGAAAAAGCCCTGCTTTCCAAAAATTTTACCGTTTGACATATGCGTTTTCCTCCTGGTTTTCTTTTTTTCATGTGTTTTATATATATGCGCTATGCAGGGGCAATATGACTACCCGCAGCTGATATATATCCGATTGCTCCCAACCCCCAAGGTGGCGGAAAGCAACGCGGTCAGCTCACGGCAGACGGCAGGATCGTTTCCCCCCTCACAGACCACGCCAACACCCAGCACGGTCGGGTTTTTGCGGTAAAGGAGCAGCCCTTCCCCGCCCGAAAGCACATAATCGGTACGGCCATCGGCTGTGCTGTCGGTGGCGTAGACGGCCTCTTCCCCACCTGCAAGCGTCAGCACCAGGCGAACCCGCCCTGCCCCCTTTACCTGCTCACATAGGGCGATCAGCTCCTCTGTCAGCGTTGCGCGATATGCCTCCGCCCGTGCGATAGCATCTGTCTCGCCTGTGCTTGCAGAGGCTTTGGGTTGCCCGCCCCCCACCAGCAAAAGCAAAATGCCGACAGCGGCAAGCAGCAGCAAGCCCCCTTTGCCGCGCAACGCTTTGATATACCTCGGAATACTTTTTTCATCCGCCATCGGATATCACCTCACAATCGGTTTGATAGGCACGCGCGGCATAGCTGCGCACGGCGTAAAGATCAAGCAGCTTCCCCTCGCCCCGTACGATCAGGGTGAGCGAGGAGATCGTCAATTCCTCCCCGACAAGAGAGAGGCGCACCCTGGCCGAAAAGCAAGCGGCGGGAATGGCGTACCGCGTAGCCAGATCTGCCTCTATCCCGGCGGCCACGGCCTGCTCCATGGCCGCCTGCGTTGTTTCATCCGGCGTGCTCGTATCGTAGGAGCCATTTGGGAAACGAATGCCGTCCAGCACCGCAGAAAAGCTGCCGATATCGGCAAGGGGGCGGCAGATCACCGTCAGCACCAGAAGAGAGATGCCAAATTCCAAAAGACGCTTCATGCGCTCATTTTTCTCCGGCAAGAGGAGCCCTGCCAGCACCGCCACCGAGGCAACCAGCAGCAAAGAACGAAGATATTCCTGCATCAGCCACCTCCGATTGCTAACCCGCAGCGGGTCAGAATGCCGATAATCAACAAGAAGAGAACGGTGGTGATGGCCAGCGTGGCAGCGGCAAGGTCATAGATTGCGCGAAAATCGGTGAAGATCTTTCCTGCACTCTCGCTGCCAAGCATGGTAGAAACAGAGGCGGCAAGCGAGAGAAAGAGACGATGCAGCAAGAGGCCGATCAGCGTGGGGAGAATCAGCAGCAGCAGCGCAACGACAGCCACGGCACCGATTGTGCTTTTGAGCAGAGAAAGCGAGGCAGACAGCGTGCGCAGCGTGCCGCCAAGCGAGGAGCCTACCACAGGGATAAGGTTGCCCACCGCAAAGCGCACCGAGTGCGCCGCAAGCGAATCAGCCGAGGCTGCCAGCGTGCTTTGAAAGCCGAGACTGGCACCAAGAAGAAGAGAAAGAAAGCCGAGACAGGTCAAATACACCTGCTTGATCGAGGAGAATATACCGCCAAGGCTTTGCCGACGAGCGGCCGCTGTGATGAGCGTAAAGCCAAACAGAATGCGCAAAAGGGGAAGCAGCACGCCCGCTGCCACATGCTCCAGCAGGTAAGAGATGGCGGCAAAGCCGCCTGCTGCCGCCGTAGCGGTACCGGTACTGCCACCAGATAGAAAGAGCGAGGCAAAGATCGGAATAAGACCATCCGAAAAGGCACGCATATCCTCGATGACTTTAGCAGCGCGTGCGATATCGGCCACGGTGAAGCGATAGAGAAGAAGCACCAGCAAGAAGCCTATGCCGCATTCGGCAGCGCGTGTGGCAATTCCTTCTCCCAATGCGTCATGCAGACGGGTGGTTACGGCCAACAGCAGCGCAATGCCCAACAGACGAAAGAAATAGGAGGCCGATTCAGCCAGCTCCCGCTGCAGGCTGTCTAACACCAAGGAGACCAGATACTCCGCCCCGACAAGGTGAGAAGCCGTTTCCGCATCGGTCACCTCATCCAGCGCGTCTGCCACCTCGGGCGGCAGCGAGGCAAAGAAGTCTGAAAACAGCTGCTCCTCTTCTATCGCCAGACATGGAAGGGAGAAACAAGTAAGCAGCGACAAAACAAGACAAATGAACAATGGGCATTTTCTCATGGCACCAGCCCCAACGCAAGCCTGATCAGCTCCAACAAAAACGGAAGGCAAAGCAGCAATATCTCCGCACGACCACACATCTCCACCCGAGCCGCCAGCGTCGCCTCGCCCATATCACGACATATGTCCGCAGAAAAGCCGGCAAGGCAGCCAACAGCCATCATCTTTAATACCGCCTCAAGCGAGGAGCGGATGCCTGCCTCCTCTGCAAGCGCCAGCATAGCGGCAATCGGCTCCCGATAGCGGTAAAGGGCAAAAAAAGCAAGAGCCAGTCCTCCTGCCAGCGGCACAGCCGGGGCGACCTTGGTGCCCATTACCTTCAAAATCATGGCAAGTGCCGCCGCAAGCACACCAAGACCGCAAAGCTGCCCGATGCTCAAAGGCCAAACACACTTTCCACCAAGGCAAAGAGTCGCCCGATCTCCTCAATCAACAGCAGCAGCACCAGCACAATTCCCGCAACCGAGACAAGCATGGCCTGCTCGTCTCTCCCCGTGCGGGAGAGGATCTGCTGCGCGACCGAAACCAACAGGCCAATGCCTGCCACCTTCAACACAAGACTGACATCCAATTTTCTTTCGTTTCCTTTCTGTTCAAAGTAGTAAAATCAACAGCGCAAGCCCGCCGCACACAGCGAGAGAGCGTGCCGCGCGTGCGCGGCGCGGGGCCTCCTCTTGATGTCGGCGCAGCGCCGCCTCCAGCTCGCCGATGGTGTAATCGCAAACTGCCGCTTGCTCACGCGAGTAGCTTTTTCCCACCTCGCGCGCAAAGGCAGCAAGGGCACGCCCCTCCTCTGCCCCGATGTACAGACGGTCACGGCAGACGTGAAGCGCAGAAGCAAATCCCCCCTCCCGCAAGGCGGGTAAAAAGCCGCAGGTCTCCAGCGCCTCGTTTTCAAAGCGACGGTAGATCTCTTCCATCGGCTCGGCAAAGCAGACAATACCTGTACGAACATGCCGCACAAGGAGCAAAAAACCCTCCATTTGCCGCACACGTCGCCCTTCCAGACCAGCCAGATAATGGCCAAAATAGGAAAAGCTGCCAAGCAGCAGGCCACCGCCTATGATCTGCAGCATGAACGCACCTCCCCACCACAAGCACTCTGCACACGATAAAAAAACTCGTTGCCGCACCGCACAATTCCGATATAGGCTGCAAACACGCCGCCCGCGACCAGCGCAGCTATGGGTGGGCGCGCAAGCAACTCATCGATATCGGCGGCATGGGCTGAGGCCACAATGGGTACGCCACAGCCCTTGACGTTCAAAACCGCCTCTGCCTCACCCATGCTGCCAATCTCATCACAGATAATCACCTCGGGGGAAAGGGTACGTGTTGCCATCTCGATTCCAAGTGCTAAGGGGTAGGCACGCAGCACGTCCACTTGGCAGGCGGGGGGAAAATCATCGTCGTACAGTTCGCCGCGCGCATCGATCAGGGCCACACGCTTTGCCTGTGCACCGGATGAAACAGCGCGGGCAAGCTCGCGCAGCAGCGTGGTCTTGCCACCACCGGGCGGAGAATAAATCAACAGCCCCGCGCGGCAGGAAAGTAAGCGAAAGACCTCCTCAGCCACCCTCCCAGCCCCCGGCACGGTATGCGGCAGGCGGATACAAAGAGAGCTGATCTCGGCGATACCGCTGATTTGCCCGCCCTCGTAAACGGCACGACCGCCAACCCCCACACGGCAACCGAAGGCAAAGAGGAACCCTTGCCGCAGGCTTTCACTATACGCGTAAAGCGAATCACCGCACAGAGCACTCAGCGTTTTTTCCAGCTCCTCGCGGGAAAAGAGCAACGGCAGCGGCAGATTGCCGCCATCTATGGTCAGAACCGCATAATGCCCCGCCCGCAGACGAATTTCGGAAAGGCGAGAAAGAAACTCCGTCTGCCCCTCCCGCATGCGGGCAAGCGTGGTGCGCAACGCAGCGGGCAGGCAGGAGAGAATACGTTCAAAGTAAGAAACCATGGTGCCCTCCTAAAAGAACAGACGACAGAGCATCCCGAATGTAAAAGTGTAAAAATAGCGGTGCGGACGGTCCGGCTCGACACTGCATCGGTCAGGCCGAGCCAATTGCCGTTCAACGCGGTCACAGCTGATAAAACGATCACGGCCAACGGGTAGGATGTCAAGCATACATGTCCCCCTTTTTTGTCACTGTCTGTCGAAATGTTTTTTTCGTCGAAATAAGTTTTTTTCGCAAAGCAATTGACTTTTTTGGTATTTTATGGTATTCTATTGTCGAAAAAACCAAGAATACATTCGGAGGTATCCCATCATGAAATCCACCGGTATGGTACGAAAAATTGATGAGCTCGGCAGAATCGTTCTCCCAATTGAGATCCGCAATACGCTTGGCATCGAAAGCCGCGATTCTCTTGAAATTTTTGTGGAGGGCGATAAGATCGTTCTTGCCAAGTATCAGCCCACCTGCCTCTTCTGCGGCAATGGGCAGAATGTACTTTATTTTCACAGCAAGATGATCTGCCGTGATTGCCTGGAACAGCTGAAAAAGCAGTTCTGATTGGGGCTTGTTTCATTCTATTCCGCGCCGCTCGCAAATATGACCGCAGCGGTAAGGGGAGGAGAGGATTTTTCTATGCAAGAAGAACAGAACGAACGAGCGCAAGATACCGATAAAAAGCCAATCGTCCAAAAAGCGATTGGCTTCCCCTGCTTGCAGTGTGGGAACCAGATGTCCTTCTCCCCCGAGAGAGGGCAGCTGTACTGCAGCTATTGTAAAACAGAAAAAGAGATCCCCGACAAGGAGATCGAGGCGGCAGAATATATGTATTTCCCCGAGGACGAGCATTTTGAAGCACCTGTTTGGGAAAACGAGCCCGGCCAGGTATTGACCTGCCCCTCCTGCGGTGCTGACACCGTGCTGGGCGCGGCCGCCATGACGGCCACCTGCCCCTTCTGCTCCTCTCACTATGTCACCGAGGCACCGGCTGACAAGGCGGTGATCTCCCCCGAAACGATGATTCCCTTCCGTATCTCGGAGGCGGCAGCAGGCAACAGCTTTACCGAATGGGTCAAAAAGCAATGGCTTGCCCCGCGCAAATTCAAAAAAGAGGCCAAAAAGCCTGAGATGAAGGGCATCTATATCCCCTTTTGGACCTTTGATGCGTCCTTGACCACCAACTATCGCGGCTTCGGCGGCAAACGCCGGATCGAGCACTATACCGTACGCGTCAACGGCAAAACGCAAACGCGCACCCGCACGCGCACAGACTGGTATCCGATTGGTGGGCAAATGCACCTGGATTTTGATAATATCCCCTGCCCCGCCACCAAAAAGATTGACCGTGCGCTGCTTGACAAGCTGGGCGGCTACAGCCTGAAGGTATTAAACGTGTACAACCCCGCCTATCTTGCCGGCTTTTTGGCCGAGCGATACAGCATCGGTATTTCCGATGGGTTTGACATCGTACGCAAAACCATGGAGCTGCGTATGGCAAACCACATTCAATCCTCTCTGCACTATGATACCTATCGCGGCATGCAATACAACCACCACTATGAGGCGGTGAAATTCAAGCACATTCTGCTGCCGCTGTGGCTTGCTGCCTACTCCTTCCACGGCAAGGTCTATCAGTTTATGGTCAATGGCGAGACCGGGCGCAGCGCGGGTCGCGCGCCGCTTTCGGCACTGAAGATCGCCCTGCTGATCGGCGGTGGCATTTTGGCCGCAGGGCTGCTGCTGTTCTTGCTGATGTCTCTTGGGCAATAAAAAAGAAGCCTTTACGGCTTCTTTTTTATTGCTTGTATCAGTTGAACTCGTCCTCAGAGACGTTTTCCTCGCAAGGGATGACATCGGCATCCTCTTCCTCATCGTCCTTACCATGGGCAAGGTCGGCTGCGATTTCTGCCTCATCAAAATCGATAAACTCATCGTTTTCAAGGGCTTCCTTGGCGGCATCGAACTCTGCATCGGTCTCTTCCTTCAGCTGCCACAAAAGATAGCCGGCCGTGCTGCCGCCCATCGCGGAAACGGCAAGAAATGCTGCCGCAATGCTCTTCTTCTTGGCGCAGAGAATAATAAACATGATGAAAAATGAAATAGACTGCACCATCAATGCCAGTGCGACGAACAGGCGGGTCTCCTTCAACGCGAAACGTTTTTTCATAGCTTTTCTCCTTTATGTGAATTTTAAGATTTCGATTGCTCTTTGCCGGCATTCATCTTGAGGTAAGCATTAATGAAACCGTCAAGATCGCCGTCCATCACGGCGGATACGTTGCCATTTTCAAAGCCGGTGCGGTTATCCTTGACCAGCGTATAGGGCATAAACACATAGCTGCGGATCTGCGAGCCCCATTCAATGTTGTTTTTCACACCCTGAATGTCCTCTACACGATCCAGCTTCTCCTGCTGCTTGATGGCCAGCAGCTTGGAGCGGAGCATCTTCATGGCTGTTTCTTTATTCTGCAGCTGGCTACGCTCGGTCTGGCAACCAACCACGATGCCCGTGGGCAGGTGCACGATGCGGATAGCCGAGTCGGTCTTGTTGATGTGCTGACCACCTGCGCCACTTGAGCGGTGGGCTGTCACCTCAATATCCTCGGGGCGGATCTCAATGGAACTTTCATCGGCATCGTCAAACTCGGGCAGCACCTCAACTGAGGCACAGGAGGTCTGACGACGACCGGAGGCATCAAAGGGAGGCACACGAACCAAGCGATGCACACCGTTTTCACTCTTCAGGTAACCATAGGCATTGGTGCCCTCGATCATGATGGTGGCACTTTTGAGGCCTGCCTCGTCGCCATCCAGCCAGTCGATGAGCTTGACGTTAAAGCCGTGGCTGTCACCCCAACGGGTGTACATGCGATACAGCATGGAAGCCCAGTCCTGTGCCTCGGTACCGCCGGCACCGGGGTGGAAGGCAAGAATCGCATTATTTTTATCATAAGGGCCGGAGAGCAGCACGGCGATGCGCATACGCTCCTCTTCTCGAAGAACAAAGGCAAGCTCTGCCTCTACCTCTTCCACAGACCCCTCATCATTTTCTTCAATTGCCATCTCGGCAAGGACCACCGCATCCTCAAGGCGGGTACAAAGTGTCTCGTACTCCTCGATGGTATCCTTCATCTGCTTGATCTCCTGCATCACGCGGGTGCTTTTTGCCGCATCATTCCAGAAGTTGGGTTCAAGCGAGGCAGCCTCCAGCTCGGCGGCTCTTTCCTTCAACGTATCGATGCGCAGAGCCGATTTCAGCTCTACCAGATCGGCACGCATATCAACCAATTGTCTTTTCGCTTCTTCTAGTGCGATAATCAAGGAACTCTCTCCTCCTGTTTCTGATAGAAAACCATTCTTTTTTTATCAGTATATCATATCCTGCGCAAAAAATCAAGTACAGATGCAGAAAATAACCCTGATACGGATAGAATATGTTTTGGCGTGAAAAAACGGTAATTTCGGAAAAGGACTTGACAGGCACGCCCGAACAATTTATAATGATAGTATCTTATAAATGAAAGGAATACAATCATGAAAGTAACAAAAGATTCGATCATTGGCGACGTTCTTGATGCCAATCCCGAGACCGCACAGTTTTTCTTTGCCATCGGCATGCATTGCCTCGGCTGTCCTGCCTCCCGCGGTGAGAGCATTGAGCAGGCCTGCGCTGTTCACGGCACTGATGCTGACGAGCTGGTAAAGACCATCAACAATTTCCTCGAGAAATAAGATGAAAACACTCTCCGACGGCAGGCTGCTGGCAGCGGCCTCCTTTGTTCGCCCCGGCGCGTTGCTTGCCGATATCGGAACAGACCACGCCTACCTGCCCCTGCACCTTTTGCAGGAGGGCAGGATCCGGCGCGCCATCGCAGCCGACATTGGGGAAGGGCCGCTCTCACGCGCCCGTGCACATATTGCCGCATCCGGCTATGCGGGGCAGGTTGAAACGGTATTGACCAATGGTCTGCAGGGGCTTGACGATCGCGGCCTGACCGATATTGCCATTTGCGGTATGGGCGGCGAGCTGATCGTGGATATTCTTTCTGCCGCCCCCTTTGTGCGCGACGGGAGCATTCGCCTGATCCTGCAGCCCATGACACGGGCAGCCACGCTGCGCCGCTATCTTGCCAAAGAGGGCTTTGCCATTCTTGCCGAGCGGCCATGCCGCGCGGCGGGACGTGTGTACAACTGCCTGTGCGCGACCTATGACGGTATTTGTCGCACCCTCTCTCCGGCCGAGGCCGAGCTTGGCTCCCCTGCCTGCGAAAGCGAGGAGGAGCGTGCCTGCTTTGCCGAGCTGCTTTCTCGGAAAATTGACGCGCTGCGCGCAAAAATCGCAGCACGCGCAACTGCCGCCATCACCGACGAGGGGGATGCGGCACTGCTTGCCGAGCTGCTGCAATTACAACAAACATACAGGTGACGATATGACGGTAAAACAGTTTTACGAACACCTATGCGACCGCGTTTCCCCTTCCCTTTCCTGTGAATGGGATAACGACGGCCTGATGCTGACACCGGACGGTGAGCGAGAGGTGCACCGCGTGCTGTGCACGCTGGATGTGACGGAGGATGCTGTGGGGTATGCCGAAGAATACGGCTTTGACCTGATCATCTCCCACCACCCGCTGCTCTTTCGCCCGCTGCGCTCGCTTGATCCTGATAACCACATTGCCCGCAAGGCCATGCGGCTTTTGCGCGCGGGCATTTCGGTCATTTCTCTGCATACCCGCGCGGACGCGGTGATCGACGGCGTGAACGACCGCCTAGCAGAGATGCTCGGCCTGACCGCTGTTTCGATGTTTGGCGAGGGGGGCGAGATGATCGGTCGTGTGGGTGATCTGCCCACGCCGATGTCACTTTCGGAATTTGCCGCGCACGTCAAAAGCGTGCTTGGTTGCCCCATGGTGCTGGCGGCAGATGCCGACCTGCCTGTACAGCGTGTGGCTGTTTGCGGTGGGGATGGCAAGGATTTTGTTGCCGGTGCACTCTCTACGGGGGCAGACACCTATCTTTCCGGTCGCATTGGCTATAACGTGATGGTTGAAGCGCCCGAAATGGGCATTAACCTCTTGGAGGCCGGCCATTATTTTACCGAAACGCATATTACCGCCTTTTTTGCCGAGCTGACGAATGAGATCATCCCCTCTGCCGAGACAGAGGAGTTTTCTTCCAACGTCATCTCCTGTCTATAATAAAACAGCCCGCTGCTATATTGCCGCGGGCTGTTTTAGATGTCTTAAATGTGCGCTTGCTTGTCCTTTTATGATATTGCATTTTCACGTTTTTATGATAAAATAGAACTAACCATATTTGATTAAGGAGCATTTCACTATGCGCAAGACACTGTTTTCTAAAGACTGGTATCTTTCCGCCCCCGGCACAAACGGCCGTATCCACATCGACTTGCCAAACGATTACAGCGTAACCCAGCCCCGTGACCCGAAGGCACCCGGCGGTGGCCGAAACGGTTTTTTTGTGGGCGGTATTGGTTTTTACACCAAATTTTTCACCCCCGAGGAGGGCAAGCACCACATTTTGGACATTGACGGTGCATACGCCTGCTCCGAATACGTGCTCAACCACGATTGGCTTGCCAAGCACCCGCATGGCTATACACCTTTTCTGCTTGATCTAACCGACCATCTTCGTCACGGCATCACCAACAAGCTGGAGATCACCACCAACGATATGCAGCCCTCTACCCGCTGGTATTCGGGCGCGGGCATCTACCGCGATGTGTTTATGTGGACGGGTGGTGACGTACGCATTGAGCCGTGGGATGCCTTTATCACCACCCCCACGGTCACCGATACAAGCGCAGAGGTTTGCGTTGCCTATACCGTTTCGGCAGACAGAGACACCACCGTTACCCTGCGCGCCGAGGTTCGCAACGCAAAGGGCAAGGCGGTTGCAAAACAGGTAATTTCGCTGGATGCTGTTACCGGCAAAAATGACCTCACTCTGACGCTGACTGTTCAAAAACCGCATCGATGGGACATGGATGACCCGTATCTGTACACGCTGTATACCGCCATCGAAGAAAACGGCGAATTGCTTGACGACAGCGAAAACACCTTTGGCATTCGCACCATGACGGTAGATGCCGAGCATGGATTCCGCCTGAACGGCAAAACACGCAAGCTGCGTGGCGGCTGTATTCACCACGACCACGGCGTGCTGGGTGCCGCCTGTTTCCCCGCGGCAGAGGAGCGAAAGCTTCGCCTGCTGAAGGAGGCCGGCTTTAACGCGTTGCGTATCGCGCACAACCCGCCCTCGCTTACCCTGCTGGAGCTGTGCGACCGTATGGGCATCATTGTGATGGACGAGGCCTTTGACATGTGGAACAGGCCGAAAACGATGCAGGACTATCACCTCTTCTTTGGCGAATGGTGGGCAAAGGATATCGAAAGCATGGTCAAGCGTGACCGCAATCACCCCTGCGTGCTGACCTATTCGATCGGCAACGAAATTTCCGAACGTGACGGCAACTCCGACGGGATCAGCTGGGCAAGAAGGCTGGTGGCCGAGGTGCGCCGCTATGACGACACCCGCTTTATCACCTCCGGCATCCAATATCCGTGGAACAATCCCACCCCCGGTGATCCTGCCGATTACTCCAAGGATTTTATGGAGCGTTTCCCGAAAAACAGCTGGGAGATGCGTACAGAAAAGTACATGGCAGAGCTGGACGTTCCCGGCTACAACTACCAATACAGTAAATATGAAAGCGACCATGCGCTCTACCCCGACCGCGTGATGTGGGGCTCAGAGACGCATACGCTCCGTTTCTTTGATTCCTGGCATGAGGTCAGCCGCCTGCCTTATGTCCTTGGCGACTTTACCTGGACCGCCTACGACAACCTGGGTGAGGCAGGCGCCGGCCGCTTCTTGTGGGCGCGTGACGGTTTTATTCCCGGTATTTCGATTGCCGGCTGGCCGTGGCGTACCTGCTACCAGGGCGACCTTGACCTGTGCGGCTACCGCCGCCCGCAGGCCTACTTCCGTGAGGCCATTTGGCTTGGCAACAAGGAGCCGCGCATCTTTACCACCCACCCCGAGCACGTAGGCGAAGGATTCTCCGACACCGGCTGGCACTTCTTTGATGTGCACGAGACCTGGACATTTGACGATAAGTACCTCGGCAAGCCTGTCAAGGTAGAAACCTATACCGATGCTGACGAGATCGAATGGATTCTCAACGGCGCAAGCCTTGGCCGCTCCGTTCCCGAAAAGGCGATCGCCTCGATGGAGATTCCGTATGAGAAGGGCGAGATCACAGCCGTAGCCTACAAAAACGGCGAAGAATGCAGTCGCTATTCGCTTCATACGGTCGGCAAGCCGGTTGCCCTGCGCCTCTGCCCGGAAAGCAAAACGCTGGCGGCTGACAACCGCGACCTGTGCTATCTGCAGGTAGAGATCGTGGATGAGCACGGCGACCGCGTGACCGAGGCCAAGCATGAGCTGACCTGCCTGGTTGACGGTGGCGAGCTGATGGGCATTTTCAGCGGAGACCCCTGCAACGAGGATCAGTACGGCTCTCCCCATTGCCACGCATTTGACGGCCGCGCGCTGGTGATTGTCCGCGCGAAGGAGCCGGGCAAGGTGACGGTAACCGTGGGAAGCAAGGATCTGCGCTCCGCCACGGCAACTGTCGTTGCGAAATGAAAAGACAAAACAGGGAAAGCACGTTGTGCTTTCCCTGTTTTTATTCTTGATACAGCTCGTCCGGCGTAACGCCAAGCACCCGCGCAATGGCGTACAGCTCCATATCTGTCACGGTACGGGAGTAATCCTCGATCCGCGAGACAGAGCCACGGCATACATACACACCTTGCAGCTCCAGCTTGTTGGATAGCTGCTGCTGACTCATCTTTCTTTGTTGACGTAATGTTTTAAGGTTACCGCCAATCAAATTTTTTCTTTCACCATCTATGATGCGGGCCATTCCTTTTTCCCCCTTTTCACACCAACCCTCTTTTTTCAGTATAGCACATCCAGTAACATTTGTCTAGCCGTTTTTTATTTCCCTGCCACGCTTTGACAAAATGCGCCGCGCAAGCGTGATAGAATGATGAAACGAAGTAAAAAGAAAAGGAATGGATACCATGACCACCACCAAGGAACCGATGCAAGTATCCTTTACGGATGGATGCTTGACCGTCTGCCCTGCCGGGGAGATCGACCACCACTCCGCCCGCGCCATGCGCGAGGAGATCGATCGCCAGCTGTTTACAAACAAGCCGCGCCTGTTTGTGCTTTCGCTGTCGCATATTCGTTTTATGGACAGCTCGGGGCTTGGGTTGATTCTCGGACGGCTGGCAGTCTGCCGCCGCTTTCATTGCCCCATGCGTCTGACAGATGCAGGAGAGCGTATGTTGAAGATTTTCCGTATGGCAGGCCTGCAACGGATGCAGGATCTGCAAATTGACGGACTTACCAAGGAGGAGACAAAATGAAAAAAGCCACCAATGAGATCAAGCTCAAGCTACCTGCCCTTTCGATCAACGAGGGGGCATGCCGCGCCATGATTGCCGCCTTTTGCGCACAGGTCGATCCCAACATTGAGGAGTTAGCCGATATCAAATGCGCCGTTTCCGAGGCGGTGACCAACTGCATTGTGCACGCCTACGGCGGCAGAGGGGGCATCATCTACATAACCGTAGGGATTTACGAGGGCAGACTGATCCGCATAGAGATCCGCGACCGTGGCTGCGGCATTGCCGACGTCAAGGAGGCCATGCAGCCGCTTTTCACTACCGATTCGACCGGTGAGCGAAGCGGTATGGGCTTTTCGGTCATGGAGAGCTTTATGAGCGGCCTGCGCGTACACTCGACCGTTGGACGAGGAACGCGCGTCTCCATGTGGAAGCAGCTCTCCTAGTCCCGGTAGGGAGAAAACAGGATGAATGAAGAGCTTACCCCCCGAAAAGAGATCAATATCAAATTCAAGGATAACCCTGCACTGATCGCTGCCGCACAGGCGGGCGATCGCCGCGCCGCCGACAAGCTGGTCAGGCAAAACGGTGGGCTTGTCAACCACATTGCCGTGCGCTTTCTTGGGCGAGGATGCGAGCTGGAGGATCTGATCCAGATCGGCAACATGGGGCTCTTAAAGGCCATCCGTACCTTTGACCCCGCGCGGGAATGCGCCTTTTCGACCTACGCT
The DNA here is from genome assembly GCA_017462545.1 of Clostridia bacterium. GTDB lineage: Bacteria > Bacillota > Clostridia > Oscillospirales > CAG-272 > UBA1740. The sequence continues at coordinate 29,214 of JAFTQX010000029.1, forward strand.
GTGCCCCTGATCTTTGGCGAGATCCGTCGTTTTTTACGTGACGATGGCCCCATCAAGGTCTCACGCACGCAAAAGCGACTGGGTGCCATGCTGGCGGCCGAGCGGGAACGCTGTATGGCTGCAGGCATGGGAGAGCTGCGCCTTTCCGAGTTGGCTGCCCGCTGCGGCACCACACCAGAGGAGGCGGCTGCTGCGTTGGATGCCATTGCCCCGGTAGCCTCTCTCTCGGATATGGTGTATCATGATGAGGACAGCCCCACGATTGAAAGTACCCTTTCCGATATAGACGAATGCACACGGCAGTTTGATAAGCTGGCCATTCGCGCCGCCATTGACAAGCTGCCCGACCTGCGACGCAAGATCATTTTGCTGCGGTACTTCCGCGATTACTCGCAAAGCGAAACGGCGGCAGCACTAGGTCTGACACAGGTCAAGGTTTCGCGCGAGGAGAAAAAGATCCTTGCCTTTTTGCGCGGCGAGCTGGCCGATTGAGGATGTCGCCCGCTCTTTGTTAACAAAATGTGAATATTTTCCAAAAGCCCTTGATTTTTCCTTGTGGGGTGCTACAATATAAGCAGAAATTAGCACTCAAAGTTTGCGAGTGCTAAATCAGTAAATTTTGCCAAGAAGGCATGGAGGATATGATTATGACGATTAAACCGTTAGGTGACCGCGTGGTTGTTTGCGCGGCAGAGGTTGAAGAGACCACCAAAACCGGCATCATCCTGCCCGGTAGCGCCAAGGAAAAGCCCCAGGTTGCTGAGGTTGTTGCTGTTGGCCCCGGCGGCATGGTTGACGGTAAGGAGGTTACCATGTCGGTAAAGGTTGGCGATCGTGTTATCGTCAGCAAGTATGCCGGCACCGAGATCAAGTGTGATGGGCGCGAGTACAACATCGTTCGTAACGATGACATTCTCGCCATCGTAGAATAAGGAGGAAATACCCATGGCAAAGAATATTCTTTACGGAATTGAAGCAAGAAATGCCCTGCTCCGCGGTGTGGATCAGCTGGCAGATACCGTCAAGATCACCCTTGGCCCCAAGGGCAGAAATGTTGTTCTTGACAAAAAGTTCGGCACCCCGCTGATCACCAATGACGGTGTTACCATCGCCAAGGAGATCGAGCTGGAGGATGCGGCCGAGAACATGGGCGCACAGCTGGTTCGTGAGGTTGCCTCTAAGACCAATGACGCGGCCGGTGACGGTACGACCACCGCAACCCTGCTGGCGCAGGCATTTGTTCGCGAGGGCATGAAGAACGTCACCGCGGGCGCAAACCCGATGGTCGTTCGTAAGGGCATCAAGAAGGCAGTTGACAAGGCTGTCGAGGCACTCGTTGCCAACTCCAAGAAGGTCAACGGCTCGGACGATATTGCCCGTGTCGGCACGATCTCGGCAGGCGACGAGGTGATCGGTCAGCTCATCGCCGACGCGATGGATAAGGTAACCTCCGACGGCGTTATCACCGTTGAGGAGTCGAAGTCTGCGGACACTTACTC